>NZ_CP092490.1 GCF_025643335.1 Endozoicomonas sp. Mp262 | reverse complement strand
TTGAATGGGAGATTTTTTTGTATTAACGGGTGCGGTTTCTCGACGTGACTCATTCATAATGACCTCTGAGTTAACCACCTATCCATAAAATAGGGTATGGAGTAGGAGGAAGTATCATCATGGCAAAGAAAATCAGATCAGTCGGTACGCTACCACACATAAATCAAAAAAATTAAAAATACTTACACCAACATCTCTACGGCAGCTCATAGCCCGGATGTTTCATAAACTGCCCCGACCATTACTGCCCCCTAGAGCCGCAAAGGATCAGCAAGGCTGGGGCACGTTTATGAAATATCCGGGATAGACTATTAACCAACAGACTGGTGATTATTTACCTCGGTTAGTGGTTCTGAGAATTATTAACATCCTCATAGTTTCCCAACCTATATGAATCAACAGCACTGATAAACCATATAATAAGAAATACAGCTGTAGCAATATAAACAAAGGGTGTATCAGGCCCTGTCGATTGTTTTGATAACACATCTAAAATCAACGCAAAATCCGCTTGGGACTGGCTATTCTGAATTTTTTCAACAACCTGCTGAACTTTATGCAAACCATTAGAAACCAAAACATAAAGTGCTAAAAGCGCTGTCCCGGATAATAGAATGCCCGGAATAGTTTTTTTTAAAAAAAAGTGCCCTGTACCAGGGAACACAAAAACAGACAATAAAACGGCTTTCGTTGACTTGTTCATTGAAAGATCGCTTGCAGCTTTCAAGCAGCGTACCAGTAGATGGCAAAGTAATGGCACACTGTACCGGCCATTACAAATAGATGCCAGATCAAATGACCAAACAAAAGCTGAGAGTCTGTTGCAAAAAAGTACACACCAACCGTGTAAAACAAACCACCTGACAGTAGCAAAAACAAGCCTGCTTCAGGCACCTTGACCAGCAACGGATCAACAGCAACAACAATAAGCCAACCCATAAGCAAATAAAGAAGAGTGGATAAAATCGGCCATGACCCTCGGCTAAAAACCTTCAAGCCAACCCCTATTGCAGCCATCCCCCAAATAGCACCAAAAATCGACCATCCCCATACACCATAAAGAACCCCTAATGTAAACGGTGTGTAAGTACCCGCAATCAGTAGAAAAATTGCCGCATGTTCAATCACTCTAAAAACACGCTTAGGAAGCCCAACGGGTAAGGCATGATAGAGAGTCGATGAAAGATATAAAAAAATCAGCGTTCCACAGAAAATACTGGCACCAACCAGAAATCCTGTGTTTTCCTGCCCCGCTGCATGAATAATAAGAAATGGTGTAGCAACCACTGCAGAAACGAACCCAATACCATGACTAACGCTATTTGCTACTTCCTCAGCCTGCGTTTGCAGACGCTCAGAGCCTTTAGACATGACTTTAATACCTGTACCCTCCTATCAATTGATATTGATCAGGCACTGGATTATTTATAGCAAAGGCAATTATTTGCGATAACAACGAATGGTTATATCAAGCAAAGGGTTGCATATTGCAGCATAGCTGATGGCTTAGTCCAACCGTCACCCGTTCCACTGCCCCTTCCAGTCGCAGTATCGGTTGATGGTCAGTCATCGTTGCACGTTTTTGGGGTGTCGGGTTGGCTTGGTACATAAGAAGAGTGATCAGTCAGCTTGAAATTCCGCCCCATCATAACAGAGAGTCTGCTTAAACAGGCACGGACCAAAGCCACCCCACTCACAATGACATAGCCAACTGTTCTGATGAAATAACAGAAAATGGCTCAACACTTCTGAAGATACCGGTTTTGGTCATATTCCTGCGCAGATCAAAGGTTGCCATCAACTCTGGTAAAGACAACTCATCCAGCGTTGAAAAGTCCACCTGCTGCCACGCTTCACGGGGTACCTTTACAGAGTACAGGCACTCTTCATCAAACGACGCTGTCGCAGAATTCAGGCGCTGGGTATGCCCGGTGAAAGTGATGGTCTGTACAGGTATGGCTCTGAATATTTCCCCGATAAGCCGAAAGCCAATGCCGTGTACGTAGTGCATATACAGCTTTCTTTTTTTGGTGGGCGTTAACCCTTTTGAAATAAGCCGCCACTCTTTTTCCTGTACTTTATATTCAATACCGGGCAGCTCAGTAATCTCGGGAAAATGCGTCTCCAGCGCAATCCGTTTCATGGTGCTATCAACGATTAAGCGGGTATCCACTTTATGAGGCCACTCCAGCCGTCCTAAAACCTCATAAAGAAACGCCGTGGCATTGGCAACCGAGGCAAACCGGTCATTCCAGCGTGCTCTTTGCTGTTGCTCATGTTCATCAACCTTGCGCTGCCATGCCACCTGTTCGCTTCGGTACTGGCTTTCCAGTCGCTGGTTTGACTCTTCAATAGCCTTACGTCGCCAGGGCAGCAGACGGTCAAGCCAGCTAATGGGCTGATAACCGGGTTCTTCCGGTACCGGCTCATCCAGTGGGCAATAATATAATGACCAGTCGAAGGTGCTGTCGGGTTTGGGGGTACTCTCATGAATATGAGTGATAGCCAATAACGGTCCATTTAACCGTGCGCACGCCATCCGCAGCAATGCCGTCATATCCTCCCAGTGATGTTGCCGAATGCGCCAGGCTTGTTCTTCTGGGAAACTATTGCCCTCATCATCCTGTATCAACAGCCTGTGGGAACTATCCAGAATAAAGTAGATATTGTCCTCGGCAGACGGCACCCGCATATGAGAGATATCAACGCGGTCTTTCATACTGCCTCCTGGCTTATCAATTCGGGTACGGTAGGACAGTCCGGAACCGGGTACGCCAACATTGGCATAGACGCCGTTCTTCCCGGCAGTCACCGAAGCACCCTTAACACCTGCGCTGACACTGACGCCACTTTTGGACAGATTTAAACGAACACCGGGCAGAATTTTAATGGTTCGACGAAAGCGATATCCCATAGCAATGCACTATTCCTTAGTCACCCTTTAAAAATGACATTTTTTCATAATCAGTACCAATTGGAAAAATTGATAGAAAAAAAGATCAGCTCCCCTTCGGGGATAGCTAATACAACAACCCGTTTTAAGGCAGGTACAATGCGTTAATTTCCTGTAATCTACTCAGCAGTAAAAATTTCACCCTAAGCTACCGAGGCCCATGCTCCGCCTGGTCAATAACAGACCATGGCTCACCTCCGGGCGGTAGCGTGCCGATAAATCAATTAGTAATGCCGCAAACCAGTCACAATCCTGATCAACGGAGCCTCTGAACGCCTGCGATGGAAATTATTGATAATCTCAATACACTTTTAGGTGATGAGATAAAACACTCACTCAGCAAAAATTCCAAGCTCAAAATTGCTGCCTCTTGCTTCTCAATATATGCCTATGAAGCCCTGAAAAAAGAGCTGTCAAAAATTGACTCCTTGGAATTTATCTTCACCTCACCCACCTTTGTGGCAGATGAAGTCACCGACAAGTTCAAGAAAGAGAAAAGGGAATTTTTCATCCCCAAAGCAGGCCGGGAGAAAAGCCTCTACGGTTCCGATTTTGAAATCCAGCTGAAAAACAAGCTCACTCAAAAGGCCATTGCCAAAGAGTGCGCCGACTGGATGCGTAAAAAAGCCCAGTTCCGCTCCAACAAAACCGATGCTCCCATGCAGCCTTTTGCGGTAGTTTCAGACAAGGATCACGAAAGCGTCTTTGCTCCCATCAGCGGCTTTACTGCCGTGGATTTAGGTTACCAGCAGGGCAATGCTGTCTCCAACTTTGTACACAAGTTCGATCAACCCGCATTCACCAACCAATACCTGCAACTGTTCCAGCAAATCTGGAGCGATCCGGCCAAGCTGCAGGATGTCACCGAAACCATCTGCCAGCAGATCGAATCGGTCTACCAGGAAAATTCACCAGAGCGTGTCTACTTTTTACTGCTCTACAATATTTTTCATGAGTTCCTGGATGATCTGAACGAAGACGTCCTGCCCAACGATCAGACTGGCTATCAGGACACCCTGATCTGGAATAAACTGTTCAATTACCAGAAAGATGCTGCCACCGGCATAATCAACAAGCTGGAAACCTACAACGGCTGCATACTGGCCGATAGCGTTGGCCTCGGTAAAACCTTCACTGCTCTGGCCGTCATGAAATACTATGAGCTGCGCAACCGCTCGGTGCTGCTGCTCTGCCCGAAAAAACTATCGGACAACTGGCTCAACTACAACCGCAACCTGAAGACCAATATCTTCGCCAAAGACCGTTTCAACTACGATGTGCTCTGCCATACCGATCTTAGCCGTACCAGCGGTGAGTCCTTCGGCACCCCTTTGAACCGCATCAACTGGGGCAACTACGATCTGGTGGTGATCGATGAGTCCCACAATTTTCGCAATAACGATGCGGTGAAAGACCGGGAAACCCGCTACCAGAAGCTGATGAACAAGGTGATTAAGGATGGCGTAAAAACCAAGGTGCTTATGCTCTCGGCTACGCCGGTTAACAACCGCTTCACCGACCTTCGTAACCAGCTGGCCTTGGCCTATGAGGGCGACTCTGCCAATCTCACCAAACGGTTAAAAACAAACAAAACGGTAGAGGAGATTTTCCGCAACGCCCAAACAGCCTTTAATAACTGGTCGAAACTGGAGCCAGAACAACGCACCGCCAAAGCTATTCTTGATGCCCTGGAATTTGATTTCTTTGAACTACTGGATAGCGTCACCATTGCCCGTTCCCGCAAACATATCCAGAATTTTTACGATACCAGCGACATCGGCCACTTCCCCAAGCGGCTCAAACCATTGTCATTCCACAGCCCACTGACTAGCCGAACTGATGTAGTATCATTCAATGATATTTTTGAACAATTGCGTCTGCTCAAGCTCTCCGTTTATGCGCCCGTCAGCTATATATTGCCCAGCCGTCTAAAAAAATATGAAGATATGTACGACACGGATGTTGGTGGAGGCAAAGGCAAGCTGCGACAGGCTGACAGGGAAAAAAGTCTGGTGGCCCTGATGACCACCAATCTGCTCAAACGCTTGGAAAGCTCTGTAGATGCTTTCCGCAGCACCCTGCAATCCCTGCACGACAATCACGAGCGGGTACTGGGTATTATTGAAGAGTTTAAAAAACGGGGCGGCACCACCGAAGTAACTAGCCTGAGCGAAGCCCTCAATAGCATAGAAGCCGATGATGATGAGCTACCTTCCTACCACGATATGGAGATTGGAAACAAAATCAAAATCAAGCTGACAGATATGGACTTGCCTTCCTGGCAACGGGATTTAGCAGCTGATCTGGAGCTTATTCGTGCTTTGCTGGCTTCTGTGACAAAAATAACGCCGGAAGATGATGCCAAGCTACAGCACCTGAAAAAACATATCAGGGAAAAAATCGAAAGACCGATAAATACTGGCAACCGTAAGGTAATCATCTTCACCGCTTTTGCGGATACGGCAAACTACCTTTATAAACACTTGGCTCCTGAACTCTTATCAGCCTTTGATATTCATTCAGCAATGGTCACCGGCGGGTCTGGTCTCCCTAAAACGACGCTGAAAACTGGGCGTAAGGGCTACGATATACAGGAAGTACTCACTCTGTTTTCCCCGGTGTCAAAATCCAAGGCCACCATTTTACCAGATGAACCGGCTGAAATTGATCTGCTCATCGGCACTGACTGCATATCCGAAGGCCAGAACCTGCAGGACTGCGATTACCTGATCAACTACGACATCCACTGGAACCCAGTGCGAATCATCCAGCGCTTTGGCCGGGTAGATCGCATCGGCTCCCCCAACCAGTGCATCCAACTGGTGAACTACTGGCCTGATATCTCACTGGATGAGTACATCAACCTGAAAGAACGGGTGGAGAGCCGCATGACCATTGTGGATGTCACCGCTACCGGCGACGACAACGTTCTCAGCGCTCAGGCTAACGATGTTTCTTACCGAAAGGAACAGCTAAAACGATTGCAGGAAGAAGTGATTGAGCTGGAAGACCTGAAAACCGGGGTTTCCATCACCGATCTTGGCTTGAATGAGTTCCGTATGGACTTGCTCAACTATGTGAAGCAGTTTGGCGAACCCCGCAACCAGCCTAGCGGAATGCATACCGTAGTGCCAGCACAACCAGAGCTGGGCTTGAATCCCGGTGTATTCTTTGCCCTGCGCAACCTCAATAACAGCATAAATGAAGACCAGCAGAACAGGCTGCACCCCTACTACCTGATTTACATCGATAATCAGGGTGAGATGATCGCCAGCCACTTTGAGGTCAAACACCTGCTGGATTTAATTCGCACTAGCTGCAAAGGCCGGGCAGAACCTGTTCATCTGGCTTGCCAGCGGTTTAACGAGCTTACCGATGATGGTCGAAATATGTCTGCCTACTCCAATCTACTCAGTCAGGCGATTCGAAGCATGATTGATGTGAAGGCGGAGAAAGATATCGACAGCCTGTTCAGTGGCGGGCCAACCTCAGCACTGGTAAATACCATTGCCGGGCTGGATGACTTTGAACTACTCGCTTTCATCGTTGTCCAGGATGAACATTGCTGATGACAAAGATAACACGAGATAGCTCCTTTGAATCATAATACCCTTGATCATCTATGGCAGTTTCCGGCACAGGCCCGGTTTGGACAGATCATTGCCAAAGATAAGATTTATGAAAGAGTCACTGTATCGGCAGCGTTAAAAAAGCACTTTGTCGAAGAGGTAGAGCAAATCCGCTGGGCTTACAAACTGGCTCCAGACACGATTAACCTGCCAGCAAATGAAGATGTTCCAGAGCTTGAAATCATCACTATTACCTTGAAAGGTGAAACGCTGGCCAATGATGTGCTGTCCGCCATTGATAAGGCCATCCCGCTGCCCCTGATATTTGAGATAAAACGGCAGTGGGGCGAAACCATGCAAATTCGCTATGCCGCAGCTTTTAAGGAACGTAATGCCGCAGATGCCTCTCAATGGCATTGCTCAGACTATCTATTCTCTGACTGGATGAACTCTGACAAGACAGAAGCTGTGACTCTACCGATGACCATTAATCTACCGGCACTGTATCAGCAAATGCTTGCCGTTTTGTTACCCGTCCCTCCCCGTGAGGCTGAGACCACTGGTCAAACACTGGCTCGGGTAGCGAACATTAACAGCCAGCAAAAAAAACTGTCACAGATGAAAAAGAAAATGACAACAGAAAAACAGTTTAATCGAAAGGTAGAACTGAACCGCAAGTTAAAAACCCTTCAGCAGCAGCTAAACCAGCTTTATTAAGTCTATTCATCACATCTTACAACCTATATTTGGAGCTTTTCCCTGATGGAAAAAATGAAAATGCACAGCCCTGACTTAACCCAGCAGAATATTGAGAAAATCCGGGCACTCTTTCCCAGCTGCGTGACGGAAGCACAAGGTAGCGATGGAAAAATTACACTGGCTATCGACTTTGACCAGTTAAAGCAGGAGCTTTCCGGTGCCATTGTAGAAGGGCCTCAGGAGCGTTATCACCTTAACTGGCCGGGTAAGCGGGAAGCATTGCTGACCGCCAATGCTCCTATTGCCAAAACCCTGCGCCCTTGCCGGGAAGAAAGTGTCGATTTTGACACTACCCAAAATCTATTTATAGAGGGGGATAATCTCGATGCGTTGAAGCTGTTGCAGGAGACTTATCTGGGTAAGGTGAAGATGATCTATATTGATCCACCTTATAATACTGGAAATGATTTTATTTATTCTGATGATTTTTCTGAAGATATCCAGTATTTCAAAAAACGATCAAATCAAAATGACACTGAAGGAAATCAGTTGATTGCAAATACAGAGTCTAATGGCAGATTTCATTCTGACTGGATGTCTATGGTTTATTCAAGACTAAAAATAGCAAGAAATCTTCTATGTAATGATGGCATATTGATTTGCAGTATTGATGAACACGAAATAAGTAATCTGCATAAAATTATGGGTGAGGTTTTTAGTGAAAACAATATAGACACGCTCATTTGGAGGAAGAATGGAAAACAAGGTAATACCAAGAAAATACTAAGATTCAAAACCACTCATGAGTATTTAATTATTGCCTATAAAAATAAGAAAGAAACAAGAATAAAAAAAGTTAAATTACTTCCCAACTGGAAGGGTGAAAAAACAAATGCTGATAATGATCCGAGAGGTAACTGGGAGTCAGGTGTTATTTGTCTACATGAAGATAAATCAGACCCTAGGTCAAAGAACTTTTATACAATAACTTTGCCTAGTGGAAGAGATATTACAAGGGAGTTTTTTTGTTCCAAAATCGAACTGGATAAACTTATTTCTGAAGGAAGAATTTTTTTTCCTAAGAAAGGTGACGGAATACCAAGATTAAAAATATTTGAAAAAGAGGAGCAGGAATACTTTTTTGATTCAATTATTGATGAAATGGGAACATTCACCTCAACAAAAGAGGATTTAGGCTTACTACTCGGAAACAAAGATATCTTTGATACTCCAAAACCTGTAAAGATGATAAAAGAATTAATGCGAGCTACTACCAATAGTAACTCTTTAGTATTAGACTTTTTTGCTGGTTCAGGAACAACGGCGCACTCATTATTTGAACTAAACGCTGAAGATGGAGGTGGTAGGAGATTTATAGCGGTACAGCTATCTGAGCATTGTTCAGAAAAATCCGAGGCATTTAAAAACGGATACAGGAAAATCACTGAACTTTCCAAGGATCGAATTAGGAAAGCGGGGGAAAATATTGTTAAAAAACCATGTGATCATAACTGGAACCAAGATATCGGCTTCCGAGTATTAAAAGTAGATACCAGTAATATGTCAGAAATCTACTATTCCGCAGACCAAATCTCCCAAGGCAACCTTGAACTGCTGGTCAACAATATTAAGGAAGACCGCACCGATGAAGATCTTCTGTTTCAAGTACTGCTGGATTGGAGTGTTGACCTGACACTACCCATTCGCAAAGAGACTATCTGCAACAAAACCGTTTTCTTTGTGGATGACAACGCCCTTGTCGCCTGTTTCGATTCTAATATCACCGAAGAACTGATTAAAGAGCTCGCTGCTTTAAACCCACTGCGAGTTGTATTCCGTGATGATGGCTTTGCCTCCGATGCGGTGAAGATCAATGCTGAGCAGATTTTCAAACAGTTGGCCCCTGGCACTGAAGTGAAGTCGATCTAAGGAGTGCGGAGCGATGAAACTTAAATTCAAGGTACAGGATTACCAGACCAACGCTGTGGAATCAGTGGTGGACTGTTTTGCCGGACAACCCAACCTCTCCGGTTTGAACTATCAGATTGACCCCGGCAAGGCAGCCAAAGGAACAACCGGCTCGGTAATACCTTCAGTCGAAGGGTTCAAGAACGCTGATATTCAACTGTCCGATGTTCAGCTGCTCAATAATATCCATCAGGTACAGACCCGCCAGAACCTGCCGGTATCCGACAAGGTGGTCAGTAATGCCAGCAGCCCCATTAACCTGGATGTGGAAATGGAGACTGGTACGGGTAAAACCTACTGCTATATCAAAACCATATTTGAGATGAATCAGCGTTACGGCTGGAGCAAGTTTATCATCGTAGTGCCCAGCATCGCCATTCGGGAAGGGGTGTATAAATCCCTCAATATTACCGCCGAGCATTTTAGCGAGAGCTATGGTAAAAAAGCCCGCTTTTTCATCTACAGCTCCAAAAATTTACCTGCTCTGGAAAGCTTCTCCTCCGATGCAGGCATCAATGTGATGGTAATCAATATTCAGGCCTTTAATGCTACTGGTAAGGATAACCGCCGCATTTATGAAGAACTGGATGATTTTCAGTCCCGCAAGCCCATTGATGTCATCAGTAAGAATCGCCCCATTTTGATTTTGGACGAACCCCAGAAGATGGAAGGCAGAAGGACCCTGGATGCCCTGGCCAAGTTCAATCCGCTGATGGTGCTACGCTATTCCGCCACCCATAAAACCACCCATAATAAGATTCACCGTCTTGACGCCCTGGATGCCTATAACCAGAAGCTGGTGAAAAAGATTTCTGTACGGGGGATTAATGTTAAAGGGTTATCAGGCACTTCACCTTACCTTTATCTGGAATCCATAGAGATATCCAAAAGTGCTCCGAAAGCACGGATCGATATGGAGATAAAACAGGTTAGCGGCATTAAGCGTATTGGAAAAAAAATAAAAAAAGGTGATAACCTGTACGACCTCAGCAATAATCTTGATCAATATAAAGGCTTTGTCGTTTCAAATATTGATGCAAGAGACGATACCGTTGAGTTTTTGAATGGTGAAAAACTGTATGTAGGTGATGCAACAGGGGATGTGACTGAAGACGCCAAACGCCGAATTCAAATCCGGGAAACGATTAAGGCCCACTTTGAAAAAGAACGTCGACTTTTCTCGGAAGGTATTAAAGTGCTCTCCCTGTTCTTTATTGATGAGGTGGCAAGATACCGGGATTACGCCCAGCCCGATGATAAGGGTGATTATGCTCGTATCTTTGAGGAAGAGTATGAAACGCTGAAAAAAGAGTATTTAAGCGACATGCTGCTGGATAAGGGCTACCGCAGTTATCTTGAAAGGATCACTTCGTCTACCACCCACAATGGCTACTTCTCTATTGATAAGAAGAGCAAACAACTAAAGGACCCTAAATTCAAAACCCGTGGAGAACAGGCGGGCCTTTCCGACGATGTGGATGCCTACGATCTGATTCTGAAAGATAAGGAGAAACTGCTCTCTTTTGAAGAACCCACCCGCTTTATATTTTCTCACTCTGCCCTGCGTGAAGGCTGGGATAACCCCAATGTGTTTGTGATGTGTATGCTCAAGCACAGCGACAACACCATCTCCCGCCGTCAGGAGGTAGGGCGTGGCCTGCGTCTCTCCGTGAATCAACATGGCGAGCGACAGGACCACCCTGCTACAGTACATGAGATTAACATACTCTCTGTCGTCGCCAGTGAAAGCTATACGGACTTTGTTACCAATCTGCAGAGGGAAATCAGTGATTCGCTTTCAGAGCGCCCACGCAAAGCGGATATAGCATTTTTTACCAACAAGGTTATTACTACAGAGACAGGCACCAAAAAAGTCGATGAAACCATGGCGAAGCAGATTTATAAATATTTGCTTAAAAACGATTATATCAATGACAGCGATGACTCTATTTCTGCTGACTACCATGAGGAAAAAGCTAATGGCACTCTTGCTGCCCTGCCTTCTGGGCTGGCACCTTATCAGGAACAGGTTTTTAATCTGATTGACAGCGTATTTAGCGAGGGACAGATCCAGAAGCCCGAAGATGGCCGCACGCCAAAAATCAATCCGCTCAATGCCAACTTTAAGAAAAAAGAGTTTCAGGCACTTTGGCAACGCATTAATAAGAAAGCAGTCTATAGGGTTGAGTTCGATTCTGATGAGTTAATTAAGCACAGCGTGCAAGCACTGGATAAAGAGCTGATTGTTACACCGCTTCAGTACACAATTCAGACAGGCACACAGGTAAGCGCCATTAGCGATAGTGAGCTATCATCCGGTCAGAGTTTCAAAGTTGATGGAACAAAAACGGAGTTCCACAATGCCAGCGTCCATTCATCCGTGACATATGACTTAATTGGAAATCTTGCAGAAAAAACACACCTGACCCGTAAGACAGTCGCCACGATTTTGGCACAGATGCTGCCCATCAAGTTTTCATTATTCAAGCAGAATCCGGAGCACTTTCTGGCAGAGGCAAGCCGGTTAATTAATGAGCAAAAAGCTTCGGTTATTATCAATAAGTTAAAATATGATACAACGGATCAAACTTACGATACGGATATATTTACGGCTTCCCAGGCTGGCCAAGACTTTTCTTGTGCTTCTGACAAGCTGAAAAAGCATATTTATGATTACCTCGTAACAGACTCAAAAGGTGAGCAAGCCTTTGCGGCAGCTCTGGAAAGTGATGAAAATCTGGTTGCTGTTTATGCCAAGCTTCCACGAGGATTTTTCATCCCTACGCCTGTAGGTGATTACAATCCGGACTGGGCGATTTCATTCAAGGAAGGTACAGTCAAACACATTTACTTTATTGCTGAAACTAAAGGTTCTATGTCAACCATGCAGCTCAGAGGTATTGAAGAACGAAAAATAGCCTGTGCCCGTCAATTTTTTAAAGAGTTAAACAGGGCTACAGAAGATGAAAATGTTACTTATGATGTTGTAACAGACTACGATAAATTGATGAGTGTGGTTGGTGGGGTTCCTACTTAATTTTAGTAGCCTCTATTACACCTCCACCTCATACTGCGCCAATTCCGGCGCAGTACCCTTAACCTCCCCACCTTGCATAAATGCTTTCTGTCCTGCCTCAACTGACTCACCATTCACTGCAACCACTGTGCCATCCCTTAACTGCGCCTGGCTGGTGCCATTGCCATTGTTGGCGGTAATGGTAACGATAGTTCGGCTGCCTTCCGGTATCAGCGCTTTGAACTTTTGCCAGATGTTGGTGGTGGCCATACCATGTCCCTCATTTCTTATTTTTCCTCAAACCAAAAAAAAGGCAACACCCGGAGGTACTGCCTTTCTGTTCCTCACCTTCAGTGAGGTAGTAGCTACAAGTCTGTAGCCCCGACCATTACAGAGGACGGATTTCTTCAGCCTGAGGACCTTTCTGGCCTTGAGTTACTTTGAACTCAACACGCTGGCCTTCAGCCAGGGATTTAAAACCATCACCAACGATTTGACGAAAGTGAGCAAATACGTCTGGTCCGCCATTTTCCTGGGCGATGAAACCAAAACCTTTCTCGTCGTTAAACCACTTAACTGTACCGGTACTAATAGACATAGTCATATCCTGAAACTTGAATAATAAAGGTAGCCTTATGATAAGGCGGTTGAGCTAGAAGTTTTATTATTACTTATGGAGAATATGACGAGCTGTTACACCCGGAACATCAAATCTGTACATAAAGAATAAATCACACTTTTAACTTGCCCGCCCATTATATACTGCTTTATTCCTTAGGCAAGGTGTATATATGCCTCTTTGTAATGAACATGGCAGGTGCATTCTATGAATAATGCCTTTCCAACGTTATAGCCTGCGTCACTTTTCCAGAACCCCCAGTAGCTTTGATAAGGGTACTGAGACACAAAGCACGCCAGTTTCCGGTAACATCCTGTACTTCTACCAGTACTCCTGGTTCTATCAGGCCGGGGGCTGTTTCGGTATCGGTGAGAGGTAGCTCGATGGTGGTAATGCTCTGATTGCTGCCTTTGCTCAGTTCGTTTCTGCCACGCTCAGTATTAACCTGTGTTGCTGTTAGCCAGTCTTCGAAAATATCAGGAGCAGGATTATCGCCAGCTGTACCCTGTCGTTTGACGTTGACGGATACGCCTTCATAAATGCCGGAGACATAAACAGCATTATAGTGTGGTTCCGGTTGCCAGCTGGCACTTAGGCTGATGACCATACTGGCGGGGACTATTTTGTCCATGGTGGTATCGGGCCAGTTCCATGGACTTTCCGGATAGCGGGGCTGGATAGTGAGAGTATCTGTGTTTTTATCGGGGATGATAACCGCTCCGGCTGTGGTGGCGATTCTAGCAATCACCTGCATAGCCGTTTGGTTCTGGTAACTGAAGGTGTTGCCGGGGATGATCCAGTCAGGGGTGGTGTAATCACCTTCGGTTGGCCAGTTGAGGGTAAAGCCGGTATTGGTCAGTTCTTCGGTTGCAGCCTGTTTTGCGTTGATACTGGTTGTGCTGCTTTTGCTTCTCAGTGGGGCATAGGGTGCGGCTAACAGGCGGGTTCGACTGGTGCCATGGATGGTGTAGCGTTCCCGGTTAAATGCCCGGTCAGTGTCATAACGCTCAATCATAAACAGCCACTGCCAGCCATTAATATTCACTTCTATTTGCTTCATGCCATTACTGTCTGGCTCCACCTGTGCCAGGCTGCTTGCTCCCCATATTTCGCCCCTTAACGACCATGCAAAACTATCAATATCGAGGCTTATATCCAGTTCCCGCATTTCCAAAGGTATACGGTCGGGTAAAGTCACGACGCTGATAGTGTTCATAAGCAGGTAGGTTTCTCTAATATCGGGCTGTTGGGGTTCGGGCTTATCGGGTTGGGGTTCTGTCTCGCCGCCGTATTCACTGGTGATATGCTCATCCGTAATTTTCTGACCGAAACCCCACGGGATTTTGACCGGCTGATCCTGTGCCTGATGACTATCAAAGCGCTGGTTTAAACGGGCGTCTTTTGGGCGAATTGCCTGCTTTTCAGGGCGGACGCTAAAACGGAAGTAAACGGCAGGCGTTGATAATGGGCTATAGCGGCGATGGCTAAAGTAAAAATCAAGAAGGATTGAAGCGGCTGGCTGATAGCCTTGATATTCATCCTCTGTTTTTTCTGTAAATTCATCCACCCGGTAAAAGGATTCCGTCTGCTGTTTATCCTTTCTTGGCGGAATCTGCCAGTGGTGGTTTTTTTGTTGATCCTGATTCTGAACACTTTGATCCCATAGGCTTTGTCTATGGCTATCCATGGCCGTTAACTGAACCCACTGGTCTGCTTTTTTATTATCTTTAGGCTGAGCCGGTTTAAAGCTGGATGATACAGTGACTTCCTTATAGGCTAACCTGCCCCAGTTAAGCTGAAACAGTGCGCTGCTTGCTGTGGCGTCTTGATAATTAACTTTGTGCTCACTGTATTGTCTGCTGGCATTTAAAAACAGGCTTTCCTTGTTGATTTCACAGCCACGACCTTGACTCCATTGTGACTGGTACTGACTGACCACTGAAGGCGGTGGCAGAAAGATAACGCCAGGCTCGGGGTAAAAGGTAAAACTGGATTTAGGAAGATAAAATTCAGAAGGAAAAGCAAAGTCAGCCCTGACCGGAGGTTGGTAAGCCATAGTCTTATGATGGAGTAATTTCTGGCAGCAGTGGACCGTGGGCTAGAGGGCGGGTATAAGGCTTGGCCTTGAATTGTGCGGTGCCTATGGCTTGGTTGTTCTCGATATCAAACCACCACTGAGGCTCGGTGCTGTCACCGGTTCCGGCTACGGTGCAAATATAAATATAGCCCTGAAACTGGGCAGGGCGGATAACGTCACCTACCTGATAATCCGTGTCCGGTTGCCATAGCTGGCCATAGTTATCCATCGCTAATACCAGCACCTCCCCTTCATAGGGACTGGTATCCAGCGCATAGTCACCAGTGGCCGGATCGCTCAGGGTGCTATCCAGGACCGCGTGCCGGGTTTGCTCACTGCCTGCCACTTCCAGTAAGGACTGGGTAATGGCAAAGACCCGCCGTGATACCGGAATACCGTCTTCTGTCACTGTTCCCTGAATGGTGGTGGTGTTGCCATTGCCGGGAATAATAATCCCACCCGCTCCTCCTGTGTCATCTGGGAGACCACTGCCCTCAATCCAACTAACCCCGGAGTTAATCAGGGTTAATGGCGCATCGCCATCATAATTGGTTCGGGTACACACCAGTTTAAGGTCAGTGGCAGCACTAAAGTCTGCCTGCCATTTTCCGATGCTTAAGTGGAAGTTATCGGGAGTAGGAGAACCAGAAACAGTTTCAGGCAGAATAGCCAGGTCTTTGATAAACACATTTTTTGCCACATCAATAGTCGCATCGCCCCTGCCAATGTCTACCTTAATATATGTGTCAAAAATAGTGTCTGAAGTACTGGGATAGTAGCCCGCTGTTGTCACTGCGACAGAAGTGCCATTGATATAAATTTTTAAATTACCGTTATCGGCATATTTGCCGGGGTAATCAAAAATAGCCGCTATTTCTATAAGCTCATCAAGGGGCAAAGGATCGACGGTGGTAAACTGAAAATAGCGGGATGGATTATTATATATCTGAATTTTGCAATCCAGCTTGCCATCTGTAAGCCGAACATAGAGAGCGGTATTGCCTTCATTAGTCACTATATTCACCAAGGGGGAGTTATCAGAACCTTCCCCGCGCTCCAGCAGCATCCAGATTTTATGGCTATAACCATCATGGCTAAAATAAGGAACCCCAACATGAAAGCCAAAGGGGCTATACTGGTTTGTCTCCAGATAGCCGTCTATATTATCCTTATCAAAAAATACCCCCGCCATCAGTCTGCGTCTCCCCGAATCTGCAAGGTAAACCTGTCGTTTTTTTCTGTTCCCTGACCGGCCAGTACGGTTCGACAAATCCACAAAGGTGCCAGACAGCCATCGGTATTAAAGCGTATGGCATTACCCGCAGACCAGCCTGTACCCCAGCCTTCTTTTTTTAGAGTGAAGTAAGGGGCATTGGTTTCCGGGTTTATGGGAGCCATATCGGTGTCGGTATTGCCGGAGGCGATAATCCCCAGTTTTTCTTCCACCACCTGAAAGCTATTGGTACTGGTAAAGAGTATGGCCCACCGACCATCGATAGCGCCTTTATTGGTGACCTCTACCGGGTAGTTAATGGTGTTGTATTGTGCGGTGGTCTGGTCACCGATACGGTCATCACTCCAGTTGGGTGAGCCGTTATCCCACACCTTTTGGCTATAAAAATGGTGAACCCTGGCCTGCAAATCACCATAGACTACGGCACTGCTGACCGTGGTTTCCCCGGCAGGCAAGTCCCAGGGGACAGGGGCGATAATGGACAGCTCACCGTTAATCTGCACATCACTCACCACGCTCATATGTTCCACCCGGTCTTTTGCGGTAAAAGGTGCGGTGAGTGGATTGCCTTCAACATCCATCAGGCTTAACGGATCGGCAAAAGTGATCTGTCCCGCCTCCCGGTCAACGGTATACTGATTAGTATCCAGCAAGGTGCCGTCACTATCTTCAATGATGATCTCTGCCTGATGGTTACGGCTGAGGTTAACTGCCTGACCGGCATTAGGCGTAGCCAAATCTGTGCTGCTGGTGTGATTAATCACCACAATATCGCCGGGACGAAATACCGGCACTTGGCCGTCGGGTGGTAAACGCACCGGGTCCAGTCCAATTAATCCGGCATCCAGCGGCAGGTTGGTTTCTACCACGCAGTTATAGCGAATGCTTTGGGGAATCACATAAATAGACTCAGCCCCATCGGTAAACTGAAGTTCACACCAGCCGGTAGCCGTATCTATTTTTCCCTGAACCTCTGCCGTATTAAACGCGCCATTAAAATCTGCGGTGGCGGTAATGATCTCCGCGTTATCTGCCCGAATCGCAGTGAGCTGCAAGCTTCCAATACGAATGGGTGCGCCGGGAGTCCTGAATGAAACCGCATCGGTTTTAAAGCCGGACCGGACAGTGGCAGCGGCTTCAATAGTGACAGCACCCTGTGCACCATCAGGATAGCTGGCTAAGGTGGCCACCCCGCCAGTGTAATCAATGGTCCCCACATTGACTCCGGCATTGGTGGCGGTGCTGACTGATTTATAAAGCAAACCATCCCGATCAAAATAGGTATCTCCCTGCCAGCTAAAAATCAAACTACCCGGTAACAATGGATCGGCTATTAATGGCAGCAGATCAATGGTGAGTTCAGGATTATTGATGGTTTCTATGTAAGGGCTATGGCTGAGGCTATTATCCTGGGCTTTGGCGATGACCGTTGAACCTGTAAACAGTTCTGTTTTAGTCACCGTGGTACTGGCCAGGCTAGCACCGCGAAGAGTACCTCCTCCTGTTACTGTGTATTCCGTATAGTCATAATTCTCAATAGCCTGAACACTGAAGGCACCGGTCTGGTAATCCAGGGTGCCGGTTAAGCCTTGCCAGCCTCCGGCGGTATCGTCATACAGGGTTTTAGTTTTCTGATGGGTGGTGGTATAACTCTGGAAATCTTTGGTATTGGCGGTATTGGGTACATTGCTGTCACGCTCCACCATAAACTGAAGACTGACCGAGCCAGGTAATAATGGTGCTCCCGAAATAGTGCCGGTCATCATCCCGGCACCGTCAACAGCTACAGAAATATTCCCTCCTGCCACCTCACCTTGCTCATAGCTGATCTCGATCTCAGTACCACTATCCGGCATGGCCTCCAGCTTAAAGCCCAATTCTCCCGACACATAATAAACGGTTCCATGCCCATCCCCGGACAGCACACCATTCCCCTGATCGGTCAGGGTTTTAGTTTCAGTGCTGCTAATATACGTCACCGTCAAACTGCCGGGTTTAATACCAGGCTTTTCGGTGACATGGATAAAAGAGGGAGCATCGGCCACAGCATCCCCGGTATGAATAGCCATTTCATCATCATTCTGTGCCACATAGTTAAAGACAATGGCACTGTCCGGGTCGGGCATAGCATCAAGGGTGAGAGAAACACTGCCAGTAGCAAAATCCATAGTGCCTGTGCCACTTCCTTCCAGAAGTCCGTTGCCGGGATCAATCAAATCCTGCCATTTGTTCAAGGCAATAAAACTGATGGCGAGCGTCCCCGGTTTAGGTTTGGCCTCGGCCAGATTAAGGGTGTAGTTAAAGCCCCGATTCTGATTGGTAATCTCAAGGGAACTGCTAATGGCTGCCCCCACAACGGCTGTTGCAGGGGTATAGGTGACTGAAGCCTGGCCGGTGCTATAACTGCTATTGCGCCAGACATTTAACTCCCCGGTTTCATAATCCAGGGTGATACTGGAAAAGCTGTTAGCACCACTGCTATGGATAAACCCGCCCTTGCTATCATCCTGCCAGGTGCCACTTTCAAGGGACAAGGTCACACTACCGGGTAAAGCACCGGTTTGCAGAAAGGTACGGCTCTGGTTGCCGGTGATATGAATCAACTGACAGGATACTGAACGGCTGCTTTCACTGGCTGGCACCAAATTTTTAGCCGTGTATATACCTGACTGATCCAGCAGGGGGCTTTCCACCCGAGCCGATGGCACTAAAGGCGCATAAACCGAACGCACCTTAACGCTTAAATCCCCCTGGGTAATATCCGCCTTGGTTGGCTGGATACTGTAATACTTGGCCGCATCTGCAACTTGTGTGGCATTAATAATACTTTTGGGTTTGGTGGTGCCAGAGGGCGTTACCCGACCGCCAGGGAAATTAAAGGCCAGTGCCGAGCCGATTTCCATATCCACCTTGCGGCGAACCAGATCAATATAACTGCCAGTGGCGTATTCATAGGTAAAGGTTTCCAGGGTATGCTCAACCGCTGTGACCCGAATAAACTGCTCATTGCCAGTATCCTCATCCAATAGCCGATACACCTCGCCTACTTCCGGCAGTTTCTGTTCTTCCCGCTGAACCGCACTGATACTCCGCTGCCCAGCCATCTGGTTCCCCAGCAGCTCAAAACTGGCAATGGTGCTCGGCACCACATAAGCCTCAATCCGGTTACGGGCATCCCTGCGTTCATCGGTCTGGCTATCGGTATTAAACAACAGAACGGAGACATTAGGATCGTTTGGTGGGTCGGTGAGGATGATGTGGCTACCCAGATAGACATCATTATTATCGGTATCAATGCCAATAAATGCCTTACGTAATGCAACATCTCCAATGGTTCGGTCTATCCTTGAGATATCCTGAAAGAGATTATTGACGTTACCATCTATGACTTCTGTTCCTGTTACACGACCGCCACCATCGTTTTCACCGGTCAGGCGCTGGCTTTCAAGAAGCTTAATGTTTTTATCATTGATGCTCAATGCTGTCTCCATTTAATGAAATTCAGGAAAAAACAATGACTAAAAAAACAAACCCATTTTTTTTATTTTTTATACTGCTGATTAATATCAATGTTGAAGCAGTAGAAATTGATCGAAAAAATTCAAATAATAAATCAATAAAAGTTATTCTTGATAATGGTATTTCAATGACATTTCAGCCAGAAAGTTTAGATAGAGCAACTAGCCTAGACAAAAATAAAGTAGAAAAATCTCACCACTTTCTTGAAAGTATGCTTGCTTATGAAACAGTTGATAGCACCCAGAAACCTCACCTTTTCATTCTTACCCCTAGTGGCTTGTTCAGGTTTCACATGCTAATGATAGGCGTATACCATCCTATTCCTGACAAGATTTTCTCTCTCCATGAGTACCACAGTTACGTACAAAATAATTATATAGTATATAGAGATCCTTCTAATCATAAAGAAAATCTAGAGTTTTATGTAACAAAGTGGCTCGAACACTCATCACAAGGAACTATGGAAAAACAATAAACTGTATTTTTACAAAGTAATATACATCAATCCCTAATAGCACAGGGGTGGCAAAAATAGGGTTTTCTTTATTCCGACGAAAACAAACTGAAAAAGTACGCCCATCAGAAAAGATTAAGGGTAACTTTTTATCAGGCATGTTAGCCAAAGCCATCAACTCCAAAACGGTGGCTCTGGTAACCCACCCGGCTTCATCACCACCGGTCAAAGTAATCGGCCTGCCGTACAGCTTAGCCTGCTCCTGCACCATCAATGCTCCCGTCAGACTGCGGTCAATAGCCTGAGCCACCGGATTCCAGTCAAACTCATCCACCCAAAGCAGGTCATCGGGCAATTCTATATGGTCGAGCATCATCAGACAGATCGCATCCCTGCATATTTCAGCATATCCAGTAGTTTGGTTTCATCTCGTGGATTTATGCCCACATTGATATTACCGCCAGGGTAGTCCAGGCGAATGACTTTATCTGGTGTTGTTTTCTGTTTTGGTGGTTGTTGTGGAGCCTGAATAGCGGGCTGTGTTTTTCGTTCTTCCCGCTTTTGCTGTGCTGATTGCCTGCGTCGTTCATCATAAATCTGGCTATTCAGGTTGAGGGCTTTTTGCAGATTTTGCTGTGCGGTGCTGTCACCACTGGCTTTTGCTTCTTCCAGTTCTGTCTGTAGCTGGCGCTGTCTGGCCTGATACTGGCGTTGTTCTATCTGCTCATTTTTTCCCTGCAATCGATCCAGTTCATTTTGCAGGTTTTCCAGTGTGCTTCGGCTGCTATCTGCTAATCGCTCCATTCCTGCTTCGGCCTGTTCAATAGAACGGTTGAGCTGGTCGAGGCTTTGCTGATCCAGCAGGTTCATGGTACTGGCGACAGTTTTGCCCTGGCTGACAAAGGCTTCCATACTGACTTTGCCCTGCTCATAGGCATCCATCAGTTCCATTAACGCTATCTTCTGTTCAAGAAACTGCGCCTTGATATAAGCGGCATTGGCTCCGGTTTTGGTTAGCCAGCTATCAATGCCTGTGGGGTCGGCAGAGATAGTTTCGGATAGTCGCTGTGCTTCTGCCTGTGCTGCTTCAAGCTGGTCTTTCAGGCTGGCAATATCATCCTGTGCGTTGCCGGTGGTGCTTTGATCGACACCCTGCACAGACTCAAATGCCTGTACTGCGGCATTACTCATCTGGCCCAATTCATCCGTAAGGCGGGTGTAGTAATTCGCCAGGGTTGCAGCGACCGAACCGGCAGCCTCGCCCATTGCCTCTTGTTTGCTGGCGGTTTCTTTGGTGGCTTTGGAGTACTTTTCTGTTGCCTCAGTCACCTGCTCTGTTTTTTCTTGTAGCCCGGTCATGGCTTGCTGGGTTGCGGTCAGGTTTTCCTGAAGCGCCCCCTGGTCCTGAGCTATGTTTTTTGTGGTTTTCTGACTTTCTTCTCGAATAGCCTGTTGGGTTTGTTGGTTACTATCAGTGAAACCCTCAACGATACCTCTGAAAGCAGCCTGAATATCCTTCGCATCCTGTTTGACCTGCTCAGCAAATTGATCACTGGTGGCTTGTAATGATGCTTGAACCCGTTTTGTTTTAGCGACCAGCTCATCCGCATTAAGAAAAGAGAAAAGTTCACTGGCTCCGTTAGCAATTTGAGCAAAGGCGGCACTCACTGCCAGACCAAAAGACTTAACAGCGATGGTGAAGCCATTGAAAAACAGCTTTAGTCCATTACCAGTCATCGTAAAGGACTGGTTTAACCCGGCCAGAGTCTGGCTGATAGCATCACTGGTACTTTTGACCCTGGCGACCACATCATCAAAGGTGATCCCGGCAAAGTTGGCCTTGATAGCCTCGCCCATTTGCACAAAGGCATCACTGATAGATTGTGCCAGCCTGAACAAACGACCATCTTCGCTCATACGAGTGATCTGCTCAGCAATGGCTTTTAACTGAGCCTTGGCGTACTCCAGCGCACCACTTTGGGCAATTTCATCCAGAAAGTTTTTCCAGCTGTCTTTCAGGTTGCTGACATAGCCTGATAACAGGCTCATATTCTCTGCGGCAGCACCAGAGGCACTTTTACCAATCTCATTAATCAGCAGTTTGATGGTTTCCTGGCCGAGCTTGCCTGCGGTGGAGAGCTTTTGAAGTTCCTGTACGTTTTTGCCCGTGGCTTTTTCCAGCAGCGACCAAACCGGTACACCCCGCTCTACCAACTGCAAGATTTCTTCACCTTGCAACTTTTGTTTCGCCCATGCCTGACCGACGGCTAAGGTGATACCATTCAGCCGTTCCATCCCACCGCCGAGCTTGGATGCCTGGTCGACAATGGCCTGCATGGTGCCATCCATAGGATCGAGGCCGAAGGCTTTCAGGCGGACAAAGGATTCTGCAACCTGTTCAAGTTGGTATGGGGTATCCCGAGTAAACTGTTTGATCCACTCAATAGCTTTTTCGCCGCCTTCCAGTGAACCCATAATGGCATTGAGCTGAACCCGTAAACGCTCGAATTGATCGCCAGTATTCAACAAACCGGTAACGGCACCTTTTAACCCATAAAGGCCAACAGTCGCCCCGATCAATGCCGCAAAACGACCAGATAAGCGCTGAATACTGCCAGAAGCTTTCTCAGCATCCTTGGCGACCTTTTTAAAAGCCGTTTGTTTCAGGGCTGTAGCAGCCCGTCTGGCCTTTTGATCAAACTGCTCAAAAGCTTTGCTGGTTTGGGTTATTTCTCCTTTTAGTTTCTTCTGCTGAGCTGACAGATGCTTATGAGAGAGTCCCGCTTTCGTTAATATCCCCCTTAATGCTTCCAGCCGAGCACGTTGCTTTTGGTAGGCGGCACTGGTATCCGATGCGGCCCGACGGGCAGCCCGCAGTTGCTTTTCCAACTGTTGTGTCGGCTTGTCTGCTTTTTTATAGGCAACGGCTAATTTTTCTACCTTGTTTCTGGCCGCAGCATAGTCAAGATTCGCCTGGCGCACCGATTGGATTTGCTGCTTAAACGATGCCAGCAGCTTATCCTGATTACTCAGCTCAGTGAGTTTATTCTTTAACTGGCGGGCTTCGCTGCGGAATTTTTCCAGAGATGCCGAGGACCGCCGCACAGGGCGAGACAGGGTATCCCTGGCTTTAAGTACCAATCGAATGGCAGACTCTTTGATGGACATGGGTTAACTCGCCAGATCCAGCTGCATAAACTGACTTAAGCCATTGCCGCTGATAGTGGTATCCGCCAATACATCCAGTTGCAGGGTAATACTGGCAAAGTCATCACTGATAAAGCCCAGGTTTTGCACCGGGCTAAATTTCACCCGGTGAACCCGGATATTAAACGGGCTGCCTTCCTGGGCATCATTCAAGCCCTCCATAAACAACACAAACTCTTTACCCGAATTCACCAGCGCCTGCACCATACTGGCAGCCACCGGCGTATAGCTGACTTTGACGCCCTGATTATCAATACCACCGCCATCAACCACCTTGATGCCACTGGCAACCCGGACATAATCATCCCCTTCGGTGAGTACTGTATCCAAGGAGTCTTTGACGGTAATGGATTGACTGCTATCGGGCAGCTTATCGAAAGGGATCAGTTCATCGGCAATACCAAACGAAGCCTGCTCTTCATCAACCACCGGGGTAACCGCCACACTTTCAATGCCAGCGCGAAGGGCTAAAGCAAGATTATCCGGGGTAAAGTCATGGGCATTCAAAGCAGCAGTCACACCCGAAACCCGGCTGAGGACATTACGATTGCCGCCACCACCCAGATAATTCTTCAGCTCTTTCCGATCTTCTTCAAAACTGAAAGTAAACTCACTGACGTTGCCAATGGGCAATAAAGGCGCGCTTTTATCATAGGGCTGGATATGAATCTGACCCGCACCAATAAAACTACGTTCTTGTAGGCTCATATAAACAATCCTTGTTGGTGTTTTGAGGGAATTTAAAGAATGGCTTCCACCGTCAAGGTGATATCCGCAAAGGACAACTGACTGTGGCCAGGGGCTATATCAAATTCGGTTTCGCTGAGGCTGTGTTTAATAGACGCCGGGCAGAGTTTTTCGTTCAGGGGAAAGACCTCCCTCACCTGCCGGGCATACTGCAATAATTCCAGAGTGGTCTCAGCCTGTGTTTTGAGGGCTACGCTGATGATAAATGAAAACTGATAGCGGGCTTTGCTCCCCTGGCGATTGATTTCACGCAATGTATCCAGCTGCACCAGAATCGCCGGAAACTGATCGCCATTATCGATCCCCGTGGCTGAATAACCAAGAAGTACATTATCTATTACGGCAGCCAACTTACTGGTAATGGCATCAACAATGATAGCTTCAGGACTCGATATGGAAGGCATAATGGAGTTCCTGTTTCACCAGGGTGATGTAGCGTTGTTCAAGTGATGGCTCAATATCCTTTAACGCCCGTGCCGCATCGTCATGAAAGCTGTTCTTCTCCAATTTAATGGGCAACCCCATCCACATCATGCGTCCCTGGCGACGTGAGCGCACATATCGGTGACGCCATTCTTTTTTACGCTTAAATACCTGAGCACCATTGCCTGTTAAACGCGGCACAATAAATGCGCCCTGCCAGAATATCCTGCCGGTTTTAACCCCCTTGGCCATGCGCAGGGGTTTGCCGTAATAATGAGCCGCAATTTCACTGGTGCCGACAAAAATACCCAGCGTGTATGCGTTGACCACCACATTACCGGAAGGACCATAACTTGGCGTATAGAGTTTAACCTTCAATCTTCTGAGTTTTTTTAGCTGCTTCTGGGTAATGGGGTGAGCCCGGCTGATTGCCCTTAATACCTGCCGCTCTGCATACACAGACAGTTTGCGCATAGCCCGATGAACAGCCCGGTTAACCTTTTCAGGGGCACTGGCAAACTCACGCTGATAGCGTTCTAGGCCACCGTCAATCCATAAGTCGTAAGTGCTATTGCTCATGGAGATTCCAGGCCACAAACTGGCCATCGTCTTTTAGCTTTCGATCCACACGCCATGCCTGCCCTTCTGCTTCAACCCTGTCACCCCGGTTAAGAAGAATATCACTCGCCAGAGTGATCACAGAAAGCTGCTCCATCAACGCATCAAAGCTACCCGTAGCCACTACTTCACGGCTGATGATCGCCTGCGTTGTTATGACAGCCTCACCTGGACGAACGACCTGAACCGGTTGACCCAGGGTTGCCAGCACGACTTGATCCAGTTGCTTTAACTCATCTTGCACTTGATCACCGCCCGGGGCTTGAGACAAATGGGTAGAGGGTTGGACTGGGTGTGGATCTGTACGCCCTTATCAAAGTCCAGAATCTTCTGTTTAGCGTAGCGAGGCAGCCCAATGGTATTGACCGTTTCAATAAAATCCGCCGGAGCAAACCAGGTTTTGAAGATGCCAGTGCCTTCAGGGATCACATAGGCCTCATCGGCTTTGATAAACGGGATATCACCCACCTGCCCCCGGTATTCTTCCCAGTCAATATCACCGAAACGGAAGCCTGCCTTTGGATCATTGCGAAGCAGAGCACTGTCCTGGTAACGGTGGTAAGCATCTTTCACATACTCATGACCCACCAAACCATCGTAGAAATCAGCGCCACAAAATGCCCTTAATCCCGAGTAAGGCTGGGCACCTAATGCGGCATCCACTTTACGGCGGAGCTTCACCGACTCAATGCGCACATCGGTCAGCTCATCACTGAACTTGTAGGTATGGGTCTGTTGCTGAACACCAAACTCCTGAAACAGGTCGTAAATCACACTGCTGCCATCGGCATCGAGAATCTGGCCTTTCAGCGCACCCAGTCTCAAGTGTTCGAGAGTCACCTCATGGTTGGCATTCATATCGGCCAGGCGCTGGTTCACCACTGTCTTCACTCCTTCCAGGGCACTTTCTGAACCGAAGGCCCGCACGTTACGCACTTCATCAGCAATAATGGTGGAATCATAGGGAATATGGGGAATCACAAAACTGCGTACCTGACGTTTACCGCCTCGGGCTTGGGGAGCCGGAGCGCCTCGTTCGGTGGTGGGCAACAACTTCAACTCACCGTTGCGGGACTCAACAATGGCCGTGGTGGTATTGATGCCACTTTCCGTAAACAGCCCCAGCTCACCAATACGACCCGGCTTATAGGACTGATCATTCAGCGTTGCGGTCAGGCTGGTTAAGCTGAACGCATCGTCGTTAAATATATCCAGCAGGCTCATGCGCTTTCTCCCTGTCGCAGAATAATGTTCAGTGCTTCCAGCTCATTGGTTGCAGTGGCTTTCTGTTCATCGGTGATGGCCTCTGGCCAAATAAGCAGGACTTCATCCACTTCTGCCAGCCGGGCAATAATTACGGCTTCACCGCCGGTTGCATCCGTCGCCACATGATCCCAGAGCACCCCTACAGCCATTTGCAGACCATTATCTGCTACAAGATCCAGCGGGCCATAGACATCGGTGGCAGTGTTTTTGCCAAGCACAGTCCCTGGCAACAGCGTCAGATCCGGAGCCAGTTCGACCAACTCCCGGCTGATTGAGTTATTTCCTTCAGACACAATAAATTCGCCAGTGTGTACCGGCTCGATTTTTACGGGCATAGGGTCAGTCCTTTGAAAGGGTGGGGAGAAAAGGTTTAGACAGCGGTGGTTTGCTTGTTGCGTCTGCGATACACAGACTGTGTATCAATTAATGGCTTCAGAACCTGCCCTTGCTGCTTTGGGGTCAGGGTATTGTTAATGGGCTTGTCGTCTTTGGTGAGTAGCTCAAATAGTTCAGATCGCACCTGCTCTTCTGTGCGGCCAGACTGGATATAACTACCGGCTTTGTCAGGGCAGTGAGCAGCTGTACAAAGAGACTTGATGGCTTCACACTCTGCCAGACGATTATTGACGTCTTCAATACCCTGCTGCTGACTCAGAAACTGCTCGGCCATTTCCGGGTAACCAGCCTGATTGCACAGACGCATGACACTGAGGGCATGGACACCTTTATCTTCAGCGTCATCGGACTTAACACCCTCAGGAGCTTTGTTGAAACCGGATAAGTCAAAACTGGCCGCTATTTTTACCGGGCTATCGATGGCATCAACCAAGCCTTTCTGGTTAGCTTCTTCTGCGGTAAACCAGGTCTCTTCATCCATCAGTTCTTTTACCTCCTCGGGTTCCAGCGCACACTGGCTACAGTAAGTCTGGGCAATCACCTCGGTGGTTTTATCCAGCATATCTGCCATCTTACGCAACTCTTCAGCATCACCCCCCACCCAGCTAAACGGGTTATGAATCATCAACAGGGCGTTCTCAGCCATATGAATGGTGTCGCCTGCCATGGCAATCACACTGGCAATACTGGCAGCCAGCCCTTCAATACGCACATGGATATGAGCCTTGTGGTAACGCAGGGCGTTGTAAATAGCAATGCCATCAAACACGGAGCCACCGGGACTGTTAATTCGGACAGTAATTTCATCCGCTTCGATATCCTTGAGGGTATTGACCAGCTGTCGGGCAGAGAGTCCGGCCCAGTCACCAATCACATCATAAATCAACAATTCGGCGGGCTGGCCCGACTGGTTTTTCAGGGAGTACCAGGCTCTACTTTTATTGAGCGGTTTTTTGTTCATCCGGTGAATCGTCCTTATCCGTGGAAGGGGTGGTTTTCAGGTCATTACGAGCATCACTATCATATTGCAACGCCAGCTCATCGGCCCGGCGATTATCAGCAGCGATCTCATCATCAATCTGTTCACTGTCGTAGCCCTGCTCTGACACCACTTCTGAACGGGATTTGAAACCACTGCGAACGGCCAGGTTCTGGGCCTGCATATCCTGCACCGGATGCATATAGGGCCAACCCTGGGGAATCCATTTCACCCGGCGGTAATCTGCCTTGCGGGTGTGGTAGCCCGGTGCATGAATGGCACCACTGAGCACTGCCAGATCCAGCCAGTAATTCCAAACCGGACGACACAGTTGAAAAACAATCTGGTTATGTTGAATCTGCTGGATGCGTCGCCTGAATTCATTCAGCACTACCCGCAGAGCTCTGTCACTGACACCTTTCATATCACCGGAGAGAATCTCGTAGGGCAGGCCAATACCCGCGGCTACCGCCATTAACTGTTGGCGGATAAAGTCCGGGTAATTACTCGCTGCTCCTGGTGGCGTATTGAAGGTAATTTCCTCACCCGGCGATAACTCCTGCATAGTCCCCGGCTCCATGGCCACCATGGGAACACCCTGAAGATCATAAACAATGGGTCTGCCAGTGAGTGGATCAACCTTTTCCTGTTCCGGCGCAGGCTTGGTGATAAAGCCGGTAAAAAGATTCGCAATCTCCTGACGCAGCAGCGTGGCATCATCAAACTTATCCAGATGAAACATCCGCAACAACACCTGGGTTAGCAAGGGCTGTCCCCGTAACTGACCGGGTCTTAAGGGTTCATAAATATGAAGGATCTGTTCTGCTGGAATACGACGAAGGTTGGCAGTATCCAAGGTAGTGTAATCAGAGGGATGGGCCTTATGCATCCAGTACGCCACCCGCTGACCGATGGCATTAAACTCAATGCCCGCCCGAATAGTATGGCCGTTTTTCAGATCATCATTGTAATCCCAGGGGACAAATTCTGACTCCAGTAACTGCAGTTGTAACGGTACAGAAAACCCATCTTCCAGCTTACGGGGCCGAAATCGAATAAAGCATTCACCAGACTCCAGCATCGAGCGGGTTGCCAATGACTGCTGTCCATAAAAGTCCAACTGACCATCCGCACCAGACTCATCGGTCCAGTCCAGAAACAGGGTCTGCAGTTTTTTACGGAAGCGATCATTGCTTGCTTCAGATTTGGGCTTGATACCGGTACCGATAATATTGGCCACCAGTTTTTCCAGCCCCGATGCAGCCCAGGGATCGTTACGAATAGCGGCTCTTGAGCGGTTGATCAGCGTACCGAGGTTGCCGGTCAGTGCATTATTAGGACCACTGGCAGGGGCTGACCAGCTCTGGCTTCTTCGACCATGGCCTGCGGAGGTGTAGGCCAGGTTTTTAAGCTCTGGCAGAAGCCAGGTGGCTACTTTTTGTCTCAGGCGCATTCTATTTTCTCGAAAACCTGTGCTAACCTGTATGTACAAATGTTAATACTGGCTAGACCATGCGATTTGAGTGGGATGAGGCTAAAAACCAAGCCAATATTCGTAAGCACGGTATCAACTTTCAGGATGCTATCGACATATTCAATCATCCAATATTGTGCCGACTGGATGATCGTGCCGATTATGCCGAGGAACGCTGGGTAGCCATTGGTCGAATCCAGCACCTGACAGGTATTGTTGTCTTTACCGAAAGAACGGGAGATATTGTCCGAATTATTTCCGCACGTAAGGCCACTAAACGGGAGGTGCGTCTCTATGAAAAAAACACCGGGTACTGACTGGAAAAGGCTTGAGAGTATGAAAGATGAAGAGATTGACACCTCTGATATTCCTGAGCTTGATGATGACTTTTTTAATGAAGCTGAGCTGCGGGTTCCTGTGAAAAAACCGGTAACGATCCGGCTTGATGCGGATGTACTGGAATGGTTTAAAAATCAGGGGCAAGGCTACCAGACTCGTATTAACAGCTTGCTCAGAAAATATATGGAAGCCCAACAATCACGCTAAATGCCTTTGCTGGAATAGATACCATATTGTCTGGGTCGCTTCTGCTGCTTTTGCAACTCCCGCTCAATGGCATTTAACCGGCGCTCCATCTCCCCAAAGCTGGCGTACTCTACTTTTCGTCCTTCAAACTCTACGGTGCGGGTTTCACGAAGTAATACGGCTCGCTTCAGTGCCAAATATTCTGCATCACTGATAATGGGTTCTTGCTGGGACATTGGTGTTACCCGTTGAGATAAGTACTTCGGGACAAGCGTCTTGGGCGTGTACTGATGGCTTCTGATGACATATCCGCTTGATCAATTTTTACTTCAGGCTCTGGCCGTTGCTCTGCCAGCCTTTCAAGATCAAGCCCCCTGTGTTGCTGAAGGATACGAACGGCTGTCAGGGCATAGACCCGACAGTCCAGTGCTTCATTGCGCTTCTTTTTGGCATCCCACTCAAAGTAAGCGACGCCCTTTTTATACTTTCGGATCTTTTCTTCAGCGGTGGCCTGCTTGAAATAGTCCTCATCAAAGCAATCCTTCACCGGCCAGTGACAGTAACCTGCGCCCGGCTCCAGTATTCGATAACGCTGGTAGATCAGCTCTTTGGCGGTATCCGTTCCAACCAGGGTCAGATAGATGCCTTTTTTATTGCGGGTTTTGGGAAAAGTGGCGATAGGTTTACCCGCTTGGGATGCACCTTTGATCGGGATTAACCAGTCCGCTCCCTGCTTCCGGGAAAAGGCATAGACTTCATCAGTGTAATGGCCACCGGAGTCCATACAAACCTGGGCCAGATTCATCAGTACACCATCCTGACGACGGTAAGGTTTGCGCAGCTTATCTGCCAGAATGTTCCAAATATCAGGCCGGGAAAGATCACCATAGAGGCGAATATAATCAATGGACCAGCTTTCTTCGCCTGCACCCCAGCCCACCACTTCGTATTCAATACGGTCATCCTGAACATCAACGCCACAGGTCAGTACTTCTGCATGCCAGGGCACGTCTGCCGGGTAATGCTCACGACGCTGGTAAAGCAATTCATAATCAACGGTTTCTCCAGTCTCTTGCCAGGTCTGACCAAGAACTGTATTGGTCCAGTCTTTCAGCAGGATGGGATCATTCTTAGCCGCAAGAAAATCTTCTACCGCATTAGCCCAGCTATACCAGCCATTAGGGCTATAAAGCGAGCTAAGGTGATAACCACGAACTTTGCCATCAGCTTCAGGATTCATTGAGATCCATTGACCCTTGGCCAGCAGCTTGGGTTTGTCATGCTCCTGCATCCGATGGCCACAGCTGATACATTCAAAGCATGCGGTATCTGGGTTGTTATCTTCAAAACGAATCTGCTGCCACTCAATCGATTGAAGGTGGCTGCACTGTGTACAAGGCACATGATACTGCCGCTGATCGCTGGCTTCATAGGCCGCTTCTATTTTACTAGCCCCGGCAATATTAGGCGTGGAGACCATCAGGATTTTCCGGTTGCGGGAAAACGTCGCTGTTCGCTTGATGGCAAGATTAATGGGACTGCCCTCCCCGTCCACATCATCGTCATAGGCATCCACTTCATCCAGAAACAAAAACCGGGCAGGCATGGAGCGCAGGCCGGTGGCTGAGTTGGCTCCGGTGATAATTAACACCCCATTTGGAAATTCCTTCACCATCTGGGTATTGCCGGAATCCCGGGATCGGGGATCTTTCACCCGTTCTCTCAGAATCGGCATTTCCTCAATCATCGGCGCAATACGCTGCTTGGAGGTCCGCTTGGCCATATCCAAGGTGGGCAGTACATACATCATGGGGCTGGGGTATGGTGGACGACATAGCCCAGCCAGTTATTGCCGCACTCGGTATTGTGTGTGGGTATCCAGCCTTTGCCGCACAGGTACAGGTGGCTGGGAGAGCTGACTTCGATGCAACGGACAGGTACAGAAGCAACAGGCTCTATTGCCTCAATTCGACGCCGCTTTGCTTGTGTTGGCCTTCCTTCGCTGCTGGAGCGCATGCGAGCGACTTTTCGGGTTAGACGGAACATCGGCTCTTCAACATAAGCCGTCCAAGACACTCGCCAACCCGGCTGGCAAGTGTAAACATTTCCATTGGGATAAGCTTTGGTTCTCGAGGGTCTGTCATAAATGCTGACTTTATAACCAAGACTCTCAAGTATCTCGGACATCCCATCAACCAGCTTACGGTTGATGTTACTGAACTCACAACGCTTACCGTCTACGTCAATAGAACCATCGCTATCCATTAATCCCTGAATCAGTGCTAACCGCTGAGCCCTGGAAGACCTTAGATAGTCTTCAGGAATATGTTTATTACCAAGAACATCGAGATACCGCAGAGCCTGAGTAAAATCAGAGCCATGGCGGGCAAGATTCACATCCCCCTTGTTTTCAAAAAAAGATTTTAATCTGATGGTGGGATCAATAACGATATTAGCGCATCGACCTTTGCGCCAGGCAGGCAGACGAAACACTGCCTCAACACCACAGTCCTTGAGGTGTTCGGTAAGCTCCGTATCTGATTCATCCACACTGATATGATTCATGGTGCTGTTGCCATCACCTAGCCATACCCCTAAAACGTAAGGGTGGATGAGCAGGTCTCGCTCCGGCAGCTCTACTGGCTGACAAACATCAATGGCATAACGCCGTCGCCGACTATTACCAATAAACGTTCGACCAAGCATCTGCTCTGTCGTTAGTGTTTTTTGTACCGGCTGATCATTGGTAAAGTCCCAGACTGGCCAGCGATGACTACCATCACAAGTGACTGTTTCACCATCGTCAAAGTGCAGAGTAAAACACTCCCTGCCAGTAAAAACGGGTGACACTCCCTGCACACGACAAGGCTTTCCTTGCTCATCAAAAAGCCAGTCTCCCACTTCCATCTGTCCCATTGTTGTCCAGCCATCGACTGTTGGAATCGGTGTATCCAGCGCCAGTGGTCCGCCGACCTGTGCACCTTTCATAAAGGCGATTCGCTCAACAGCCGAGGATGGTGATAGACAATCCATAATCTCTTTCAAATACGGTGTACGCGTAGTTCGCCACCTTCCAGCTTCCTTGGCAGACTTTGTCGGCAAAATTCGGTGCTCATCAGCCCACTCGGACACAGTAAGGCGTGTATCCGGCTTTAAACCTGAAAAAAAACCAGAGCAATAGGGGCTATCCATGCCGACCCTCACACAGTCACAATCACATTAAGTAGAAATGGGTAAGAACTACCCGTTGGAGAGTGAACTTACTGCCGACTCAGTTCACGGAGAATATTTTCCAGTTCCTCTTCAAGAAGCTGCCGTACCTGCCGTGGATCTTGCTCAGCGGCCAAAATATCGGCTAACCGGTCAGGAATACCCAACAACGCATCCCGAATAATCCGCCCTGCCCGGAATGCATCCTCGCGTACCTTCGAAGCATCCGTGAGCTTGCCTGCCTTTTCCTCATACTCCATCTTCGCCATCTTGGCCCGGAAGGCTTCGCGCATGGTGCGGGCGGAGGCGAAATCCACGGCTTTACGATTATCCACTGGGTAGCTGGTACTGGCGATCACCTCGCCCCGAGAAGGGTTACTTTGCCGCAGTACAGTGGAAGGTTCGGCCAGTTCTTCTATGGCCTTTTTAGCCGCCACAGGGTCGATTCTGCCGCCTTTTACCTCGATCCGGCCCTGTTTTACCAGTTTGTTCACATATTGCCGGGACCAGCCGTTCTGGCGGGCAAATTCGGCCTGTGTCAACCACTCTCCGGCCATGACCTGCTCCGTCTGGAATCCTTGGATTTATTCCCCTGAATAACTTGCTAAGTGGCCAACACTGAGCCTGTATGTAAGTAGCCCGAAAAATGATAACCAAGGAGCATATGATGAAAAAAACAACCCTTAGCGACAGCCAGAAAAACGTCCTGCAACTGGGCCATGACAAAGGTACCTTCACCGCAGATGACCTTCCCCTGAAAGGCGCACCGCGGAAAAAAGTGCTGGAAAGTCTGCTAACCCGGATATTTCATAAATAAAGGCAAGTTCCGTCCAATCTGTTGGTACGATTGGATTGACAAAAAAATGCTTCGGAAAAAGCAAACCGGAACTTGCCATGACCCAATCTACACAAGAGCAGCTTCGCTTTCATCCTTCAAATGGTAAAACTATCCGTGCGGACTTCAATGGTGGAGAGTTATCTTCAGATTTTGGGGCTCTGCTGTTACGGGAAACCATATTGCATAGCGGACTTATTTCCAGACTGACCCAGGCCATTGATGACAAGCGTCACCCATCCTACATTGACCACTCTCTGCAAAACCTCCTGGTTCAGCGAATTTTGCAAATGGCTTGCGGTTATGAGGATGCCAACGACAGCAACCGCCTCCGTAAAGACCCCATGTTAAAGCTGGCTACCGGACGAAACCCTTTGGATGATGATAACCACCTGGCTTCATCTCCCACCTACACACGGCTCGGGAAGTCCATGCGGCGCAAAGATATCTATCAAATGGCTGAAGCATTTGTGCATCATTTTATCGCCAGTTATGACTTGCCACCTATGGCTATCGTGATCGATCTTGATCACACACCGGCCATTACCCACGGATCGCAGCAAATGAATTTGTTTAATGCCAAATATCAGGACTACTGTTATCTGCCTTTGCTGATTTTTGAAGGTCTCAGTGGCAAGCTGATTACTGCCATCCTCCGTCCAGGCAAAACGCCAACAGGCAGGGAAAATGCCGCTATTATCAAGCGTGTCATCAAGCTTATCCGTAAACGGTGGCCAAAAACCCATTTGCTGGTGCGCGGGGATAGCCACTTTGCTCAACCTGAGTTAATGCATGTTGTTCAGGCTAATACTCATGCTGATTATGTGCTGGGTAAAGGTGCCGGTCACAAGACGGCCTTACGCCCTAAAGCCAAAGAGTTGCTAGATGAGGCTCGTCGAGCTTTCAAGGTTAAAACAGCCTTAGCCAAGTTGAACGATATGCCTGAGCCAGAACGACTCAGGCTGTACGGTGAGGCCGAGTATCAGGCTAAAAGCTGGAAAGGGCCGATACCCGGATAATCTATAAGGCAGAGGTTAACGAGAAAGGCGACAATCCCCGCTTTATTGTCACCTCAATCAAAGAGGCTTCCCCAGAGGTGATTTATGAGGATCTGTACTGCCCAAGAGGGCAGGATGAGAATTTCATTAAGCACCTGAAAAGTGATCTGTCCGGTGACAGACTGTCAGACCAGACCTTTCTGGCCAATCACTTGAGACTGTTTTATGCCTGTGCGGCTTACGTTCTGCATTACGAGCTGAGAACCAAGGCTTTGAAAGGAACGGAACTGGAAAGCCCAGCCATCAACGGTAATCACAAAACTCTGCAAAGTAGCGGTTAAGGTGGTTGAGTACAAGGATCGGATCAAACTGCACCTACCCAGCAGCTGCCCATTCAAGAAGCTTTTGCAGCATGTAACAGAGATATTTTATCAAATGCCGTTGCCTCGGCCTGGGTAGCAGCCTCCACAACGCTTAGCCCGCCTAAATAATAACCAGATGAGAGACGTTTGGAGTATTCATTCGGCCTAAAAAAGCAGAATTGATCGTTAAATGTTCAGATTGGTGTAGTCGGAGCCTGAAGACCTTTAGTCACAGAGTGATAAAACAGCAGCCCCCACAGAAAAGTCAAAATTGAATGGACAGCCTGCTGCTTTATGAAATATCCGGGCTAAACAAACAGCTAATCAAAATCATCAAGCGCAATGATCAATGGCAGGATTACGCCCTGACCCCGGAAGGCAGACAGGCCATCGGTGTTGAAGAACCAGAACAAAAGTCATCAGGCAAAATAAGAACTGGCACCAAGCTACACAGGGTCATTGAGCTACTTAGCCGACCCGAAGGTGCTGCCATTGCTGATATTATGCGGGAGACCGGATGGCAGCAGCATACCGTCAGAGGCACCCTGGCCGGAGCTCTGAAAAAACGACTGGGGCTGACCATTGACTCAGAAAAACCGGAAGGCAAAGACCGCATCTACCGGATTACCGCAGGACTGGAAACCCTCTGAACACCAACGGGCAGCAAAATGCATAATCCCATTCTACTGGCGGTGAAACTGAGTAACCGCCACTTTATGACCTGCAAGCTTTTTCACCCTGATCAGTACACACTCAGCTATCTTAACCGCTGGCACACGCCCTTACACAAAGCCATTTTTCTTGTAGAGCTGGGTAACCTGCACAGCGTTGTCGGACCGAAAGCCTCCGCCATGTATCGGGACTTGGGAGAGCACCGCATGGATCATCAAGTTAAGTTTGCCAGGACTCACCAAGAACTCCGCAGTTTGGCAAGAAGCTCGAAGATCACAACGCTCTACTGCTATGAGAACAATCACTGGCAGGTACATAAAAACAGCACCGTAAGATCATACCTAAATCGCTAGATTCAATCATCAAGTGTTACTTCATGATCTCTCTCTTTAGTCCAAACATCGCAACCACAATTCGCACCTCTCTGTCTTCCTCGTTTATTCCCATAACCTGTCCAAGGTTTTAGGCACTTATAGCAGAAGTGATGGCCACATCTACATTGAACCCGGTTACAGTGAGTCTTAACAATCAAGATTCCACACCTTGGACAATTTTGAGCATCTTGCTCTTTTAATAACTTAAGCGTTTTTTCATCTTTAGAAAGCTCTTTATTTTGTTGGCATGTATAACCATGATGATAAGGCCACTCACCACAAGCTAGACAGCCTTCTTTTCGGCATTTTGGGCAAAGAAATGGTTTAAATTCTCTTAAATATTGCTCAACCTCGTCAGCAGAAATTAATTTATTACAACCAGCTGGACAATACCTTCCCCCTCCACTAAGCGTATAATCTTCTAGGTTTTTTCTTGCGAGTCTATCAGGGGAAAAAAGAAGCTTAAATATGCCCTCTGGTATATATTTATCACATTCTGGCTGAGGACAAGTTAACTTTATTCTTCCATTATCTACTTCAGTATTTTCAGTCATATTGACATGACTTGCCAAACAATCAATACACAAACTGTGATCACACTCTAAATCCGCAAGAATTTGGTAGGAAACATCATCAAAACAGACCACACACTCTCTTTTTAAATCATTATCACCTTTAACAATAATTTTTTTACAGCACCTCTTAATTGCAAGATTTCGACGCCTTTCGTCATCAAGTGATTGATAAAATTCCGAACAGCTTTTACCATCATGAATTGCTTCACAACTCGCACATGAACTTTTACCACAAACTGGGCATTTCATGTACCCACCACCTTCATATTCAAATGCATTTTTACAGCTAGGACATTTTTTCAAAATCACAAGTTCTTGCAAGCTTAACTCACTCACACCACCAACAGCTCCTACTAACTCTTCATCGCAAGCTTTCGCACAAACATGACAAATATCATCATCGCACATGCATTCAAAACAAACATTATGCTTACATGGATATTTTTTTATCCACTCTTCACCTTGCACTTTATTACATATACAGCAGCTAACTTTTTTTTCCACAAGCTTTATTATTTCAGCATTTAGAGACCTCGGATCAAAAGAATTATCATCAATAGAACTTAGAACAACTCCAACAAATAGCTTAGCTTCTTCCGTTTGCATTGACTGGTTATACTTTTTTATAACAAAAGGCAATATCAATTTCATTTGCCTTTTGCCTGCCTCATTAGCCTCACCATTTAAATGTTCTTGAATTTCTTTTAAAACTCTCTCTTCCTCTACTGTTATTACAGCCAATACATTAGCATGATAAATAACGCACATAACAAATACATTAATCACTAGTTTAATAACTTGCTTCATATATACTGAGTTAGTTCCGCCATAAAATTACGTTTAAAGGATTTGAAATAAAATAATATTTATAGCTTTTTTTGAAAGCTGGTCAACTAAAAATTTTTTTATACTTGGTTGACACTATAAGCCTTTGTAATTATTACGATTAGAGATTTTGTCAACCCCGATTTTCAGCCTGTCGCTAGCGAAATCCCGCGGCCTTGGATACCCGCAATAGAGAGAAGTTCGCAGGGTCCCTCCGCCAACTTAAAGCCCAGTATTCACGGGGCTTACAGGCCAGTTACGGACAGTTCGGCGAACTTTTATGATGGGGTGCAAAACTCCAGCTACACGACGGCAATCGTTCATAGGACGTTTTTCCCGAATGTTTTTGCCACCTTTTCAACCCCTCGACTGGCAATGTATCCACCGATACCCAGTTGAATAATGGACATCAATTTTAGTTCGACTTCAGCATTAAGATTAGGAGCGGACCAACCCATCCAACGGCACACGATCAACGCCGCAAACACCAGCATCACAATGGGACGCCAGCATCGTTGCAACCCGCTCTCGCCCTGAGCTTCTGCCTTAATCACTCCTGCCTGTTGAGCCAGTTCATCCAGCTCACCCTTGAGCATCATCTCGGCCAGTACCACCTTCACTTGCTCAGCGTTTTCAGCATCAGGGAAGACCTTATCGATCACCTTACCCAGCAGGGGAATAGCTGTGGTCCAGCTCATGCTACGGCCTCAACGGTCTGAATACTGGCCTCTGCCAGCCACTGCTCCACATCAAAGCAGGGGCAGTCCTTCAGGCGGTTAAAATGGTTGTGGCCTTTCACCTGCGCCACAGGGTAGAGAGACTGCAAACCTGTAACCAACAGCTTGAGCATCTGCTTTTGGATGGCCGTGAAGTTATCCGCAGGGTCACCGTCTTTGCTCAGACCACCGACCAGACAAATACCAACACTCTCATGGTTATGCCCCCGGCAGTGAGCGCCCCACTGGTCACAGCCCCTGCCCTGTTTGACTGAACCATCCCGCTCAATCACCCAGTGATAGCCAATATCCATAAACGCCCGCTCCATCATGTGCCACCGTTTAATCTCCTCAAAGCCCACCTGTTGACCGGCAGTGGTAGCTGAACAGTGAATCACAATAAAATGGGTTTCCTTGCGCCTGGCCATCACTCATCCCCTGAGAAAGTAAGACAGTAGTCCGATACTGGCTGTGAGTAAAAGCCAGCCAAACCGTTCGATATAACTAAGCACTACGCCCCTTGTGCTGGATTGGAACTCCAGCTGGCGTAGCCGTTTTTCATGTCCATCCAGCCGCTCATTCTGGCGATTCAGGCCGGTGGTCTGATGGGTTATCCGCTCCTCGATCATCGCCAGCCGGGACACCGCATCGCTGAGCTTGTCGAGTTTGGAATCAATCTGATCCAGTCGCTTGGAGAGGTTGTCCATGGCGATCATCCTTGACCTGGGCAAAGGTCAGTTTGTTGGAGGCCAGCCAGGCTTCCTTGCCGGTGTACTCCTCCCAGCGGCGAACAATAACATCCACGTACTTGGGGTCCAGCTCAGTGATACGGGCACTGCGGTGGCTTTTCTCACAGGCGATGACGGTCGAGCCTGAACCACCGAACAGATCCAGAACAATATCTCTGGTCTTTGAAGAATTACGGATCGCCCGCTCAACCAACTCCACCGGCTTCATGGTGGGGTGCAGATCATTACGGGCAGGCTTGTTGTAATACCAGACATCGCCCTGATCCCTTGCCCCACACCAGAAGTGCTGTGAACCGTCCTTCCAACCGTAGAGAATGGGTTCGTACTGGCGTTGGTAATCAGAGCGTCCCAGTGTGAAGGTATTCTTGGCCCAGATGATAAACGTGGACCACTTGCCACCCCCTTCCCGAAAGGCTTTCTGCAGGGTATCCAGCTCAGACGACGACATG
>NZ_CP092489.1:1342500-1525000 GCF_025643335.1 Endozoicomonas sp. Mp262 | reverse complement strand
TTTGGATTATCAGCACCTAAGGTAGGTTCTATCAGATTGGAAAACAAAAGATCCAGACAATCATTCCGGTCTAGCCCAGCCAATCGTGCATCAACCTTTTTTTCTACCAAACGGCTTAGCTCTCCATCAGATGCGGAATAAGGATTAATCCCAAGCAGTTCCTGAAATAATTCACCGTAGCTACAGCGCTTTACCTCTATAAATGAAGAAACCACACCGAGTAGATGAGTGATATCATCCATCAACCGTTGTTGATCCATCCCCACCCGATACCACTCCAGCATAGTAAACTCAGGATTATGACGCCCCCCGGCCTCACCATTCCTGAAAACCCGTCCCATAGAATAGATATCACCACTGCCTGCAGCCAATAGCCTTTTCATTGCAAATTCTGGAGACGTATGAAGATAGCAAGTTCGGGAGTGACCTCCACCAATGGGCTTAAAATCACAATGGAAGCTATCGATATAGACATCTACCGTAGCTGAAGCTGATAGCATTGGGGTTTCTACTTCCATGACACCCTGATGATCAAAATATTGCCTGATATTTCGGTACAACGTTGCCCGTTCTTTTAGTGCCATCATTGAAGCAGATGGTTTCCAGCTATTTGTTGAGGGCATGCTTCTACTCCTGATTTTTTCCATCTTGAGAAGAACATAACAGGGAATAGCAAGCCAGGGGGAATAATTTAGGAAAGAAACTCTTATTTTACAGACTGCGTTGATAAAGAAGCTGGAGAGGCATCCTACCCCTCCTCAATAATGACGAACAATGTTCGTTATTTCACCCGACCAACATATTCACCGGTACGGGTATCAATTTTCAGCACTTCACCTTCAGTGATAAACAGGGGCACTTTAACAGAATAACCGGTAGTCAGCTTAGCTGGCTTAGAGCCGCCCTGGGCAGTATCACCTTTCAGACCCGGATCCGTTTCAACCACTTGCAGTTCAACAAAATTAGGCGCAACCACAGAAATAGGCGCACCGTTATACAGGGTTACTGTATAGACTTCCTGTTCCTTCAACCAGTTAACCGTATCGCCTACTGCATCATTGCTGGCTGCATGCTGCTCATAAGAGCCATCGGTCATCATGAAGTGCCAGAATTCACCGTCGGTATACAGGTATTCCATATCCAGTTCCATCACATCGGCCGCTTCGATGTTTTCACCAGACTTGAAGGTACGCTCCCAGACACGCCCTGTCATCAGGTTGCGGAATTTAACACGGTTAAATGCCTGTCCTTTACCGGGCTTAACGAACTCATTCTCAATGATCGTGCAAGGATCTCCTTCGAGAATTACTTTGAGACCGGAACGAAACTCATTGGTACTATAACTAGCCATCAATCTTACCTGGAAATCAAAAACGGCTATGATAACCCGTTCTGAGCTCAGAGTGCATACCCCCCCCTTGGAAGAGGGCTGGCAGGGGGCTCTGTCAAACACTGTTTCAAGCCCTGAAGAATTGCTGGACCTGCTGGAGCTGGAGCATTCCCTGTTACCGGATGCCATTAAGGCAGATAAACAATTTGCCTTAAAAATACCCAGGGCCTTTGTATCGAGAATGGAAAAAGGGAACCCTTATGACCCCTTACTATTGCAAGTATTGCCTCTGGGCAAAGAGCTCATGGAAGTCCCGGGGTATAGCCTGGACCCCCTGGGAGAACATGCACAAACACCACGAAACGGAGTTATCCACAAGTATCATGGTCGCCTGCTGTTAATAACCAGCGGAGCCTGTGCCGTTAACTGCCGCTTCTGCTTCCGCCGGCATTTCCCCTATGAAGACAATCAGCTGGGGGGTGATAACTGGAATAGCGCCCTGGAGTACATTGCCTCTGATCACAGCATTAAAGAGGTGATTCTCAGTGGTGGAGACCCGCTGGCAGCCAATGACAAACGGCTGGCTCGACTGGTTACTGCCCTGAGTGAGATACCCCATGTTGAAACACTGCGAATTCATACTCGCCTCCCACTGGTGATCCCACAGCGCATCACACAGGAAATGATTGACTGGTTTACCGGCAGCCGCCTGAAACCTGTGATGGTGATTCACTGTAACCATGCCAATGAAATTGATCATTCCGTTGAAACGGCTTTGGCTAAATTGCGACAGGCAGGTGTTGTTCTTCTGAACCAAACCGTTCTATTAAAAGGAATCAACGACACCACCGACTCACTGGTTAACCTGAGTCATAAGCTGTTTCAGTCATCAGTTATGCCCTATTACCTGCATGTACTTGACCGGGTTCAGGGGGCTGCTCATTTTGATATTGATGAAGACAGGGCAGTGCAGTTGATAAAAGCAATGATGATCCAATGCCCTGGTTACCTAGTGCCAAAACTGGTACGAGAGATAGCCGGTAACACCAGCAAAACCCCCATTACACTGTGAGTAAGTAAGGGGAGAGGAAGACAAAAATTTACCGTTACAGCCTCCAGAAGCCCTACCTACCGAAGTATTGATATCTGAGCCTGGTAAATTTTGCGCTGCAGCTCCCCTAAGGGCGGATAAACTATTAATCTAATCAACATGAACCTGGTTATGCTTAACCGGACATTAGTTATGGAAAAAACGTTTTAATCGTGCCTTTAACCAAATCATTGCAGACTGGGCATTTTCTCATGGCAGGCGCACAGTCGAGGCAACAATACAGATGCCCACAGGGTAAAAAGGCCATTGCCTTAGGGCGATCCTGGCATATTCCGCAGGTCAACCGCTTTTTATACTTATTATATTCATCTATGACTTTGTCTAGATCTTCAAATTGCTCTTGCGATCGATCAATGTTCCCATTACTCATGCTCGCCTGAACCTCAGAAGAAGCACTAGAAGTCTGAGCATCGACGGACTGGACAAGCTGCTGACCTGATGATGCAGCAGATGCACCCGAGGCACGCTCATTCTCTATTAGCAGAATCACTTCATAAATTTCTGTGGCCTGCATTTTGGTCTCGTCAATAGCTATACCTTCCCGTCGTTTTTGATTTTTCCAGCGATCAATGGCTTCATTGATAATCGTATCGTTCTTTCCCATTTCCCTCAGGGCCAAAACCATAGCACTGTCCATGGTATTGTTTGGATGCCCCTCATTCAGTGGCGGCTGGCTTAGCTCATTGGTGGATTCCGCCTGCTGATGGCGGGCCTGAATGGTATTGACAAAACCGACCCCCTGGTTCTGGCGTAAAAAAGCACATTTGGGGAACCAGCGGGCATGTTCTATCCAGGGATCGTCTCCTGCTTCCCAGTTGCGTAGCCCACCACCGCAAAAGAAGCAACGGGTATAGTCACCGTAACCTGCATAGAAAAAGCCTGCCATCGCCATGTCTCTCGGGGTTTGATCCAGATAAGTGGGCCAGCCATTATAGGTGTTGATCCTCACTGTCAATACTGCATAAGCAGGATAACGCGGCTTTTCAAAGTTAATACCCAACGTGTCAACACCGCTTCTGCTTGGCTCGACTCCTACCGTCATGCTGGTGCTGGTGCTGGTATTAGTGCCGCCATTGTTAATGCTGCTGGTATTGGTACCACCACTGCTAACGGTACTGATCGGGGTGCTGCCATTGTTAATAGTGCTGGTATTGGTACCGCCACTGTTAACGGTGCTGATCGGAATGCCGCCATTGTTAATAGTGCTGGTATTGGTACCGCCACTGTTAACGGTGCTAATCGGGATGCCGCCATTGTTAATAGTGCTGGTAGAAACCAGGAGCGGATTCGAAACAGGAATTTGCGAGATCCTTGTACTGGATATCCCTGGTACTTCCACGGCCTCAGCCAGAGCGGCAGACCTTGCCGTATTAACCGGTGGCACAGAGCCACATAAGATCTGATCGACCTGATGACGAGGCTTATACCGATCCTCTTCATGAATAGGCACATTGCCGCTTTCCAGGCCATTCATATAAAAGCAGGAGGGGGATATTTGTTGATGAATAACATAAGGGTCATCGCCATCCCGCCATTCCTTATACACCTTGCCACAGGAAAAGCAGCGGCATTCAGCGCACTTACCGGTGTAATAAAAACCAACCCGGGCCATGGCGATCGGCGACACCCTGATATTGGAGGGAAATGACCAGTAGCTGCGAACTCTTACAAATTCAAATCTCATTGTTTCCGCATGGGGAGGACGGCTTGATACTGGCACTGACATTTGTTCAAAATATTGTTGCAGGCCATTAATGGGGTAGACCCAAAAGAACCATTTCTGGGGTGTGAAATTATCCTGAAACAAGCGTTTGGCTAGAATCCCATGGTCATGCTGGTTCAATTTTTTTTTTGAATAATAAAGCAGAGCGTTATCCTGAATTTGTATCATAAATGCATAACCTCTGTAACCAGAGGGTTGTTACAGAGCCTTTGAAGTGAATCAGAACTCAGGGGTACTCTGTTAAGCAACCAAACCAAACAGAGGACGCCAAGGATGGCCTTTAAGCACCTTAGCTCTGAAGAGAGACATTATATCGAAATCGAACTGAAAAATGGGACTTCTCAAAATAAAATTGCAGAAAAACTCGGGCGTTCACAGAGTTCGCTGTCACGGGAGTTAGGACGCAACACAGGGCAGCGTGGTTACAGGCACCAGCAGGCTCATCGTAAGGCTCAACAGCGTCATAAGGAAAAACCCAAGGCGGTGAAGTTGACGGAAGATATTAAGCGACGGATTGCTCAAGATATCCGGGCTGACTGGAGTCCTGAGCAAGTGGCTGGAAGGCTTGAAAAAGAAGGGATAATCAAGTTGCATCATGAGACGATTTACCAGTTCATAGAGGATGATAAGCGCACTGACGGTACCCTGTATAAACACTTGCGCCATCAGAAAAAAACGTACCGAAAGCGATATGGTTCAGCTCATAACCGAACAGGCATACCTAACCGGGTAGGTATTGAAGAGCGCCCGGAGATCGTCAACAACAGGGGGCGTGTTGGTGACTGGGAGGCGGATACCGTAATCGGCAAAAACCATAAGGGTGCCATTGCCACACTGGATGAGCGAAAGACTAAACTGCGCCTTGCTGTTCCGCTGCCAGGAAAGAAAGCAAAAGCGGTTAAACAGGCAGTGATTGATACACTCAAGCCCCTGAAAAGGTTTGTTAAAACGATCACTTACGACAACGGTAAGGAATTTGCTCAGCATGAAGCAATCAACAAAGCCTTGAGCTGCGACAGCTACTTTGCTGTGCCCTACCACTCTTGGGAGAGAGGCCAGAATGAGAATGCCAATGGGCTGCTCAGGCAGTACTTTCCCAAATCAATGGAGCTTCATAACGTCAAAGAAAGAGACGTTATCATTGCGGTAGACAAGCTGAACAGCAGGCCCAGGAAATGCCTCGGTTACAAAACACCATATGAGGCATTCAAAGAGTTAACTGGAGTGAATGCAAGAAAAGTCATGGGTTATGCATTTATGACTTGAATTCAGGCATAACTAAAAGTCAAATATTCAATGAAATAATTCGCCAAGAAATATGGTGTAAACCAATCCGCCCACGCTACCGCCGGTCAATCCTGCTTCAAGACTCCTCAGGCCATCACACATGTACTCAACAGGTTATCACTACATATAAACCTGACCATCATATTATATTGGCTCTCTACAAAGTACTGCCGAGTCTCAATATAAACGACAAAATATGCTCGTATGATACGATCAACCATGGACTTTGCAGGGTCTATGTGCAATGGATGGCAGTAGTGATACGTGCTGATCACAATTTACCTCATTGTCAAATGGATACCGTACATTCCCTGTACGGTATGAGGGCTGAGAGTATGCAGGGTTTGAGTTTTCTTACACAGTGAATTCCTGTAGGGCAGGAATCCCGGTTAAAACTTCAACCAGCCAAATGCCTGCTCTATTTTCTTTTTAGCAAAGCCTGCCGCCTTCATTGCGCTTTTCACGGTGCTTTTGCCAAAGCCTGCCTTTTTCATTATTTTGGCAACACTTTTGTGGCCTTTATTCCATAAGTCCCCGGCTTTTAGCATCTTGGCAATATCATTGGAACTGAATCCGGCGCTGCGCAGGTATTTTGCTGCGGTTTCAGAGCTGATTTTCAATGTGTTCTTCATGGCTTTTGAGACATCTTTAACCGGGAAGCCAGCACCTTTCAGTAATTTGACCACAGCTTCATCGGTCTGACCAATGCCCTTCATGGCCCTGCCGATATCATGGGCGTTAATGCCTGCTGATTTCAAATCCTTGGCAATACTGGCAGGCGTTGCCTTGGCCACAGTCTTCAGGGTTTTGGCAACGGTGTTGGCATCATGACCGACACCTTTCAGGGCTTTGGCGATAGAAGCACTGGAGCTGCCATAGGCACCTTTTAGCATCCGGCCAATATCATCAGCGCCATGACCTGCATTTTTCAGTAACTTGGCTGCTTGTGCTTCAGTTTGTTTATAGGTCTTACGGGCTACCTTTCCAATGTCGTCTGGTTTGATACCTACTTCACCCAGTAACTTAACCGCTTCCTGAACCCCCGTATTAAAGCCAGACTTTAATTCACCACCAATTTGTTCTGCGGTTCTGCCGGTTTTATGCAGTAATTGAGTGGCATCCTTGGCGGTTTGCTTATAGCCAGACTTCAGTGCCTTGCCCACAGTGCCTGCCGCTTTACCTATTTCAACAACCCCTTTATCAAGGGCATTGATCCATTCTTCCGCTGTGTCATAAAGGGTGGTGACTACACTCTTGATTTCATTGAGCACCTGTTTGGCCAGTTTCTCAATTTGTGCATTTTTGGCATCGGCTTCAGCAGTGAAGGTAAAGTGGCTGCCAGCGAAAGCAAAGGTAGCATCCAGCTCCACATAAGCCTTGTTATTCTGATAGCCCATTTCCGTATCCGCCTTAACGGAGGTATCCACTATGATTTTGCCAAGGTCAGCCTTGACCGTTAGCAGCTTGGCCAGATCAAACTTACCACTCAGTCCAAAGTTAATGGCTCCGCTGAGGAACATATCCGTGGGAGAACCCAGCGAGCCCGCAATTTTCCAGTCCAGGTCATAGCGTCCGCTAATAAATGATTCTTTAATGGTAATGGTGGTATCGGACTCAACAATAATATCCACACCTTTGGTGGTAATGTTGGCCAAGGCAGCAGACTCCTGTCCCAGTAACCGCAATCGGCCACTCAGCGCCATATGGGGATTACGCAGTGCCGGAATCTCATGCTTGGGCTGCTTAAACGACGAAAGGCTGATAAGTGGGCCGCGCTTGTTGTCATAATCACTAAAACGGAAGAAATCTTTATGAACAATTTGCAGTGGCTTATCCATATAGGAAGTGGCTGCAATCCCCTTGCGATCACTGATTTCAACCTGGGTTGCCCAGCGTTGTCCCAGTATTTGCAGGCAACCGGAAAGAAAATACCCCTGGGTAAAGGTCAGTGTTCCCATTCTTGCCCCGGTGGGCGCGATATAAACCTGGGGGGTAATGGCCACTTCCAGCACTTTGCCTTTGAGAGTTACCGTATAATGGCGCATGCCCTGAGCCATATCGGTGAGGCTCCAGATACGCCCTTGCTTACGTACCACAATCAGCAGCATTTCTTCACTGGCAGAAATGGCCACCTCCACCGCAGCAAAGGCGGCGGACACCGCAGCGTAGTCTTTACCGTCCAGGGCATTAACGGTTTTCGAATCAATGGCAAAGGTACGCACGGCGCGCAGCTTGATGGACTTGAAAACCTTATTCACCTCGGCGGGCAGTTTCACCACCTTGGCAAATTCACGGGTAATATCCGCCAGTGTCATCTGGCTGACGGAGCCTGCCAGCACACTTTTTGAAGGATCAGTGGAATCAGCAATCACGGCAATGGATGAACTGAACTTCTTGGTATCAATCTGGGCTGCGATGCCAACACTGGGAATACCCCCCCAGTTGACGCCCAAAGCCAGCCCCATATTACTGAGCTTTACATTGCCAAAGTTAATGGTGCCTGTTGCCGATCCGGCAAAATAAACGCCGGTGGGTAACAGGCTCATGGCCATATTGAAGTTCACCGGCTGTTTCTGGATTTTGAGGGTCAGTTGGCCTGCCAGGAATAGAGAAACCTTGCCTTTCTCCAGCATAAAACCAAACTGGGCTGCCAGCGGGTATTTGCCCATGAGTTTGGTACTGATGGAGGTAAACAGGCGGGTTGCATCAGAGGGGTTTTCAGCAACCTGCAATGTCACCTCAATAGCCGGGTCCAGTCCCAGAATCTGCTTGAGCAGTTTCATATCCTTCTGCTTGGTATCCAGCTGCCAGCTGGCATGGGCATTAAAACCTGCCACCACTCCACCACCGGAGGGCATGGGGATTGAGCTGGAGCTCAGGCTTGGGTTACTGAAGGCGGCCATTTCCGGAAAAGTAAACGACGGACTGTCGAAGCTGGACACCAGCAGCGTTAACTCCGTCAAGGTGACCGTATCATCAATGACTTTCAGGGCTTGCAGACCCGGCAGTTTTGAAATTTTGGATTCATTCAGTACCAGGCCAAAGGCAGTACCCCATTGCCCCTGCTGCTTGCCAATTTGTAAAGCCAGAGAACCTGTATTAGCCACTTCCGTGACCAGCACGAAGGTGTAATCCTTACCGGCCTTCTGGATCTGTACGGTATTGTTTTCAAAATCAAGGTCAAAGGATTTGGGCAGCTTTAACTCACCGGCAGTAAAGGTGGTTAACAGTTCGTTCAGGCTGGTTTTGGGAATATAACTGTAGATCAGCACATCACCCGGTGTGTCGTAAGTCATACTGAGTGAATAATTGCGATAATTGACGACACCACTGACAGAGCCCCGGAACCCCTGACTCTTTTCATAGGCCACAAACATGGAGATGTCGTCTACCTGCAAGGTGGCAGGCCCGATAGGGATGGGAAACGAACCCTCCTCACCATCCATTGCCATCGCCAGACTGTAAGAATTACCGGGGGATACGCCTAACCGTAATGTGCTAACGGTAAGTTCGGCAGGCACCGGAATATCAGATGCATACTTTTTCAATAACTGCCCAAGGGGAATGGTATTGCCTGCATCCATCTGGGCATAGAGGGTAAAATGATCCCTGGAATCCGCAGTGACACTACAGGAGACATCTCCCAGATCCATGCTGGCCTGAAGTTTGGTGCTGATAATGCGTGGTTTTGTTTTTTGGGTGGAGAAAGGGTTATCAATGGTAAAGGTACAGCTGATACGCGTCAGCTCAAACCGGTCTGGCCATATTTCCCAGTTCAGCTCGGGCATACCAATTTCAACAGTAATATTTTTAACGGCTATTGCCTTGAGATCACTGTAGTCCACCCGCACACTGAATCCGGTGAATGCCAGTTTGCCTAAGCCTTTCCCCATCTTTTGCAGCTCTTTGGGCAGGTTGCCCATAAAGCCATCCTTTGAGCCACTGAGTCCAGCCATCTGGCTGAGATTCCCCAGGGACAGCCCCTCGCATTGGGCAATACCCAACCATTGATGAATACCTGGCTCAAAGGGCAGGGTGATATCGGTTTCTATACTGGCTGAGGGAATAGCCATGGAGCCGGAAAAGCCCTGCACTGGCTTAAAGGCCGGGTTAGTGGACGACATTACCCAGTCATCACTAATGGGCGTATAGACCATCAGGCTGTCGGCATCTAATGTGAGCGTGTTTTTTCCTAAACTGTCGTTTATTCCAATAGCTATGGTGAGCAAAATGCCCGGAAGCCCATGCTCAACCTGATCGTCCACATGCCAGGGGAACAAAAAATTAGCACCGGTATCCATGAACTGTGTGCGCAGTTTTGCGGTGGTTTCCCCTCTCACAGGCAAACGGATACGCCCATGCACAGACAGCTCTGAAGTCACTTTGAAGGCATTGGCGGCAATAGCCAGTGGCCCTTCCGGGCGGATTTTAGCCAGAAAGTTAATCCCCTTTTTCAGGGGTTGTTGTGACTGACTATCCACAGTGTCACAACTGGACGCGACAAAGGAGGCGTTAAAAAAGGCAAAGTCATCCAGTGGTACCCGCTCTTTCTGCCAGCTTTCACCGGTTTCCCGGTCAAACAGAATGGGCTGTGTCTCATCCGGAGTTTTGGGTAAGTCAGGAAAGCTTTTTGAAAAGCGCCAGTCATTAGGGCCGGGATTAGCACCTAATAACTGATAGGCTACGGTTAACTGCACCTGTTGGCTATCATCGAGCCAGCACTGTATGCGCGCTTGGACATCAGGCACTTCAAGATAAGAACCGACACCGGTTATCTCAATTCGCTGGTTTTTATCGTCAACGGCTACCAGTTTGACCTGACTCAGATTCAGGGTGCGATCGTTGTAGCAGAGTGTAAAAAAATCAGACAGGGTTCCGGGAAAGTCGCTACTACTCAGTGAAAGGGTTTTCCGGCTGATTTTATTATTTTTTATGGCAAAAATACTTTGCAGGGCTGAGAAATCCATGGTCACTCCTCAAATTGGATAACTGTTTTTTTATTTGTCTTATACGGCTTGAGGTAAATAAAAAGTTAAGCCCTGTTTGTATTTTACCCACTCTTCCTTATCGATTTTGTCTGAAGGTTGCCAGTTGAGTGGATGGTCGCCTGCAAAGGGGATATCAAGCTGAACAAAGGGATTTGAACTCCCTATCAAATCCTGGTTACTGGGGTTAAACACCGCCCTGGCTTTGTCATCCCAGCGGTCAGAGTCATTGGGAATATCTTTATAGCGGGCCACAAAGCGCTGGTCCCAGCGGATGCCTGGCCCGTGGTGGCCATCACAGCGCATAACAATGCCTCCAGGTACGGTGGCAGTATTAGCTGGAGAAAGGGGTTTGCCACAGGCCACAACCAACTGGGCAGAAATAGCACCGGTGGTTTTGGGGTAGCATTTGAGTACGCCATGATCTTTACAGATCTCCACGCCAATTTTTACGCCACCAAAGGATACGACATGGTCTGAAAATGAGGGCCAGATATCCTTGCGCTTCATAAACTCTGCTCGATAAAGCCAGTCTCCCTCAAACTCAATGCCTTCCATTTTTTCGTCGTTAGCCAAGCGCTGTGAAGGCAGGCCATCGATTTGTGATGGGGTGTACTTATCAATCTTTTGCCCTCCTCTTAATTCCACACCGCCGTTAATGACATAGGTAGAGTTCTGATCGATCAGCACACGTTTTGTGGTGTTTTCCAGATAGTCTATGTCCGTATACTGTTGCGTCCACATAATGGTGCCAGGGACTACAAGCCAGTGCTCCAATGCCTCGGCCTGCCCAATGGTTTCCATCAGCACATTCGATATGGCCTGATACATATCCTGTGTATAGGAGCGAGGCTCTTCCGGGGGGCGAAAATAAAACTCAGGGGCAACAAACAGGTTGAGAACACCATCTTTTTTTAAATCCTTTCGGTGTTTAATGGTTGTGGCGGCCAGCTCTAAGGCTGTCAAAAAACGCTGCACCCGTGAAAAGACATCCGCATCCCCTTTCACCATTTTTACAGCACTTTGGGAACCTAAAAGGTTGACTGTATAAATCGGTGGCTTACTGGCCAGCACTTTGTCCCTGTTAACAATATCCGCTGCCACCTTCATATCAGGGTAGGCAGAGAAAATTTTCTTTTGGTCACTATGATCCAGCAGTAACCCTGCTGGCAGGCTGTATTCAACTCCCCCTTTGGTGCTAAAGCCGATGGTGGGTAAGTGATAAGCGATGTAGCGAATATGGGAATAACTCACAACGCACTTCTCCCGATGTTTATTTGTTTTTATTAAGAGAGGTAGCTCTGGAGTACAGCTACCTGATGCTGATTAATGACTGGACTCAGTGTGTAGCTCCCGGACTAACGCCAAAATGCCTGTTACCAGCATGGCGCTGGCAATAGCCGGTAAGAGCTCCACCAGAAATTCAAGGGGGTAGGTATCAGCCAGAATATGATTTTTTAAAATGGGGATGGGGATAAAGAGTACCAGGCCAACTTTGAACAGGTGTCGCTCAAAGCACTCTAATTTTTTCCAGGCTTTCGCCAGCTTAAAGACAGGCAGCTCTTTGGTAATATCCCGGCCTGCATAGATAATAAAGCCTACCGGTAACAGAATAGCCAGAATAAGAATTAACCAGCTAAGCCAGGTGGGCATAGGATACTCCTTATTATTTTTGTTTTGCTTATTGTGAACATTCCCAGCTCAAAATCAAACAGAAAACATTTCCTTTGCCCTGGTTAGAAAAGCCTGCCGTTCTTTCAGGCCATTATAGCCACCATTAATTCTAAGGGTTACAGCCTTGATATCGTCAGCATCCGCATTCTATGATTTTTCTCCTTATTATTTTTAATCCAGCAAGTATAAAATGCTATCCAGCCCTAACAATGAGATGGCATGCTGAGTTTGCTGTCTGACCAGCGGCTTGGCATGAAAGGCTATGCCCATTCCCGCAGAGTTGAGCATGGGGATATCATTGGCGCCATCACCAACAGCTATTACTTGTGTTACAGAAAATCCCTCGGAAGCAGCAATTTCATGTAGCAATTCTGCCTTGCGCTGACCATTGATAATTGGGCCTGCCACCTGCCCTGACACTTTGCCATTAATAATCTCCAGCGCATTGGCATGGACATAGTCGATACCAAGCTGCTTTTTCAGGCAGTTAGCAAAGAAATTGAAGCCTCCGGAAACGATAGCGGTTTTATATCCCCGCTGTTTAAGACCTGCCATCAGTGTTTCTGCCCCTTCCATCAATGGCAGGCGTTCGGCAATATCATTCAACACTGACTCATCAAGCCCTTTGAGCATTGCCAGCCGCTCCCTAAAGCTGCTATCAAAGTCCAGTTCCCCCTGCATGGCCCTTTCGGTTATTTTCGCCACCTGTTTACCGACCCCTGCCGCATCAGCTAAAAGATCAATGACTTCCGCTTTGATCAGGGTGGAGTCCATATCAAAAACAGCCAGTTTGTAATCGCTCTCCGCCTCTTCCCCTTTCAGGTATACAATATCGATCTGAAGCTCGGTAGAAATAACGGACAATGAGTCCCTTAGCGGATTTTCTGGCCATTGGTTATTCGCTACCATTGTCAGGCAAACAGCTGAACAAGAAGCTTTTCCTTCAGAATCCAGTGATTCAGATATACATTTGATTTCCCTTAGATCCAAACCACTATCGAAAATAGCACCAACAACCCTGCCCAGGTGTTCTACTGTGAGCGTATTGGCCAAAAGTAAAACCTTGCTGCTATGGTTATAAGCTTGACGAGGAGACGGGGGCAAGCGGTCAAATATCACCGGGTGATAACTGCACTCCAATTGCTGCTCCGTACACAATACCAGCAAGCTATCGAGTTGGGGACTGTCCGGGTTGTCGTCAGGCAGCTGTAATAACAGGGTTATATCCAGGCTTTCCCTGTCCGCTGTTTGATAAATATCAATCAGTGTTATCTCCCAGGCAGCAAGGGCTGAAAATATAGCCTGGGTAAGTCCTTGCTGATGACATCCTGAAATATTAACTTTAATTATTTTGCTCACAACTAGACCAGCTGGTTTATTACTTTATGGGCATTATAAACAAACCTGTGCAGAGAGGCGCTAATATAGATTCGTCCCCAGGCTCTTTGGAACGGTTCCCTCTTGAGCACAAGCACATATACCGGCAAGCTATCTTTTTAAATACCAGTTCCCCACCTGTGTCTTAAGGAGAACAAACATTGAAACTGCCGAATAAAAAGTCGGGTATCCATGCCTTTCCGGGCGTAACCAGATTGTCTCTTAAGTTACAGTTGATGCTGGTATATGGATTCTTGATGAGTGTCCTGACTGTTTTAAGTTGCCTGTTAATCAGCACAGAAATAGACAATAGCAGCTCTCATCAGGCTGATACCATAGGCTCTTTGCTAAGCGAACAAACGGCCAGTGCGGCTGCCAACATGTTGATTACCGGAGACAGGCTTAGCCTTAATGTATTGTTGAACCAGCTAACCCAGAATCCGTATATTGCTGAGGCGTCCATTTACAGCATTGATAATCACAGAATAGCCAGGGCCGAGGGACAAAGCCCGGCAAGCTTCACCAACAGTGATACCTCTGGCCCGGTTTATTCAGCCCCCATCAACTATCAAGATGTTATTGCCGGTTATGTCAGATTAAAACTTGATTATAAGGTATTGACTCAAAAGCCAAAGGAGTCCCTTCAGGTTATTATCGCAGTCAGTGCCCTGTTACTGGTCATGGGCCTTGTTTTTCTTAATTTTTATGCCACCAAACTGGCTGATAAATTGAGACTCATTGAACGCCAGTTACACTCAATATTTAAGACGTTGCCCATTGAGCCACTGCCTGCCACTGAAGTTGACCGTATTGCCAGCCTTGTGGAGCATCAGCTGACAGAAAAAATAGCGGCTGAAAATGCAGAAAAAGAAAAGATCAGTGGTGAAAAAATGGCCGCTATTGTTAGTATCCGCACCAAGAACTTTGGAAGGCTGCAATCATTATTAGCTCCCCAGGAACTGATTGAAATTATCCGGCAGCAAACGGCAATAGTCGTTGAAGCAGCAAAAACCTATGGCGGAACGTTAAGCTATACACCGGAGGGTAATAGCTATATCCGTTTTTCCAGCCAGGAGAGTGACACGTTTGCCATGGATGCTCTTTGCTGTAGCTTGTTAATAGAAAAGTTATCTGAAAGGGCAACTGAAAATAGCATCGCCAGAATTCAGCTGGGTCTTGGTCTTTGTTTGAGTGATCAGGTCAGCGAGTTTCCAGAGGGTCAGCATCCGGCTCTGGCCAATAGTGCAGCCAGTCAGGCATTAATGCTGGCCAGCCTTCCCGAACCTGATGGGCTTCATATGCTCCGCAAGCAGCTTAGCTGGCTTCCTGCTGATATCACAGAAATTGAACTATCAGAACATGGTGATGATATTATTCGCATCACCTCCCTGACGGAGCCAGATGATGAAGAAATTGAGCATCAGGCTGAAGAGCTGGAAACTCAATTTCATTGATACCACCATCGGAAAAACGATACACCCTCAAGGTTATGCGACAACGTTTAATGACTCGATGTATTCCTATCATTATTAATGGAATCGGAGGCTTGCCCCATTTCATTAGCCACTGGTTGACCCGGTTGGGAGGTATGGTTGCGGATTATTCCAAAGGCAATATAGCGCGGGCGGCGATTAAACTGGCGCTGCCAGGGCTGGACCATAAGTCCATTGATAAGATTGCCAGAAAATCAGCCTATCGTAGCTTTGATTATATTTTATCCATTTCGAAACTGGATAAAATTGCCTACCAACTGTACGACCAGGATATTGTTACCCAGGCATTGAGCCAGAATAGGGGGCTCGTCATTGCATCATTGCATATGGGACCACCTGACATTGGAACCCTGGCATTAACAAAAGAGAATATCCCCGTTTCAACGGTTATTGGTGCGGGCAATCAGAAACCCTTGCTGAACCAGATTGGACAGCATGTTCTGAATAAATGTGGCATTCGTTATATAAAGCGGGGTGATCCCATGGCGGTGATGAAAACCCTGAGAAACAGGGAAGCTATTTTTTTGCATAGTGATATGCGTTCCAGAGAAGCGCCTGTCACTTTTTTTGGGGAGCAAACCACTGCGCCCATTAGTGCTATCAATGCAGCCCTGATGATGAAGGTGCCTATTGTCTTTCACTACTGCACCTTAAAAGACAATGTTTGGCAGTTACACTTTGAACCGTTTGAGTTGATTCAGTGTGAAAACAGGCAAGAGGCCGCACAACGTAATTTACAAAAATTGATGCATCGGATGGAAGCAGTGATTCGAGAGCACCCTGAGCTATGGATATGGCATTATGATCGTTTCAAACTGAAGAAACGAATTAACAAGTGATGGTTAGGGAATAGCTGCTGGCACTATTCCCCGTTAACCATTCAATTTATCAGGCTTTTTCCAGCCAATGGATAAACCCGCCCAGGGAGCTGATTTGCTCAATCTGGACAGATTCCAGACTGAGCTCTTGTCCCATCTCCATTTCGGCAGTAATAATCAGCTCCATAAAGTCTACGGACTGAATGTGTTGCATCAGTAAACACTCATCACTGAGTGTATCTGTATTGACTCCTTTGCTGGTAAGAAAGTTAAGAACTAAAGCGCGCGCATTCATTGATCGTTATCCTTTATGATCGGCTGTAAGTTGCTGGAGTGCCTTGATGTCAACTTTACCGTTGGCATTTCTTGGCAGCTCCGGGTGCCAGTGGACTTTCCCGGGCACCATATAAGGGGGAAGCTTTTCAATGCAGGCCTGGCGGACGGACTGGCTGTTTCCATTTTCTCCGGATAACCAGGCCACCAGTCCTCTGGCTATACCGTCTGCATCTACGGGCCAGGGAATAACGGCGACCCAGTCACAATCGAACTGTTTGCGGATGACTGATTCAATCTCAGCCAGTTCGATACGAAAGCCATTGACCTTTACCTGAAAGTCTTTGCGTCCATGAAAATGTAGTCCATATTCGGCATGTTGGGACACTATATCCCCTGTACAGTACCAACGTTCTGATTCAAAACCTGGAAATGACTTCTCTATAAAAGACCTGGCTGAACGTTCAGGGTCATGCCAGTAACCCTGGGTGACCTGGCTTCCTCCCAGAAGGAGTTCCCCTTCCTCTCTAGCCTCTGCCAGTTGCCCCTCTGAATTGATGACAATGGCTTCCTGATCCGGAAAGACATAGCCAATAGGCATATTGGGGGTGTCAGGCAGGCACTCTGTATATTCCAATCCTGTAATGGCCACCGTTGTCTCGGTGGGGCCGTAAAGGTTAATGACTCTGCCATTGGGCGTAGCCGCTTGCCAGTGGCTTGCCAGGGACATGGGAAATGCTTCGCCACAGAAAAAACTGTATCGAAGGCTGGGAAAGGCACCGGGCTTCATTTTGCCAAACTTGCGGATAAAACTGAGCAGAGACGGAACAGAGTTCCAGCAGGTCAATTGATGGCGGTTGATAAAATCCGCCGGGCATAGCAGGGAGGCTTCAGGAACAACATACAGGGCACCTCCCACAGGCCAGGCACAGGCTAGGTCATGAACAGACAGGTCAAAGGTCAGGTCGCTGACCTGGCTGAACCGGTCGCTGGAGCCAATATTGTAGCGGGTGAGAATATTATTGCTGTATGCCTTTAAATTGTCATGGGTAACTGCAATCCCTTTAGGTGTGCCGGTGGTTCCAGAAGTAAAGAGTAAATAAGCGTAAGGGTTGGCATACTGGGGCTGTCGCCAGTCACGGGCTGCTTTCAACTGTGTCTGGCAAAGAAACTGTTGATCGAAATCTTTACACCACTCCGGGCATTGTTCATGTTCTGGCAATAGTACGGTAACGGAGTGGTTCAGTTCGTGTAAGAGTTCTTTTGCCGCAGCTTCCGAGCGTTTGTCGACAATAATGACAGGACACCGGGCAGCGGATAATACGGCTTTATTTTTAGCGGCAGGGAAACGCGGGTTCATTGGCACATAACAGCCTCCGGCAAGGAGCGTTCCCCATATGCCCTGATAGATCGTGGCACTTCGGTAGGCAAGAAGGCCGCAATTGAAGGTGCCAAGATTTAATGCTTGCAATGTTGCCGCAATGGATCGTCCCTGAGTAATCATTTCGCCATAGGAGTAAAGTTGCTCATTAACCCACAAGGCTGGTTTCCGGGAAAAGTTTTCGGCGGAGTTTATTAAAAACCGGGCAAAACTATTTCTGAAATCAATAGGAGGTGAGGTTATGTTGTTTTGCAACATTATTGCTTTACCTGTGTATAGCAGAGGGCGTAACTATTTCTTCCACTTAATCAATACGTCATAAGATCAGTGAGGCGGCGATTGTGTTCTGATAATTCTTAACAGCGCCTTAACAGAGGGTAGCCTTTTTATACCTTAGCATTATTTATAAATAATAAGCGCGTAGTTACCGAATTAATTGCGGGTAATTGTAGGTGGAGTATGAGTGGGGAGTAGTTGGTTTTCCATGCTGAATTTTTGTTAAACAGTAATTCATATTTACTATTTTTTATTGGAATACCGTTGGTATTAAACGGATTTGAAATAAAAAAGGGCGTAGGAATGTACGCCCTTTTTTTTATGGAAACGACCGATTAATCCAGAAGATCATCAGCAGCTGCAATAATATTTTCTACAGTAAAGCCGAAGTACGGGAACAGGTCACCGGCAGGGGCAGATTCACCAAAGGTGGTCATGCCGATAATGCGTCCATCCAGGCCAACATACTTGTACCAGAAGTCAGCGGAAGCGGCTTCAATGGCAATGCGGGCAGACACTTCCAGTGGCAGAACGCTTTGCTTGTACGCTGCATCCTGGGCATCGAAGACTTCAGTGGCAGGCATGGAAACCACACGAACCTTGCGACCCTGCGCTGCCATCTTTTCTGCAGCATTCATTGCCAGCTCTACTTCAGAACCGGTTGCCATCAGGATGACTTCAGGCAGGCCTTCACAGTCTTTCAGGATGTAGCCACCGCGTTCCACATTGGCCAGTTGCTGATCATCACGGGTCATGCAAGGCAGGCCTTGACGGGAGAAGATCAGGGCACTGGGGCCATCCTTGCGTTCAATGGCATGCTTCCAGGCAATGGCAGACTCAACGGTGTCACAGGGGCGCCAGGTGTTAATGTTCGGAGTCATACGCAGGCTTGCCAGCTGTTCAATAGGCTGGTGAGTCGGGCCATCTTCGCCCAGACCGATGGAGTCATGGGTGTAAACAAAGATGTTGCGCTGCTTCATCAGGGACGCCATACGTACGGCATTGCACGCATATTCCATAAATACCAGGAAGGTAGCGCCGTAAGGCACAAAGCCACCGTGCAGGGCAATACCGTTCATCATGGCGCTCATGCCAAATTCACGGACACCGTAGTGCAGGTAGTTACCGCTGGCGTCTTCTTTGGTGATGCTCTTGGAGCCGCCCCAGATGGTCAGGTTGGAGCCAGCCAGGTCTGCGGAACCGCCCAGAAGTTCTGGCAGCATTGGGCCATAAGCATTCAGGGTGTTCTGGGATGCTTTACGGCTGGCTACTTTCTCGGCATTGGCCTGGCACTCTTTGGCATAGGCCATGGCTTTTTCAGAGAAGTCGGCAGGCAGGTCACCGGCTACACGACGATTGAATTCTGCAGCCAGTTCAGGGTGAGCAGCCTGGTAAGCGGCAAACTTCTCATTCCAGGCCGCTTCGGCAGCAGCGCCCTTTTCACGGGCATTCCAGGCACCATAGATATCACCGGGTACCGCAAAAGGCTCATGGTTCCAGCCTAGGCGCTCACGGGTCAGCTTGATTTCTTCATCACCCAGAGGGGCGCCGTGGCAGTCTTCCTTGCCTTCCTTGTTGGGGGAGCCAAAGCCGATCACGGTCTTGCAGCAAATCAGAGTGGGTTTATCAGACTCTGCCCGTGCCGCTTCAATGGCTGCCTTGATGGCTTCCGGATCATGGCCGTCAACCGCTGGAATCACATGCCAGTTGTAGGATTCAAAACGCTTAACGGTGTCGTCGGTAAACCAGCCTTCCACTTCGCCATCAATGGAGATGCCGTTGTCGTCATAGAAAGCAATCAGCTTACCCAGGCCCAGGGTGCCTGCCAGAGAGCATACCTCGTGGGAGATACCTTCCATCATGCAACCGTCACCCAGGAAAACATAGGTGTTATGGTCAACAATGGTGTGGCCTTCACGGTTAAACTGGGCTGCCAGCGCTTTTTCAGCGGCAGCCATGCCCACGGCATTGGCGATACCCTGACCCAGTGGTCCGGTGGTGGTTTCAATACCAGGCGCGTAACCGTGCTCAGGATGCCCGGCGGTCTTGGCGTGCAACTGACGGAAGTTTTTCAGGTCGTCGATGGACAGATCGTAACCGGACAGGTGCAGCAGGGAGTAAAGCAGCATGGAACCGTGTCCGTTAGACAGAATAAAACGGTCACGGTCGGCCCAGTTGGGGTTGGATGGGTTGTGGCTCAGGTAGTCACGCCACAGGACTTCTGCGATATCCGCCATGCCCATGGGTGCACCCGGATGGCCAGACTTGGCTTTCTGGACAGCATCCATACTGAGGGCACGAATAGCATTGGCGAGTTCACGACGAGAGGACATAAAAATCAGGGCTCCTGATGATCCAGTCGGTTTGAAATGGCGGCTATTCTAATCGTTGTTTTCCAAAACGGGAAATAATGGCGGCAGTTTATGACTAATTTTTTTATTTCCGTATAGCCATGGGGGAGATTACGTAATCTATATCAAATAGTTTTGATATAGATTATAAGCCTTGATAGACTGATTTTTAATTTTTACCAATGCATTCGGAGTACAGCTTGTCAGAACAGCTTGACGCTATAGAACAGCTTGCTGTGCTGGGTAAAGCCTTTGGCGATCAGCTCAGGCTCCAGATTCTCAGGATATTAAGCACGGAATCCCTTGGGGTTCTTGAGCTCAGTCATGTCTTTGATATGAGACAGCCGGCCATGAGCCATCACCTTAAGGTGCTCTATCAGGCGGGTTTGGTGACAACCCGTAAAGAAGGGAATACTGTTTTTTACCGCAGGTCGCTTCCTCCTTCAGATGAAGTGCAGGAGTCGGTTGTCAAGGCACTCTTTGTGAGCGTTGACCGACAGCCCCTGGCAGACAAGTTTCGAGTTCGCCTGGAGGATATCCAGAAGCAAAGGGCTGAGCAGTCCAGGGCTTTTTTTGCCCGGCATGCGGATGCTTTTCGCCAGCATCAGGAATTGATTACTGATCCTGAGCCCTATGCCTGCTGTGCTGCCGATGTTATTGATAAAACGATTTTTCCGGACAAAGAACTGGCTATGGAGCTGGGGCCGGGAGAAGGTGCTTTTTTGACAACACTGAGCCAGCGTTTTCAGCAGGTTTACGCTGTTGATAACTGCGGTGAAATGCTTGAAAAGTCACAGATGACAGCCGCCAGTAATGGTCTGGATAATATTGAATTTATCCTCGGTGAAATAGATCAGCTGGGGGCAATGACGAATCAGTTTGATTGTATTGTTGCTAACATGGTGCTACATCATGTGGCGAGTCCTACCAGCATTTTTTCAGGGGCAGCCAGGCTGCTTAAGAGGGGAGGTAGCCTGCTGATCAGTGAGTTAAGCCAGCATGATCAGGCTTGGGTGAAAGACTCCTGTGGTGATCTTTGGCTGGGCTTTAGTCCCGAAGAACTTAGTCAGTGGGCAAAAGACGCTGGTCTTGTAAGTGGAGAATCCCAGTATCTGGGGTTACGTAATGGTTTTCAGATTCAGGTAAGACGATTTATTCGTCCAGGGCAGTACCCGTCTCTCGAATCTAATTTAGCATGAGGCATGAGATAATTATGGCAGAGTATTCTCTGTTTACTTCCGAATCTGTATCAGAAGGACATCCGGATAAAATTGCCGACCAGATTTCCGATGCAATCCTGGATGCCATCCTGAAGGATGACCCGGAAGCCCGTGTGGCAGTCGAAACCATGGTGAAAACCGGCATGGTGATTGTTGCCGGTGAAGTACGCACTGACACCTATGTGGATATTGAGGAGTTAGTTCGTAAGGTGGTCACGGATATAGGGTATAACCATGGTGACCTGGGCTTTGATGGTGAGTGTGTTGCAGTACTGAATGCTATTGGCAAACAGTCGGCAGATATCGCTGTTGGTGTGGATGAAACAGAAGAGCATGAACAGGGGGCTGGCGACCAGGGGTTAATGTTTGGTTATGCTACTAATGAAACCCCGGTATTTATGCCTGCCCCCATCTACTATGCCCATGAGCTGGTTAAGCGCCAGGCGGAGCTGCGTAAGAATGGCACCTTGGCCTGGTTACGCCCGGATGCCAAAAGCCAGGTAACCATGCGCTACGATAGCAAAGGCAAGGTTCAGTGTGTTGATGCGGTGGTGCTATCCACCCAGCATAATCCTGATATCAGCCAGGAACAAATCAGGGAAGAGGTGCTGGAGCATATTATCAAGCCAGTGCTGCCTTCTGAATGGCTCCATGAAGAAACCCAGTTCCATATTAACCCTACGGGTATTTTTGTCATTGGTGGTCCGGTAGGCGACTGTGGATTGACAGGCCGCAAGATCATTGTTGATACCTACGGTGGCATGGCTCGTCATGGTGGTGGAGCATTCTCCGGTAAAGATCCATCCAAGGTTGATCGTTCAGCCGCCTATGCCGGTCGTTATGTGGCGAAGAATGTTGTGGCTGCCGGTCTGGCTGATCGCTGCGAGATTCAGGTGTCCTATGCCATTGGTGTGGCTGAGCCAACATCCATTTCTATTAATACCTTTGGTACTGGCAAAATCTCTGACGAGAAAATCGTAGAGCTGGTACGTGAGCACTTTGACCTGCGTCCTCGCGGACTGGTGAAGATGCTGGATCTGAAACGCCCCATTTATCAGGCCACTGCCGCTTATGGTCATTTTGGTCGTGAAGAACCCGAGTTTACCTGGGAGCGGACGGATAAGGCCGAGGCTTTGCGTTTAGCGGCTGGAGTTTAATTATAGAGGCTGTTTGAATAGAAAATATCCACTGTCTGCATAGGATGATCTATTTCAAACAGCCTGTTAGACATCATTGAAAGAAATAATAGTATCTCATACTGAAATGAGGGTTACTCGGTTGCCGACATTATTCACGCCTTTTATGATTTTTTGTAAAAACTGAACATGTTTTCAGGTGCTCTAGTAGAGGCAGGAGATCATCATGGTTTGCCAAGGCGTAGATAAGCCTTTTGATAGTTTGAGGGCTGTCATTTAATCTACTATTTAGTGCGTCGAAAATGGTTCTACCTTTGTCACTATAGATAATAGAGCTTCCTAGATGCACTTCCTTATTTTTTAGCTCTGTAACCAAGGTTTTACACGCTTCTGCAGTCATGACATAACTTGCTAGTCCGTCTAACACGGGTTGGGCTAGCATTTTCTCTCTAAAAGCGAAGTGATCAAAGCTATAGTCATCTAAAAATGAGCGAAATGGTTTCAATCTAGCAGCTACTTCACGTTTTTTTGTTTCTGCTTTTTCTTTTCTTGTCCATTCCTGAAGAGTTGGACCAATCCACTCTCCTTTTATGTTAGTCAGGCAATCATGAAGTAGTATTCCCAAACATAATTCAGGTTCATTAGGACAGAATGCCAATACCCGGGGAAGCATAGAGCGGTAACCGGAATTTGAGAATAACCATACTGAAAGAAATGGAGGTGTTTGCTGTTTTATTGCTTGGCTTATTTCCCTGGCGACCACCCCTGTGCTTGTATCAGCATGGGTTAAATTTATAGTGGCTAAACAATCATGGATTTTCTTTCTATAAAGAGTCATGACAGCAGATGGTGAATCTGGCAGATGCTGATTTGCAGGGCTGAGCATCAAAGCTTCAGGCATGATAATTTCTGCCATAAACATTGCTTGAAGTACAGTGAATAAAGGCTCTGCACTGATAGTAGCCTCTTTAAAAATGCAGTAAGGTAACCCTTGGGATTTCAGGAATTGATCCAGTGGATTAAAGATATCATCATGTAGTGAACGAAATGCACTACAGATTATATCTTTATAGGTGGTATCCACAGTGCTATCCATCATGTTGCCTGTTTGAGGAGAGTTAAATAAGAGGTTATAAAACGCAGCACAATTCTTATAAACGATAAAAAGTATGGAGTATTTTCTTAAATAAGGTCTCTTCGTATCTGACTTTTCTACTAATTCACTAAAAAAATTAAAAAATGTCTCATCATCATCAAAACTGACATGCCCCCAAAGTTCAGGGGCTGCTTTTGGTAAACTATTGGTTAAGTCCGATTTTTTATCTTTCCAGAAGTGGTTGTTTATTGTAGATTCAGTCTCGTTTAATTGCTGTAGAGACAGGTCCTTTACTTGAGCATTACCAGAAACGCCATTATTTAGCTTTTGCTCCAATTGTTGGATGACTGTATCTGAATGAGGGTATTTTCTTCCATCAATGGGGACATGGCCTGCACAGGAATAGCGCAATAAATAGCCTATCATGGCCACTCTCACTGAATACGGCAATCCAATTGCTTGTTTGTCTTTTTTTATGTCAGAGTAACAACTCTCAAAGTTAGCAAGGATCGCTTCAGTGGGTAGAGGAACACTATCCACTGTTTGCCCGTAATACAATCCGCAATGCACGTTGCAACTAAAAGTAAACGATGCTAAAAGCGATAAAAGAAACCATTTTCTTGAAATTAGCATTTAAATATTCCTCTTAGTACTCACTAAAGATTGCAGACTTTTCTCTCCGTGATTGATTATATAAAGATGAATTTGTGATTTTATGCATTGTATTTATTACCTAAAAAAATATATTTACACAAATTCCTCGAAGAGCAGTGAAGATGCTGGATCTGAAACGTCCAGTTTATCAGGCTACTGCTGTTTATGGTAATTTTGACCGTGAAGAGTCCGAGTTCACCTGGGAGCGGATGGATAAGGCTTAATCAAAAATTAGCTTTACCATAAAAAGCCCGTAAAAGGTGCTTTTTATGGTAAAGCTAATTAACAGCAAATTACTATAGGTGATAAATTATATTTTTAAAAGTTGAGTTTTAGTTTGAGCGTGGTTTTTTATTTTTTTTATCTGGTTTATTTGTATCCTCCAATTCTCTTTTAGTGGTTGGAGGTAATGGTTGGGGTATTCCCTTAATAAGACTCATCATCTCTGTTGGACCCAAGGAGGGGAGAGAGGATAAAGAGAGCGAGGGGAGTGGTTCAGGCATGGCCAGCGAAGGATGTTTTGTTTGTGAGCTGCCTGCTCTGTCAGTCATGGCGCTTAAGGCCATTAATGGGTTGGATTCAACAGGAGCTTCTAGAGATGCTTCTCTTTTTGTTTTAGCCGTTCCTGATAACAGACGTGTCATTGCATCAGTAACGAGAGTTCTATATTGACTGGTATCGTTTACAACCAGATTAACTAAGCTTTGTTCATTATCAGGATCTCCTAGTATTCCAGCAGCTAGAGCAGTATAACCGTCTGGGTTTAGGTGAAAATCATCCCATAATAGGTGAGCAAAGTTCACTATTTGTGGTGCCTCACTCACAGTGGGAAGGGTTAGCATGCTTTCATTACTTGAATCCACTGTTATCATATTGTTAATGTCAGTAACATGTACATTGTTGTGTTTTTTTGCCTTATTGAGTATTAGAACATTAAATAAATCTATGATTTTGTCTTCATATGAGACTTTAGTGTCTATTAATGTATCTAATCCATGGATCGTTTGAACCCAAGGAAAAAGCCGTATTTCTTGCTCTTGGCAGGCAGGTAAATGTTGACCGGGTATGGTCATAATATAAAATTGTTGCTCAGGGTATTGATTAAATAATTCAAATAACTTTGTTAGCCTGCCTTTAGCCTGCTCTCTATTTAAACTATGTGGGTGTTTGACACTAAAGGTGATCATATCAGGTATTATTTTTTTTATATTCTCTTTTCCAGGATCAGAAAGTGTTAGACTGGACAACATAGGTTCATATAAAGGTCTTAACTTTTCGGTTTGTGTTTCTACAGTTTTTTCAACGCCTTCTTGACTTTCAACACAACCGGCAAATGTCCAGAATGTCATATCTACTGCAATAATATGCTTAACACCTGCTTCCTTAGCCTTTTCTATTTGATTTTTAAAACTCTCCATGGGGTTATTTATAAGTCTTAATAGTTCTTGTGGGGTTCCTGGAGAGAAACGCTGAAAGCTGCCTTCTTTCAATGAAGCTGATATATCATGAAGTATGCCATGTGATACCCCCTGATCTTCATCTTTTATGACACTCTCAAAAGTTGTTTCTTTTACACCTCCAGAGTAACTGGCTCCCACAATTCCTAAAACAGGGCCAGCAAAGACTTTAGTGCATATTAAAAATAAATTTGAGAAAAGAAGGGCTATAGCTAGATGTTTTCGCAGATGAAATGATTTCATGATAGCTTTCTATATGCTCGTTAAAGGAATTTTAAAGGTGGCAGAGAAATTTTAAGATTCAAGGAGTAGTCCCTGAAATTGCAGTTAAGTATTGGTTGAATCTATATCAAAAAAAATTGATATAGATTTATGTCGCTGTTAAACTGCCGCTATTCCAAGCTATAAACACCAAAAAAGGACATAGCCTATGACTGCAACTGCCGCCATGACGACAGGTTTTAAGGATTTTCGTATTGCGGATATTTCCCTGGCGGAGTGGGGACGACGGGAAATCCAGATTGCTGAGGGTGAAATGCCAGCATTGATGGCTATTCGCAAAAAATATAAAGATCAGCAACCATTGAAGGGCGCCAGGATATTGGGTTGTATCCATATGACAATCCAGACCGCGGTATTGATTGAAACCCTGGTTGAACTTGGGGCTAAAGTTCGCTGGTCGTCGTGTAATATTTTTTCAACCCAGGATCATGCTGCGGCAGCTCTTGCCGCAGCAGGTATACCGGTCTTTGCCTGGAAAGGGGAAACAGAAGAGGAATTCTGGTGGTGTATTGAGCGAACTATTTTAAAAGAAGGGAAGCCCTGGGATGCCAATATGGTTTTGGATGATGGGGGCGATCTGACCCTGATGCTCCATGATAAATACCCACAACAGCTGGATAGGATTCACGGTATTTCTGAAGAAACCACAACAGGTGTTCATCGTTTGCTGGAGATGCTGGAGCAGGGAACACTGAAAGTGCCTGCCATTAATGTTAATGACTCGGTGACCAAAAGTAAGAATGACAATAAGTATGGTTGCCGTCATTCGCTCAATGATTCTATCAAGCGGGCAACCGATCATTTGCTGTCAGGAAAGAAAGCGCTGGTTATTGGCTATGGTGATGTGGGTAAAGGTTCCGCCGCGTCCCTTCGCCAGGAAGGTATGATTGTCAAAGTCTCGGAGATTGACCCTATCTGCGCCATGCAAGCCTGTATGGATGGCTTTGAGGTGGTGTCGCCTTATCTTGATGGAATCAATACCGATTCTGAAAGCTGTATCAATAAGCCCCTGCTGGAAAACACAGACCTGCTGGTAACCACAACAGGAAATGTTCATGTCTGTGATCGCCATATGCTAAAAGCCCTTAAAAGCAGCTGTGTAGTGTGTAATATTGGCCATTTTGATACAGAAATTGATACCGTCTTTATGCGTGAAAACTGGGAGTGGGAAGAAATTAAACCCCAGGTTCATAAAGTGTGGCGTAATAAACAGGCCAATGACTATCTATTGCTGCTTTCAGAAGGACGACTGGTTAATCTGGGTAATGCTACAGGGCACCCGTCGCGCATAATGGATGGTTCTTTTGCTAATCAGGTCTTGGCACAAATTCATCTTTATCAGGAGGGGTTTGCGAATTTACCGGATGAAGAAAGGGAGCTGTATGTAAAAGTTCTGCCCAAAGAGCTTGATGAGGAAGTGGCTCGCTATATGGTAGAAGGGTTTGGTGGGGTTGTGACCCGGTTAACCGGGGAGCAGGCAAACTATATTCATGTTACTGTTGACGGCCCTTTTAAGAGTGATGATTACAAATACTAGTGCCGCTAAGCATTAACATTTGTACAAGATACCTCGTTCCCAGCGTCCCGAGGTTGTCGCAAAAGTTATTTTTATTAACCACGGAGACACAAAGGCACGGAGATTTATAGTTTAAAGATACAAAAACTCTGTGCCTCCGTGTCTCCGTGGTTAAAAAAGAGTAAAAAACCTACTTTTTATCTACAGAATTGGGTTTCGCGACAGTCTCTCCCCGCTGGGAATGCATACGGGTGTTTCAACTTATTCAATAGCCGTACAGATATTCATGCTTACCTGCACGGGTTCGATAAGTTTTTTACTTGTATTTGACCATTAAATAAAATAATAAATTATGACTGACTCTAACAATAATAAAACACAAATAAGCTTTGAGTTTTTCCCCACTAAAACGGAAGCAGGAGCGCTGAAGCTTGAGCAGACCGCGTTCCAGTTAGCAGAATATAAACCGGACTTTTTTTCAGTCACCTATGGAGCGGGTGGTTCTACCCGGGATCGTACGCTTGAATCTGTGCTTGCCCTTCAGGAGCAAACTCGTGTTGCTACTGCACCTCATTTGTCTTGTGTTGGGGAGACTAAAAATAGCTTGCGGGATTTACTCCAGGACTATCAACGCCAGAATATTAACCGGATAGTTGCTTTACGGGGGGATTTACCTTCGGGTATGGGGCGTTTCTCTGGAGAGCTGCAATATGCCAATGAGCTGGTTGAATTTATACGAAAAGAAACAGGTGATCATTTTCATATTGAAGTAGCCGCTTATCCGGAGGTTCATCCTCAAGCCCATAATATGGAAGTGGATCTTGAAAATTTTCAGCGTAAGGTGAATGCTGGTGCCAATTCAGCCATTACCCAATATTTTTTTAATATAGATAGCTATTTTTATTTTATTGAGCGTATAGAAAAAATGGGAATAACCATTCCGGTGATCCCGGGAATTATGCCGGTTACAAATTTTGTCAAACTTGCTCGCTTCTCGGATACCTGTGGTGCAGAAATTCCCCGTTGGATTCGCAGGCAACTGGAAGCTTATGGGGATGATAGCCAAAGTATTAATCAGTTTGGTGAGGAAATGGTCACCAGGATGTGTGAAAAGTTATTAAATGAAGGGGCTGCCGGCTTGCATTTTTATACACTGAATATGGCAAAGCCCAGTTTGTCAATATGTAGCAATTTAGGCTTGTTCAAAAACTGAACATCAATGAGCAAAAGTGGAAAATTGATGTTTGCTGTTAATGAATTACCTACGGGTAGGCCTTGGAGATAAGAAGAACGGGTCGTTAAGAAGTTGTCGTGACCCTCCCCGTTTCTTTGGGTGTGCCTGTAGGGCTAATTTTAACATATTAAGTAGATCATTAATTTCTACATCACTGAAGCGACGAGGGGATTCCTCTTTCAAAGATACTTCAAGGGCTTTTAGCTTATTTTTGATGAAAGATTCTACAGGGGCATAATTATAAAAGGCTCCGTCAGGGAGGTCTTTCCAATGCTTAACATTGTAGATTTCAGTAAAAATTCCACGGGGTGATTCCACCAGTTTGTTACCGGATACCAACTCATATAAACAGCAGCCGGCAGACCAATTATCCAATGAAGTTGACCTTGCCTTGCCTTTTGGAAATACATCGGGAGGCATATAGCGATTATCACCACTTCCCTGGGCAAGAAATTCTCCCGGTTTACATCGACGGGCACAGCCAAAATCTGCAATTTTAACGTTTCCTTCTTTACCGATTAAAATATTTTCAGGCTTGAGGTCAAAATGGGTGATGCCTTTTGCATGTATATAATTTATTCCGGTGAAAAGTTGCTTGCCTATATTGCGGATGAGTGAAGCAGGCAATTTCTGGTCAGAATTTATTTTTGCAGGAGTTCTTTTTTTTTCGGAGGGTGGATTTACTGTCATATCAATAAGTGTGGATAGAGGATGTCCTTCATCCCTCATTAGTTTTTTATCAAAATCAACACGCACAATATTAGGGTGTTTGCCCAAGTGCCTCATGATTTCTTCATTATCAATAACTTGTTCATGTGTTTCTTTATCGGTTTTGGCAACCCATAATTTTCCATGGGTCTCGTTTCCTTTTAGTACTTGATCGACACGTCCAAAGTTCCCTTCTCCTAATCTATTGAATACTATGTCGTGAGAAATATTGAAAGGCCTGGTTTTTCTTTCTATTAATTTTGTTGTCGGAGGAAGTGATGTGGCTTTTGATTCCGGTGAAGATGCTTTCCTTTGTCTTAAAGTAATGATACCCGATTTAAGTGCTTCTACTTTTCGACTGAGCCAAGGCTTTTTAGCGACTCTGGTTTCGCCTTTATTATGGCTAAGTTCTTGTTCTGCCTTGAGGTCGGCTAATAGCTCAGGGCTTTTTGGAGGAACTGGAGGTGGGGGGGAAGTGGGTTCCATGTTTTGATCTCCCTGTCAGAATAAATAGAAAACGCCACCTTATAAATTAGTATAGACTGGGTATGTTCTTGGGTTAGGTGTCAGTACAATAGGTTATTTAACCGCTATTTCATCACGGGTTATTGCCGTACCTATGAGAAATCCCAGAATATATACCCCTCAACCATTAGTTGCAGGGACAACTGTCGAGCTGATAGACACTGCTGCAAATCATGTGGGTCGTGTCCTGCGAATGAAGGCCGGTGAGCCTTTGATTCTTTTTAATGGCGAAGGTGGGTCATTTCAGGGCCAGGTCGCTTCAGTTTCTAAAAAGCAGGTATCGGTGCTGCTGGAAAGCCGACGGGATTCTGACTCTGAGTCACCTTTACGCATTGAGCTTGGTCAGTCCCTGAGTCGTGGTGAAAGAATGGATTATGCCATTCAGAAAGCCACCGAGATGGGAATCACCGATATTACGCCAATTTTGAGTGAGCGTTGTGAAGTCCGGTTAAATGCTGAACGCCAGGAAAAGCGGATTAAGCATTGGCAACAGGTGGCTATCAGTGCCTGTGAGCAGTGTGGCAGAAACCGGGTTCCTGTTATCCATCCTCCTGTCACCGTAGCGCAGTGGCTTGATAGTCGTACCACTGACCTTAACTTTGTACTTCATCATCGGACCGATAAAAAGCTGGAGGGCTATAGCAAACCAGACTCTGTTTCCCTGTTAATTGGCCCGGAAGGGGGCTTGACTGCCGATGAAATTGGTATGGCTGAGTCCCATGGTTTTAAGGCATTGGCCATGGGACCCAGGGTGTTGAGGACAGAAACGGCACCTGTTGCTGCAGCAGCGCTGATGCATTATCTGTGGGGGGATTTGTCGTGACTGCCGCCCTATCGGGCGAGGCTTCTAAGCATCAGCAATACGTTCCGGCCTCTTGGCAAACCGGCTCTCCCGGTGTGCTATAAATAGCGATGCTCCGACAATAATGGCAGCCCCCAGCCATAAACGGCCGGGAGGCACCCAGCCAAACACCAGCCAGCCTGCGAGCACATTCATCGGTAATTTGGCATGGTCAAAAGGCTGTATATAGGAAGCATCCGCTACTTCATAGGCCTTGGCTATAGCCAGCTGGGCAATGCCGGTTAACAGTCCGGCTGCTATCAGAAATACCCATTCCTGCCCTGCGGGCCAGCTGAAAACCGGTGCTGCCAGCACCGCATTAAAGGGCGCTATAAGCACTAACAGGTAAAGGACTATCGTAGAAGAATGCTCTGTGCGGGACTGATACTTTACCAACAGGGAGTAACCCGCCCAGAAAAAAGCAGCGATGACTGGCAGTAGCGAAGCCAGATTAAAACCTTCGGCCCAGGGTTCCAGGATAATCATGGCGCCCAGAAAACCCGCTAACGTTGCTATCCACCGGGCGATACCGACGGTTTCTCCCAGCAGCAGTCCTGAACCAACGGTGGCGATAAGGGGGGACAACATTAACAGGGCAATACCCTGCCAGATAGGTACAGGCCAGGAAAGCGCCCATAGCCAGAATTGAACCCCCAGGACTGCAAAACCAACCCGCAGAAGGTGTAGTAAGGGTTGGCGCGTTGTTAACAGGTGACCCAGACCCTGCTGTTTCATCCAGGGTAACAGGATAGCTACGGCGATAAGGTATTGGAAAAAGGCAACATTGGATGATGGCATACCCATCTTGAAGCTTAAATACTGCCCCAGGCTATTAACGCCTGCAAAGGCAGCTCCGGCAGATAGCATCCAGGCTGCGCCAAGAATGGGGTTATGGTGATTGGTGGGGGTCATTTGTTTATGGATTCCTTTATCCTCTTCTATCCGGACTCTAACCGTCGGCTCTGGAATGGCTGCCAGTGGCATTTTCACCAGATCTGCTGACCCTGCTTCTTGGATTTGCAGGCGCTTGCGGGCTTTTCTCCTGAAGAGAACTACCGCCGGTCGGGATTTTCACCCTGCCCTGAGAATAGTCATTAGCGACGGTCAATCCTATACCAAAACACATGATTGGGGCATTATTTTTATATTCCCCATACACAGACTTCTAGCTGTTCCCTATGCCTGCCAACTTATGTTCCCTATGCCTGCCAACTTATGTTCCACACTGGCCAGATTTGGGATAATTGCGGGTAACCCGTTAATGATGGCCTGTCTTCTTTCAGCGGGCCCGGTGACTTCATTGGATGGCAATATATCCTGCTTACCAAGCGTTAAAGGTTGTGGGACACCCTGGATGATCAAACCATAAAAACTGTACGGGGTCTTGGTCAGGGTTTTCTTCAGTATGGCAATCCGCGTGGTGATTGAGTGACTGGTAAATTGCTGTTCATTAATACGCTCAAAGGCCATTAAAGGAACGGTGACGCCTCGCCAGTCAATATCTCCCAAATACCAATGGTTGTCCTCCTGAATACTCTCAGGCTGGATATAGTCAATCACTTCTGCCAGACAAGCCATGGGCAGGAGTAAAGGGTGTTGTTGCAGTGGCAGCAGCAGGGATTTTATTTCCTGGCTGCTGGTGGTTGGGGTGTCCATATTAACTCCCGGCCTTGCTTAGATGTTTTTTAACGGTTTCAAGCAGGATGTTTTCCTGGAAAGGCTTGCCCACATAATCGTTAACACCCAGGCTGAATGCCCGGTCTTTATGCTTTTCCCCGGTACGTGAGGTCACCATGATGATGGGCAACGTCTTGCAGGAGGGATCATTACGAATAGCACTGGCCACTTCAAAGCCATCCATTTTTGGCATTTCGATATCCAGCAGAACAAGGTCCGGTTTTTTTTCGGAGATTATACGCAAGGCATCAGTGCCATCTTTTGCAGAACTCACTTCATAACCATTACGGGCAAGAAGGCGGGATGTCACTTTACGCATGGTAATGGAATCATCCACAATCAGAATGGTTGAGGTGTTGGTCTTATTGGTATCTTCTGACACCAGTTCACCGGCATCTGTTTTTGCCAGTGGGGAATAGTGTTTTTTGATCAGGGCCAAGGGTTCAATAACTATAACCACAGAACCATCTGCCAAAATGGTTGCACCATTAACACCGGACAATTCCTCAAACTGCGGGCCAAGGGGTTGGGTTATAATTTCCCTGCCTCCATAAATAGCATCAATATGGAGGGCAAAATTTTCACCGCCCCGCTGTAAAATAATAACTGGGCCATGTTCTGTCTTAACCCGGGTAGTTCTGTTGCCAAGGAGTCTGTTGAATGAAATAAGCCGGTGTTTTATACCAGCATATTCGAGTCCTTTTTCTTCCTTATAGCAGGCCAGGAGTTCCGTAGGACTAACCATCGCCAGCCCATCAATGGACTGCATGGGAATTGCGTAAAGGCGGTCACTTTGCTGAACCAATAATGCCCTGCCAATAGGTGAGCGAATGGGCAGGTGTATACTGAACCCTGTGCCCTGCCCCGGTTGGCTGGTTATTTTAATATTTCCGCCGAGTTCACTGATTTCGCTACTGACAACATCCAGGCCGACGCCCCGGCCAGACATCTGGGTGATTTTATTGGCAGTGGAGAGGCCGGGTGCCAGAATCAGGCGGAGCAGTTCAGAGTGAGCAAGTTGGGCATCTTTGGCTATGATGCCTTTTTCTATGGCCTTTTCCCTGACGGCATTAAGATCAATACCCTGGCCATCATCACTGACTTCCAGAATAGAGTGAGTACTGGTATTGAAAAATTTCAGGGTGATTTGACCGGCCTCTGGCTTGCCAGCCTTTATTCGGTCATCAATGCTATTTTCAATGCCGTGGTTTATGGCGTTTCTAATGATATGTTCAAGGGGCGCCTGAATTTTTTCCAGTGTTGTCCGGTCGATTTTGCTTTCAGCGCTGTTTATATGTAACTCAACGGGTTTATTCAGCTCACCGGACACTTGATCGGTGGTTTTCCTTATTCTGGGTAATAGTCGTTCAAAGGGCACCATGGGTGTTTCAGACAGTTGCTTCTGTAGTTGGGTTAATGCCCTGGCCTGTTGCTGAAGTAAGGTACTGGCGTTGTTGTTCTGATCCTGTATTGATTGTCCCAGGTCTATCAGGTCGGATGCAGATTCTGATAGTGCGCTGGAAAGCTGGGTCAGTTCTGAGTACTGATCCATTTCCAGTGGGTCAAACTCCGGGTTTTCATCGGCTTTCTGCTGATGCCTTGATAAAATTTGCCCGTGGGTTTCCATATCAAGCCGGCGAAGCTGTTCTTTAAGCCTGAGGGTGGTGCTATCCATTTCCCCCAGGGCATGAGCGATGTTGTGAATTTGCTGCTCTACCTGGGAACGGTGGACATTGGATTCTCCGGAAAGGGTAATCAGTTGCTCCAAAAGTTCCTGTGAGACTCGTACTTTTTCTTTGGAAAACGCGCTGATACCCGTGGATGGCAGGAACTGTATGCCATCTTTCTGGCTGACAGCGAGAGGCACTTCATCGTTGGTGTGGGACGGTTCCTGCCCCTGAATGAACTGATCAGATAAGGCTGTTAATGAAGACGGCTTGCCAAGATAATCAGGCAGATCGATGTTTGGGTTCGATTCAGGTTTTTGAAGTGAATCAGGGCCCTCACACCATTGCTCAAGCAGGCTGATAAAATTCTGTGCCGGTGGGCAGGGCAAGCCACGGCTGATGGCCTGGAGCATGATTTCAATATGATCGTGGGACTTTTGCAGTAATCCCAGAGGTGCTTCTGATGGAGAGCGATAACCCGCGGTAATGGTTTCATAGACACTCTCAATGGCATGGCTAATATCAGCCAGGCCATTAAAGCCCACCATTCGTGCTCCACCTTTCAGGGTATGGAGATTGCGTTGGAGTTCACCCAGGGCCTGACTGCCATTACCCTGCCGAAGCCAGCTATTTAAGGCAGTAGAGCAGTTGTCGGTGATCTCCTGCGCTTCTTCAAGAAACAGGCGGATAAGCTCTATATCTCCTGTGCTCTTGAGGCTCGGTTCGGTTTTTTGCTTTAACAGCGATTTCAGGGCATCCCGGATTGAACTGAATACTGAGTCCACCGAATCAATAGTCTGTCTGGCGGCAGCCTGGTTCAGGATATTCACTAGTGCATCAAACCCTTTATGAAGTGGGTGAGCCAGTGCTTTTGGTAAGGTGCTTTCATGGTTGCCAAGATAATTGCACACATCCAGCAGAACGTTACAGAGCAGGGAAAGGGGCGCTATGTTGGCTTCAGAGGCCTTTTCTCCCAGTATTTTTAACTCTTTTTTAAAGAGCTGCAGTTCTCTTGAGGCAATGGATATTGACCATCTTTCCAGATAGGTGTCGGCATCCAATAATACATCCAGCTCTCCGGACTGGAGTAAACCAGAGGGAATAGGCACAGGCTTACTTACTTTCGCTTCAGGCTGTGCTTGATGGACTTCTTCCGGTACATCCTCAAGAGATTCAAGGCTTGCCAGTTCTTCCGGTGCAAAAAATGCCTCACCCCGGGCCAGGTCGTCGGCCTGTTCCATAAACAGCAGCACTTCAGCTGTTAATAGCTGACTGTCAGAGCAATAATCGCCAATCAGGTCAGGTAGCATATGGGTAACATGGGTCACCAGGGATAGCATGCTGTCACCCGGTTTAATGGCCCCGGAAAGTAGCCGGTTGAGCATATTTTCCACAGCTGAGGCTAATTCGCCAATCACATTGGCATCGCTGGTTCTGGCTTGTTCTTTAAGGGTATAAAACCAGTCACGTATGATTTTTTGTGTATCAGGGTGGTCACGTTGGCCTTGCCAGATGACTATGCTGCTTTTCAGCTCGTTATGAATAAAATGGGCTGTCTCTTCAAAAGGTGCTGTTCTGGCAATCTCTTTTAATTCACTTGTCTCTGTTGTTTTATTTTTGTCGGCCTGAATAACGGGGTTATTGTTGGCATGATCTTGAGCTGAGAACTGAAAAGTCAGTTCTTTTTTATTACTGGCCTGTTCTGTTGATATTTCTGATTTGGGGGTTGGCAGAATTTCTGGCTCTTCTTCAACAATGACTTCCAGGTCTTCAAATGCCATGCTTTCCAGTGACCGGGAGTTGGCTTCTATTTCAGAAGAAACTAGCTGGTCAGCAAGCGTGGATGCCTGGTCAAAGGAGTGCTCTGCCGCTTGTGCATTGCCTTTATAGAGGCGTTTAAGGGAGTTATCTATGGCATTCAGGCAATGGGAAATACGGGTCAGCACATGCTCAGGCGGCCGTTTCCGTGACTCTAGCCATGATCCCCTAATGTACTGCGCTACCTTATCAGCCAATGAAGCATATTTGGTTAGCAGCGTTATATTCAGTGTGTCCCTGACGCTTTCCAGTAATGTGGGAACATTGCTTAAGAACTCGATATTTCTCTGGTGGCTGAGAAAGTCATCAATGGCGTTTCTGGTATGGTTCAGCTCAGTCTGGGCTTCGAGAATAGATAGTTTGTGTAGCTCTTTTAGTACAAATGGAGCTTTGTCTGAGGGGGTTGCCGTGTGTTTTTGACTGATGTTCTTCGGTGATTTCGAAGATGGCTGCTTTCTGGATTCCACCCCCGGGATACCCGTGAAAACCTGTTCAAGCTGATAACGTTTTTTTTGGGCCAGAATCAGCTTGTTGGTGCTATCGGCCCCGCTGATCAGGTATAGCACGTCTTTCAATAGAGACGGACTTGGTGGGTAATTAACCTCCAAGCCATTGCTTTCAATAAGCTGTTTAAGCTGGAAATCCAGTGCTTTGAGCAGGCTATTGCCCTTATCCGATGAAGGAATGGATTGCTCCATAAGTCCCTGAACCAGCGCAGCGCTGGCATCCCATAAGACTGAGGAAGGTGATCCCCAGGTCAGGTTCTGCAACTTGCCAAAAAGCTTATTCATTAAGCTGAGGCTTTGTTCCGGCTCTTTTTTGCGGAGGTAGCTGGTCAGGCATATCTGGTATTTCTGACGAATTTTCTTGAATACCTTGATTGCACCGGACTTAATGAGATGGTCAAGCTGCTCTTTTTCCAGGGGGGGGATGCTGTTCCTGATAACAGGGTCGAACAAATCCAGCGCTGAAAGGGGGGGCTGGTGGCGGGCAGTGCGCAGGGCATTCAGCAGTTCTATTAACGCTTCAGGAGGGGAAGCGGGTTTACCAATCAGGTTAGAGAGTTGCGTTATGCCCTGAATAAGCGTTTCAGTGGCAAACTGGGCATTGGTTGTCTGGTTATTAATCAGGGCACTTGCTGTTTCCAGAATTTCTTCTGCAAGCCGTCGGGTGGTGACTGGCTTCAGTTGCTTCAGTGGGCTCAGCACTTCATGAAGCCGATCCTGGGAGATAGCCAGACGTTTTTTTTCTTTAGGAGAGTCCAGGTAAGTTTCCAGTGCCTGCCTGATCGCTGAAAGTGACTGCCTGACATCCACTTCCGTTTGTTTTTTTTCTAGATCGTCCTTGTACTCAGCCATAGATCACTCCCGCTACCCCCCAGGCTGGACATAGCCATCACCAGCCTTGTATGGAAAAGACAGTTTTAATTTTCGAGTTCTTGCAGTTTGAATCCTGAAACGGTTTTTCGCATCTCTAAAGCCATTTCAGCCAAATTGCCGATGGAACCGGCAGTGGCATTGGTGCCGGAAGATGTCTGTATGGTGATATCTCTAATGGTCTTCATCCTGCTGGAAATCTGGGCCGCAGAGTTAGCCTGGGTTTTGGCTGTCTCTGAGATATTGTGAATCAGGTTGGCCAGGGTGTTGGATACCTGTTCAATTTCTTCCAGGGCGATGCCGGCATTTTGGGCAAGTTTTGCACCATTGACCACTTCACTGGTGGTTTGCTCCATGGAAAGAACAGCCTCATTGGTATCGGTCTGGATAGTGGAAACCAATGCTTCAACCTGCTTTGTTGCCGCAGATACTCTTTCAGACAGTTTTTGTATTTCATCTGCAACAACAGCAAAACCCCGTCCTGCCTCTCCAGCCATTGATGCCTGGATGGATGCGTTAAGTGAAAGAATATTGGTTTGATCGGCGATATCATTGATCAGCGAGATAATATCCCCTATTTCCTGAGAGGATTCGCCCAGCCGTTTAAGCCTCTTGGAGCTATCCTGTATCTGCTCCCGTATGGTATTCATTCCGTCCATTGTATTTCTTACGACATGAGTCCCCTTGGCGGCTATTTCCAGGGAGCGTTTTGCCACCGTTGCTGACTCAGTGGCATTGGCTGAAATCTTATCGATGGAAAGGGCCATGTCATTGATGGACTGGGTTGCGGTATTAATTTCAGTGGCCTGATGTTCCGTGGCCTCTGCCAGCTCATGGGCGGTGGACTGGCTTTTTTGAGCCGCATTATCCACTTCTACCGCCGTGTGGTTAATGGTTTTTACCAGTACTCTCAGCTGTTCTATGGCGTAGTTGATGGAATCGGCAATAGCGCCGGTGAAGTCGTCTGTGACTGTTGCACTGACCGCAAGATTGCCATTGGCCAGCTCTTCCATTTCATCCAGTAACCGTACAATGGCCGCCTGGTTTGCCTTATTTTCTGCCTGTGTTTTTTCAAGTTGCTTCCGTATTTCGCGCTTGGCTGCAATGATGACCAGGAGCAGAAAAATCACTGCCGTAACGATGCCAGCAATGAAAATAGCCTGATAGGTAAACCGGTTTTCTGAATTTGATGTGTGAATATTGGCAAGAACGGAGGCTTGCTGTAGAAGCTGTTGTGAGTCCGTGAAAATCTGGTTAGCTGATACCCTGGCCTGGAATAGCTCCGGTGATTTTTCCAATACTTCATTGACACTGCCGGTGACAAGGGTAAAAAGATCGGTGACTTCAACCAGGCGGTCAATGGCTTCTTCATTGGTGACCTGTTTGAGACCCATAGCTACATTACCATTGGTCATTCCGGTTAGTACCCGGCTGAAAAGCTCTGTATCCCGGCCAATGGTATCTGCCGCCAGAATGGAATCATCACTGCCTTCCAGAATACCGGTCAGGCTGGTGATAATGCGCTCTGCCAGCCAGGGTTGGCGCTGGGCAAGGGCTATTTGATCAGCGGCTGTATTGTTTTCTAGCAGGATTTCGACTATTTCATCATATTCCAACTGCAATTGAGGGATGGTTTCTTTAAGTGTACTGGCGATGCCGTGTAGGGACAGTATTGGCGCTTCCGCGGCAAGGATGTTCTCTATTTCTAATTTGAGGGCTGTCCAGGATGCATCCAGGGTCTGGATCTGATGGGGGGTGATGCTATTACCAAGAGGTAATAGTGATGAAGGTGGCTGCTTTAATTCGTCCAACCGGGTATCCAGTTCAGCACTAAGCTCTTTTAACATGCTAAAGGCTTCTGCTTTACCCGATAGGGCTTCGTTAGTATTTTTTACAATTTTCTGTGATAAAACCTTTAACTCACTGGCTTCATTAATTAGCTTTTGCTCATGGCTAACTTGTTGATCAAAGTAGAGAAAAGCTGTGACCAAGGTAATTGCAGAGAGCAGTAATAATAGTATTGAGGTTATATTTGAGCCAGTTTTTTTGGGGGGCTGGGTTAGGCTGATAGCTTGACTCTTCATTGTTCTTATCCCTGATTATGAAGTCAATAGATGCCGAAGTTGCTTTTTGGGTAATAGGTTTTTCCAGGTATTTAACCTCTGGCCGCCCTGAGAAACCGGTGACTGCTTAATAACCGTCGGGTACAAAATACCAGGTGATGGATATCTCGAAAAAAACAACCGGTTACAAATGGCCGATAAGCTGATTTCAGTTCACCAGGAACATCTTTTTCATCCTTGAGTCCCGAGAATTTCATCATACCCTGGACCTCATCAACAATTAATCCCAGCGGCGTTTCTTTATGTTCAACCAGTAGTGTCTTTCTCCTGCCGGTACTGAGAGGGCTATCTCGTCCCAGGAAGTCGCCAAGGTCTACGATGGGAACTATACGTCCCCGAATATTGGCAATCCCTTTAACCCAGTCCTGGACATCTGGCAGTGGTGTCATATCTGGTATTGATAGAATTTCCAGTATTTCCCGGAAATCGACGACAAAATGATGGTTATTCAAGATAAAACTCACCCCACTCCATTGATTAGATGTTGTTTCTATTGCCGGAAAAGGTGTGGAAAACTGCATGACCTGCTTTTCTATGGCAACCAATTCATCAAAGGGATGAGAAGGGGACGTTTCCATGGGTGGCTTTCCTGGGAATATTAGCAAGTGTGCTCTTTGGTATTTTTATTTTTTAACCCTTTTTAGATACTGTTATTCAACTAAATCCGTCTCTAATAAACTGCTTAGGGTTTTAATTAATGCCTTTTCATTGACAGGCTTGGTCAAGTACTCTTTGGCTCCCTGTCTTATTCCCCAGGTTATATCCGTATCCTGGTCTTTTGTTGTGACAATGATAACAGGAATATGTCGGGTTAAAGGATCTCTGGATAGTTGCCGGGTAGCCTGAAAGCCATTCACTCCAGGCATGACAACATCCATGATGACGGCGCTGGGTTTCTCTGTCCGGCACAGGGCAATGCCGTCGGCACCATTATTAGCGGTAAGCACAGTGTATCCATGCTTCTTTAAAAGCCCAGTCAACTGATATAACTCTGTTGGAGAGTCATCAATAACCAGAATTTCAGCCATTTATTCCCCCTTATCCAGTTTTTAAACAGCCTCTAACATCTTGTTGTCAAGAACAACGTCGGCTCCAGTCTTTTTTATTGGCCATATTTAGCGCTTGGAGAACGAATTGCCATGTTATTTTTTTATCATAGAAATAGCTGGTATGACCAGAATAAAACCTCAACAGCCCCTAAAGAACAGGGTGTTCAGGCCGATGCAATACCAGTATTTGCTGGCTTTATAAGGGATAAAAATGCTTAGCCCCAAGCCAATCATTATTGGACTTATGGCTTACAGCTGTATTAGCCTGAGTACTTCTTCATGGTCTCAAAGTCTGAAAGAAGTGGTGAAGGACGCTTTGAATAATCACCCTGAAGCCAAGGCGGGTTTAAGTGTAATCAATGCTGAGCGTGAAAAGGTGGATATAGCCCTTTCCGGGTATTTACCTAGCCTTGATGTCAGTGCAAGTATTGGTGGCCAAAAGCGACTGCTTCCCCCCGGGCGAAGGGATGCCTCCCACGATAAAAGCTATACCAGAAAAGAAGGCTCAGTGGCCCTTAAACAAAGTATCTTTGCCGGATTCAATACACTGCAGAAGGTAGCCCAGGCACGGCATATCTCTGTTGCTGAAACCTATCGACTGGGGGCTACCCTGGAGGAGTTGGCATTAAAAATAACCAGTGCCTATCTGAAAGTATTAGAGCACTCGGAACTATTAGAACTGGCTGAAGATAACCTGAAGCTGCATGATGATATTTATCAACAGGTTAGAAAGAGAGCAGAGCAAGGGTTGGCCAGAAGTTCTGATTTAGCCCAAATTGAAGGCCGCAGGGCACGGGCTAATGCCAATGTTATTAATGCAAAAAATAACCTTGCTGATGCCCAAAGTGAATATTTTGCCTTGGTAGGATCCATGCCGGTGGAGCCTGTTATGCCAGATATTGAAAATATGGTCTTGCCTGAAACCATTGAGAGCCTCCTTCCCGAAACTTTAAGAGAGCACCCGGCGATATTGGCGACACACTACGAGGTTATGGCCGAAGAAGCCGATTATAAAGCGCAAAAGAGTCGCTTTTTCCCATCCCTTGATGTGGATGTTGAGCAGAGCTGGAAAACCAACGCCGATGGCCAGTTAAATACCACGCAGGACTTGCAAGTGATGGCAAGGCTTCGCTACAACCTTTTCAGGGGCGGCTCCGATTTATCTCAAATTAAGGAAAGTGCCTATCGAGCGGAGGAAAAGCGTTCGCAAAAAGACCGGCTGACACGCACTATTGAGGAGAAACTTCGGCTGGCCTGGGACAGCTATCGCTTTTTAGGGGAGCAGATGCAGTATTTGCACCAGCATGAAGAGGCCAGCAAGAAAACAGTTGAAGCCTATCGCGAGCAGTTTTTCATCGGCAAGCGTACTTTGTTGGACCTGCTGGATACGGAGAATGAATTATTTCAGTCCAGCAAGAGTCTGACCCAGGCCATCTACCAGGAGACCTACTCCCGATACCGTGTTCTGTCAGCTTCTGGTAATTTGCTCAACGCATTTGGTTTAAACTGGGGGCGTCAGTGGTCAACTGACTCTGAAAAATAGAGAATTAACTCCTGCACTATTTCTTATTCCCATTCCTCAAGTGGTAAAATCCAATCGTAAAAGCAACACCTGTGAACTCACTTCAGAATGGCTATAATCCAAACCTTTTCGCAAGCCCTGAAGAAAATTGATGAGTACTACCGATTCTGTACAACGCTTTATTTTTGAAAACACCGATATACGTGGAGAGCGGGTATGTCTCCAGGCATCCTTTGAGGATGCGCTGGCTGCTCATGATTACCCCTTACCGGTAAAGCGATTATTAGGTGAGCTGGTAGCCGCTTCTGTATTGCTGAGTACCACCTTAAAATTTAGCGGATTAATGAGTTTGCAGGTTAAAGGCACGGGTCCTCTTTCTCTGTTAATGGTTGAGTGTACAGAGAGAAAATCTTTCCGGGCTCTGGCACGTTTTTCTGGAGACTGTGAAGAGGGGGGTATTGAAAAGCTTATTGGCCAGGGGCAGCTGGTTATTACCATAGATCCTGATAAAGGCCAGCGCTATCAAGGCATCGTACCCTTGACTTATCCTACGCTTTCAGAGTGTCTTGAACATTACTTTGCCCAATCTGAACAGCTTTCTACCCGGATATGGTTGGCCAGTGACGGCTATAAAGCTGCCGGCATGTTGCTTCAGGCACTGCCTGCCAGTAAAGAATCTTCTAAAAAGCTGCGAGAGGAAACCTGGTCAAGACTGTGTTTGTTAACCAATACGGTTTCAGATAATGAACTGCTGAGTTTAGAGTCAGAATCCCTGCTTAGTCGTTTATACCACGAAGAACAAGTAAGGCTTTTTGACAGTGAGCCGGTGGTTTTTCAATGTAACTGTTCCCGAAAGAGAAGTGCACAGATAATTCACAGCATTGGCAAGGATGAAGCGGACTCTGTTATTCGCGAACAGGGACAGATAGCCATGGACTGTCAGTTTTGCAACCAGCAGTACGTTTTTAGTCCGGATGATGTGATTGATATATTCAATGGGCATGAAGGGTATTTGCACTGAATCAGCTATGATTGGTATATGCTCGAATCCTTAGGGTGATGAGCATTCATTATGGGCGTTTGGGGGGATGTCGCAGGGAGTGTAATGGGTAATAGTATGGCTTCTATTTCCTGTTCCCCCCTAGTTGATAATCCTTGACTTCAGGCAACGCTATTTAGCAGGTAACACTGTAGTTTTATTTTCTATGAGTTCTGATATCGCTATTGAAAACCTACCATTAGATATACAACAACGGTTAACATAGCGCGATAAATCTTCACTAATAACAGTCAGAAAACCAGGAGAGCTCTTGTGACAAGTCAAGTTAGTGCACATGTCGGGCAGAAAGTGGAAGCCTTGGCCAAGCTGGGAATAAGTAACATTCGTGAAGTTGTTTATAATCCGTCTTACGAACAGCTCTTTGAAGAAGAAACCAGGCCTGGTCTCGAAGGATATGAAAGAGGGTTTGTTACGGAGCTGGGTGCCGTCGCTGTTGATACCGGAGTATTCACCGGACGTTCGCCGAAGGATAAGTATATTGTTAAGGATGAGTCTACCCAGGACTCAATATGGTGGGCTGATCAGGGTAAAAATGATAATAAAGCCATCTCTACAGAGATTTGGGCTCACCTCAAGCAGCTTGTCACCCGCCAGCTTTCAGGTAAGCGATTGTTTATCATTGACGGCTATTGTGGAGCTAATGAAGAAACACGGCTTAAGGTTCGCTTTATTACAGAAGTGGCATGGCAGGCTCATTTTGTAAAAAATATGTTTATCCGGCCCATGTCGGAAGAGCTTGTTACATTTGAACCGGACTTTGTGGTAATGAATGGAGCCCGGTGCACTAACCCCCAGTGGCAAGAGCAGGGACTAAACTCCGAGAATTTCGTTGCCTTTAACTTGACCGAGCACGTGCAGTTAATTGGGGGAACCTGGTATGGGGGAGAAATGAAAAAAGGGATGTTCTCCATGATGAACTACCTTTTACCCCGTAAAGGTATTGCGTCCATGCACTGTTCAGCCAATGTGGGTAAAGAGGGCGATGTTGCCATATTCTTCGGCTTGTCTGGTACCGGAAAAACAACCTTGTCAGCTGATCCCAAACGGGCATTGATTGGTGATGATGAACACGGCTGGGATGATGATGGTGTCTTTAACTTTGAGGGGGGCTGTTACGCCAAAACCATCAAGTTAAATAAGGAAAGCGAACCGGATATTTATGCAGCCATCCGCCGGGATGCCTTACTGGAAAATGTCACAGTGAGTGCCGATGGTAAAATTGATTTTGATGATGGCTCAAAAACCGAGAACACGCGCGTTTCATATCCTATTTATCACATTGATAATATTGTTAAACCCGTATCGAAGGCCGGGCATGCTAAAAAGGTTATTTTCTTAACAGCGGATGCCTTTGGCGTATTACCACCGGTATCACGTTTAACGCCAGAACAGACAAAATACCACTTTTTATCCGGCTTTACCGCCAAACTGGCAGGCACAGAGCGGGGGGTAACAGAGCCTACACCAACATTTTCTTCCTGTTTCGGGGCTGCATTTTTGACATTGCACCCCACCAAGTATGCCCATGAGCTGGTTAAGCGAATGGAGGCCAGTGGCGCTACCGCTTATTTGGTTAATACGGGCTGGAATGGTACGGGTCAGCGTATTTCAATTGATGCTACCCGCGCTATTATTGATAGTATTCTGGATGGCTCCATTGATAAATCGGAGACAAAAGTTCTGCCTTACTTTGGTCTTCATGTTCCCCAAGAAGTGCCCGGGGTGAATGCAAATATTCTGAACCCGCAGGAAACCTATGAAGACCGAAGAGATTGGGAGCGTAAGGCCAGAGACTTGGCAGATCGCTTTATCACTAATTTTGAGAAGTTTACGGACACTCAGGAAGGCAAAGCATTGGTGAGTGCGGGCCCTCAACTTGACTAGAATCTTTCCGGGTTGGGGGAGCTCCCCCAACACCCATCAATAAAAAGGTAAGCTATTATGTCCGGTGACAAGGATGTCCAGGGAAAAAGACAGGCCAGTTTTGTTTCATATGTGCCTGAAGAATCGATGAAAGAAAGAGGTGAATCAGGCCGTTTTAGTGGGCATACAGTTAAGGAGCAAGACGCTTTACTTTCAGCAGAGCTAAGAATCCGGGATACAGGAAAAAAAGATAAAGGCATTGGTCAGTGGTTTATATCGCTATTTAAAAAGGAAGAATCAGTAAGGTATCAACAATTACCTGAAGCTGAAGAGGAAGCTGTTTCCAGTCATACGAGAAAGCATCCTGCCGATGGAAATCAAGAGCCATTGCGGGATATAGATGATTCACTGGAAAGTTTTAAAAGGCATGTATTGGCATTTAAACAACGAGGTGCTGTTGAGCATAATGGTCAAGCTGAGTTATTTCTTAAAGACTTGGAAGAAATAAGAATGGCTATATCGACATTAGAGGGTTGTCCCCGTAGAAAACAGCGGGAAGCAGACTACCTGGAAGCTACAGCTTCAGAATTAGAAAGCCGCTGGAAAAGTACTAAGGATCATCAGTCATTGGCTATCGAACTCGATAGCATTGCCGTTAGGGTTGAAAGTCATGTTAAAAAGCTTGTTGATTTTATTAAAAAAAATGATGATCCATGGGCTGCTGCCATGCCGGCATTTGGTGGTGTCGATCAAGCCCAAAGAGCCTATTTGAAAAAGCCTGTTTATTTTGATCCACAGTCAAGGCAGCTTAAAGTGGATGATAAGTCTTTTGTAAAACGGGTGGTTGCTAAAGTCTGTCCTAGAGTTTACGCCAATAAAACATTTAAAGATGCATTAGGCCAGTTATTTGATAAATCAGTGGTAGACCAGGCATATAAAATTTATTTTGGTGAAAAATATTCCCATTGGAAAGTAAAGGTAACAGATAGGGATGTTGCTGTTTTATTAAAGGCCATAAAGAAGTTGCAAGCACCACCTGTGGAGCCTGGTGTCGCAGAGGTAAGGACTATGACGGATCAGGATCAGGTGGTCTTTAGGTTTGATAAAAAGCAGGGCGGCATTATGACTCTTACAGACAGTGAAGTGGTTCGACTTTACGAGCAAGAGCTACAAGATAGTGATGATGAGCCTTCAGAGCATAGAGTTGATTTGCTTGATGCGACTATTAATCCAAAGTGGCTGATGGCAATAAGGAGAAGTTTATCTTTTTCATCGTTCAAACAATCGCTGAATGATTACTTGATGTCGATTAATGGTGGTAATGAATACTACGCTGAAGAGTTTGTTGATGAAGCGCTTATTCTATATTTGGGTTCAACAGAATATAAAGGACTATTCACTAGTGAAATGGCCTCAGATATTTTGCAACTATTGGATAAAAAACCAGTGCTTAATTTTGCTAAAGAGCGATTAAAAGCCTATTTCCCTGAGGGAGATAAATTTGATGCTTTACCCGATAAAGTTAAGGCTGACTTTGACAGCCAAGATGGTTTAAGTTCTAAAATCAGGGCTAAGGAAGGGGCTATTCCTGAAATCCCTGCCCATTGTATGGAGCCAGGTCAGTATGATGAATTTAAACAAAAGTGTTTGCGTGAACTGGAGAAACATACAAAAGAGGCTCAACTCGAAGCTAAAATAAAGCTTCAGGATAAGGTTAAGAAAGGCAGAAGACCTTCACCGGCAGATATTGCTAATGCGAAAATGGGAATAATCTTATCAGATAAGGATGTTGAAAAAATTGCCGTGAAGGTTTACGCAGAACAAGTCGCTCCACAGCGAATGGGTGCTTTGAAAGCAATAATGGAAAATCGGAATGAAAAAGATCAATAAATGGTGTTTATTAAAAAGTAATCCAGCATTATAGCTGGATTACCTGATTGGCATTTAGAGTATCATCAGCATCATGGGTCACCATGATTGTGGGCACCGCTCTGGATGTTATTTGTTGAATGACAAACTCTCTGAAACTTTTTTTCAGGTTTGGATCAAGCTTTGAAAAAGGTTCGTCTAATAGCAGAGCCTTCGGCTCTGATAGCAGGGTTCTCATCAGGCTAATTCGGGCTTTTTGTCCTCCGGACAGTGTTGCCGGGTCATGGTGGCTAAAGTTAGCCATGTCGCAGGAGCCCAGGGCATGCATTACCCTTCTTTTGCGTTCTTTTCGGCCATAGCCCGATGGTATGCCAAAGGCCAGATTCTCTCCTACCGTCATATGCGGGAATAACAGGTGATCCTGAAACTGTATGCCGACGTGCCTTTTATGTATGGGAAGAGTGCTAATCTTGGTGTGGCCAAGCCAAACTTCCCCGCGGCATTTAAATGCCTGGCTGATGGTGCCGGCAATATAACTTAGAAGAGAGGATTTGCCACAGCCACTGGAACCCATCAGGGCAAGTACTGATCCGGGGAAGACCTCCAGGTTCAGGTCTTTAATGAGCGTGTTTCCTGCCACGGTTAAAGTGACGTGTTTGAGTGTTAGGGGCACTAGACCAATCTCTTCCTCAGCTTAAGCAGTGACCAGCGGGCGGAAAGCATAGCCAGCATATAAACAATCATGGGCAATAGCATCTGTACGAGTCCGTATACACTGGTTAACCGTCGATTATTTCCGCCAGCCAGGCTGACGGCCTCCGTCGTAATTGTGGTAATACGTCCTGCCCCGGCAAATAATGTTGGCAGATATTGGGCAACACTGACGGCAAAGCCCAGGGACAGGCTTGCCATAATGGGCTTCCAGAGCATCGGCAGCTTGATGTTCCAAAATGCCTTTAGCCTTGAGTGAGTTAGCAGGAGGGCCAGGGTAGTGTGCCGTTCATCATAGTGATTCCATGGGCCTGCAAGGCTTAGGTAGCAATAGGGAAATACAAATAACAGATGGATCAGAATCACTGACCACAAATAACCATCCAGGTTGCCTTTTAGCATCAGAATTTGGATACCGAACAAGAAGCTTAGCTGTGGCAGCAACATGGGGATAAACAGGGTTTTTTCCAGATAGGGTTTTATCCTGGAACAAAACTTATTGCCAGATTCCAGCATAAATATCGACAGCAATACTCCAAGGCTTGCCGATATGAGACCAATGACAAGCGTATTTATTACCGGTTCTGCCAGCTGAGGCCAGGCATTTTGCCAGTTTCTGAGGGTTATCTGTGTTGGCCAAAGGGAAGGAAAGCGCCATCGCCAGACAAAAGACCAGATTAGCAGAGCAATTAAGGCACCAGAAAATAACACCAACAGGCCTCGCCAGGTATTCAGAAATAAAAAGGGGAGCACATTAAAAGCATATCCCCTGTGGCCAAAAGTGAGCCAGGACTTTCCAAAACAACTGACAAGCTTTTCCACTACCCAGAAGATGCCAATTGCGAGGCTAACCAGAAGAAATAGCGTAATACTTCCTGCCGCAGCAGGAAGCTGCTGGGACAGATCCGGATCCTGAAGCCAGTAAAGCACTTGTACCGAAAACAGCGGGGGGGTATCAGGCCCCAGAATTAAAGGAATATCCACAACAGACAGGGAGTAGGAAAGAACAATAAAAACCGGAAGCCTGATCATTGGGTATAGGCGTGGCCATATCAGTTTTACCCAGCATGACCATGGGGTATAGCCCAGGCTTTGGCCTATACCCAGTAGTCTGTTGATGGGCAATTCCTGCAGGGCGTTGATTAATACAAAGATAAGAAAAGGGGTTTCCTTTATCACCAGTAGCATGATCAAACTGATTCCCATCGGGTCTTTAACGGTATTCCAGTCAGGTGGTGCTCCCCAACCTGCTAATAGGGCAATAACACGAGTAAGAATACCGCTGGGCATGATTAAAAAGGCCAGGCCGAATGCCAGTGCGATATGGGGAATAGCTAAAAGAGGAGATAGCCAGTGGGTGATTCTATTCCAGCTGGCTTTATTCCAGGCGCTGCTGATGGTGCCAAGCGCCAGAAAAAGAGAGAGTACGGTGGATGATATTCCGACCCACAGAGAGAGCCCTGCCATTTTGAAAAATCCAGGGGTGTGGAGTAACTGAGTCCAGGAAGACAGGCTCAGCTTGTGGAAACCTAAAGCAGGAAAAAATCCAAAGGCTGGTGGAATTATGCCGATGAGCCCTGCCATGACGCTTAGCAAAAAAAAAGCGGCCACCCCCACATACAGGCTAGTGGCAATAGGTTTTGATAAATTCACAGGATTACCGATAACGTTGTAACCAGGCTTTTTCGAGAGCAGAAACCCAGGAGTTATGTGGCTCAGGAAGTGCTATGCCGAGCTGCGCTGAATTCAATGTAGCGGCGCCTTGAGGCAACTTGTTGAACTTGTCCTGGTGGGATGGAGGCAGTAACCCCATGGTAAGAACAGTGGGATCTCCCCAGATACCGGGGTTAGATTTTCTTAACTGGGCCTCAGGGGATAATAGGAAGTTAACTGTTACCTGGGCAGCAGCCTTGGCAGAGCTGTTAAAGGGGATGGCAAGGAAATGGGTGTTGCCCAAGGTTCCACTTTTATGAACGTAGGTTCGGACAGTCTTGGCCAATTCTCCATTCTTTATCGCAGCGCTTGCATATGCCGGATTAAAGGTCATGGACAATGCTATTTCACCATCATCCAGTAGTGGCGTCATTGCCATATTGTTTCTTGGAAAGCTTTTTCCTTTGCGCCACAACAGAGGATGAAGCTGGTCAAGATAGGCCCAGAGAGGTTGGGTTAATCGATCAAACTCTTCCTTATTGACCGGGTGAAGCAGGGCTTCAGGCTTCTTGAGCAGTTCGTATAATAATTGTTTCAGGAAAGTTGTACCGACGAAATCGGGAGGCAGTGGATAGGTCACCCTGCCAGGGTGTTGTTTGGCAAAAACGAGCAGTTCCGAGGCGCTTTTCGGTGGGTTTGAGATTAGACTACTGTCGTATATAAACACCAGTTGAGCCATTCCCCAGGGTGCTTCAAACCCTTCCACCGGTTCTCCAAAATCAATGACTGTCGTTGGTTTATCCTTGGGATTAATAAAACGCATTGAGGGTAAATTATTGGAAAATGGGCCGTATAGCAGTCGGTTGTCTTTCATGGACTTAAAGTTTTCACCATTAATCCAGATAAGATCTACGGTTCCATTTTCAAGTCGTCCCGCTGTTTTCTCGGATAGTACCCGGCTGACAATACTTGCTATATCATCAACTTTTACGTGCTTCAGGGTAATGTCATAACGTTGTTTAACCTGATTGCTTGCCCAGCGAATATAATCGTTAATTTGTTCGCTACCGCCCCAGGCATTGAAATAAACCGTCTGGCCTTTGGCCTCTTTAACAACGGCTTCCCAGTTTTCTGCCCAGGCCCACGAGTTTGAGGCAAATGCCGCGATGATTAGCAAAGCTGATAGCATCAGCTTATGCCTGTTCCTCCATAGTTTTTTCATGGTTAGCTGTTTTTGGTGAAAAAATAAAGCTAGGCTGTTGCAAAGTGACGGTTAATGTCAATAGCTATTCTTGGTCAGGTTTCCGAACTCGTCCTGGTAAGATGATAAATGGCAACCTTGCCCATCAGGTTTGGAAATATCCGCATTTGCCAACCTCCTTTGTGAGACTGATCAACAACCAAACGACGGAGTATTTTTAGTTTTTTTTGGCGGCACAGAATCTCAAAATCCCGGAATGTACAAAAGTGAATATTAGGTGTATCAAACCAGGTATAGGGCATGAATTTTGACACGGGCATTCTGCCATTAACTAATAGCTGAAGCCGGCATTGCCAATGGCCAAAATTTGGAAAAGTAACGATACATTCTTTGCCCACTCGTAGCATCTCATCAAGAACCCGGTGGGGGTATCGCATGGCCTGTAGTGCCTGGGTCATAATAACTGTATCGAAACTGTTGTCTTTCAGGTGACTCAGCCCCTGATCAAGATTATGCTCAATAACGTTGACGCCTGACTCAAGGCAACGTTTGATATTTTCTGCATTGATCTCCAGTCCATAGCCTGAAACGTGCTTGTTCTGAATGAGCTTGTTGAGTAATACTCCGTCACCGCAGGCCAGATCCAGTATTCGGCTATGGGGTGCTATCCAGGATTCTAAAATAGTAAAATCAGCCCTTTCCATCAGTGCACTCCCTGGCTACTCGCTGCATATACGTCGACAGCCCATTAATATATCGGGGAATATTGATCAGGAATGCATCATGGCCTTGTGGTGCATCAATGTCCAGGTAAGAAACATTTTTGCCAGAGTCGATAAGGGCAGTAACAATTTCTTTGGATCGGGCAGGGGAAAAGCGCCAGTCTGTGCTGAATGATATCACCAGGAATTGGCTTGAGCAGTGTGAAAGGGCTTTGGCAAGGTCATCGTCAAAGGAGGCGGCAGGGTCGAAATAATCCAGCGCCCGGGTCATGAGCAGGTAGGTATTGGCATCAAAGGTTTTTGAAAAAGTCTGTGCTTGATGATGGAGATAGCTCTCAACCTGGAATTCGGCGCCAAAATCAAAATTTAAATCTTCACTTCTCCTCTCCCGGCCAAATTTTTTACCCATGGCATCATCTGATAGATAAGTAATATGGCCGATCATTCTTGCCAGTCCCAGCCCTTTTCCCGGGGTTGTTTTTTTTGCAAGGTAATCACCATCGGTAAAACTTGCATCAGTCATAATAGCTTGTCGGGCCACTTCATTAAATGCGATGTTTTGGGCGGATAATTTTGCCGCTGAAGCAATCACCACCGTATGCTTTACCTGTTCCGGATAGCTGATTGCCCATTGCAGTGCCTGCATTCCACCCAGGCTTCCACCAATAACGGCAGCCCACACTTTTATATTGAAGTAGTCGGCCAGTAAAGCCTGGCTTTTTACCCAGTCTTCAACAGTCACCATGGGAAAGCTTGCTCCCCACGGTTCTCCGGTTTCAGGGTTTAAACTGGTAGGGCCTGTACTGCCATGACACCCGCCAAGATTATTAAGCGATACCACAAAAAAATGATTGGTATCTATCGGTTTACCCGGGCCAATGCAGTTATCCCACCATCCGGCTTTTTGATCATTAATGGAGTGGTACCCTGCGGCATGGTGATTTCCACTGAGGGCATGACAGACTAATACGGCATTACTCGCCTGCTGATTCAGGGTTCCATAAGTTTCTACCATTAACTGGAATGGAGCTAAAACCTGTCCACACTGCAAAAGCAATGACTGTTTAAAGCAAATTATTTGGGGGCTGACGAGACCAACAGAGTTAGCAGGGGTGACATCCGGCATAAACATCCTGTTCCATTTTTACAGCTTTTTAAGCAGTTGTTTTTATAGTTTTGCCTTTTTGGGAGGCCAGCTAATAGCTGTTTAATTTGTGGAAAGAGTGTATCGGCAATAGCCAGTCTTGTCAGCCGTCAATGTCCGGTTTATGAAAATTGACCGCCCAGGAAACCACAGCTATCTAAGGCCAGTTCTGTTAATGCGAGTAAGTGGCTAAAAAAAGTCCCTTCGATTTGCTGGGAACAGAAACGCAGGTGTCGCTGTGAAATATATTCATCAACAGTTTGATTGTAAATCAGGGACACACAAAAAGCCCTAAGAGCCTCATCCTCGACATTTAATGCAGATATAATTCTTGCGTAGGGCAGCAGTGTCTCGCTCATGCAAAACTCCTTGAGGCAATCAATTGCCCCTGTGTAAATTGCTCAAAAACTATCCGGTGCTGTTCTGCAGGCTGGTGCATATCGCTCTGTATGGCTTGAGGAATGGCTATTACAGCAAAGCATCAACAACCCTGAAGCTAATTAAACGTGCATCTTTAACAATGTATCCATGGTGATATTGATTAGTATAGCTGCTGCATTTTTGATGTTACCCGAACTTATATTAGGTCAACAGAACCCACACAATGTGCTATCGTATCGTTTGGAATAGATGAATATCGTCAACTAAAAACGGGTTACAAGAGTCTGCCATGTCCATAGAATCACTAGGCCAACTGGAATCCAGGCTACAAAATCTCATCGACAAACTGGAACTTTCCAGGATGGAGCTTGAGGAGCTTAGAGTGGCCAACACCCAGCTAGAAGAAGAGAACGCGAAGCTTAAACATGAGCTTGGCACATGGAATGATAAAGTTAGCTCAATATTGGGTAAACTTGATAGCGTTGCTGAAGAGGACGAGAGTATTGAGCTAGAGAATCAGTTGGAAGAGGCTGCCGTTTAAAACAGTTATCCGGTTTTATCTTTTGGCTATTGGCTGCTGATGGTTCATAGCCCAGCGGAGAATGAGCTTGTAACGACGCTGGGCTAGTGTCCTGTGCAGACCGTGTGTGCGGTTTTGTATTTAATCGCTACAAAATGGTTTTGCTTATGAGTTTGTTAAAAGCTCCCACTCCTCTTCCAGTTCCATCCAGCACTCTTCTGCTTCAGCAAGGTCCTTTTTCAGATGGCTTTGTTTTGCAAGTAGAGTTTTGAGCTTATCTTTATTACTACTGTCATACAGTGCGGGGTTTGCAAGTAGCTCTTCTATCTCCGATAGCTTGTTTTGGGATAACTCTATTTTTTGCTCCATTTTTTCGACTTTTAACTTTAAAGGTCGGAGAGCCTTGCGTTTTTCTGCCTCTAGCCGCTTTTGCTCTTTTCTTGCCTGGGCTGAGTTTTCGGCAGGTTTGCTTTCTGCTGTGTCGGTTTTTTTTTCGGGGTTCCGTTGCTGGGTTAGCCAATCACTATAATCGTCAAGGTCTCCGGGGTATTCGTTTAAACGACCGCCATGAACTAAAAGTAGCTGGTCTGTTGTATTCCGGATAAGATTTCTGTCGTGGGATACCAGAATCATTGCGCCAGAGAATGACTGCAAAGCAATAGTCAGAGCATGACGCATTTCCAAATCCAGATGGTTTGTGGGTTCATCCAGCAGCAGTAAATTAGGCTTTTGCCAGGCAATGATAGCTAAAGCAAGCCTTGCTTTCTCTCCACCGGAAAAACCATTCACCTCCTCCAGGGCTTTGTCGCCATGAAAGCCAAACCCTCCCAAGAAGTTTCGCAGCTCTTGCTCACGAGCATCTTTGGAGAGCCGTTGTAAATGCAGCAAAGGGCTAGCTTTGGGGTCCAGGCTTTCGAGCTGGTGTTGGGCAAAATAACCAATTTTAAGATGTTCGCCAGGTTGTCGTAGTCCGGATACGAGTGGAATATCTCCCGCAAGGCTTTTGATTAATGTTGATTTTCCTGCACCGTTTGAACCAAGCAGGCCAATTCGGTTTCCTGGTAATACGTTCAGTTTGGCCTTCAGTAGAGTCTGTTCACCATAGCCCAAACAGCTGTTATCGAGTACTAGTAAAGGTGATGATGTTTTATCAGATTCTGGAAAGCTGAAAGAAAAGGGTGAGTTGACGTGAGCAGGTGCCAGTTCTTCCAGTTTCATCAGTGCTTTTAGCCGGCTTTGTGCTTGCCTTGCCTTGGTGGCCTTGGCTCTAAAGCGTTCTACAAAATGCTCCATATGGGCTTTTTGCTGTTGTTGTTTTTCATAAACAACCTGTTGCTGCGCAAGCCTTTCTGCGCGGAGTTTCTCAAAGGCAGAGTAGCCTCCACGGTATATATGTAAACGTCTGTTTTCAATATGAAGGGTGGTATCGGTCACTGAGTCAAGAAAGTCCCGATCGTGGGAAATAATCAGCAACGTACCCTGAAATTTTTTTAAATAGCCTTCCAGCCAGACTATAGCATCAAGATCCAGGTGGTTTGTAGGTTCATCCAGCAGCATGATATCTGATGGACACATGAGTGTTCTTGCCAGGTTAAGGCGCATGCGCCAGCCGCCGGAATAACTTCTGACATTGCGTTCCATGTCTGAGTGAGAAAAACCCAGCCCAACTAACAACTGCTCGGCTCTGGATCTTGATGTATAGCCGTCTGCTGTGGCGTACTGGTCATGAAGTTCTGCTATTTTTTCATGGCGTCCATTTTGTTCTGCTGCTTCTAACAAGTTTTCAATGGTTCTTAACTGCCGATCGCCATCAAGAACATAATCTATGGCTGTTTTATCCAGGGCCAGGATTTCTTGTGACATATGGGCAATGCCCCGCCCTGGAGATACGGTGATTTCACCGGTATCCGGTTCAAGCTCTCCGGTGAGAAGAGCCATCAGACTCGACTTTCCTGCCCCATTGGCTCCCACCAGGCCCAGGTGCTGGCCAGAATGAATAGTAACAGAGGCATCCTCCAGTAAGAGTTTGCCATCTCTGAGCATGTTTACTGAGTTTAATATGATCATGGGAGGCATTATAACTAAACGATGCATTCATAGAATTGGTATTATTTTGGAGCTGAATAAAGGGGGGGATACTTGTAGCCTGCATCCATGCAGTGGTGTGGTTGCGGTAAATTGGTATAAGTCTGACAAGTGCCTTGGGGGCGAAGGGGAATCATTAGATGGGAGCTTTTCAGAATAGATAAGGGCACCGGGTAAGATTACCTGGTGCCCTTATTGACGTTGGTACTGATAACTCTTTAGCTTAAATCTAGCCTATGCAAAGAATTTGCCTGGCTATTTTTTCTTAGCTGGAGTTTTTTTCTTGGCCATTTTCTTTTTAGCCGGAGCTTTCCACTTGGCAGTTGCCTTTTTAGCAGGTGCCTTTTTCTTGACTACTTTCTTTTTGGCGGTTGCTTTTTTGGCGGGTGCCTTCTTTTTGGCAGCTGCTTTTTTGGCAGGTGCTTTCTTCTTAACTACTCTTTTTTTAGCGGCCGTCTTCTTGGCAGGAGACTTCTTCTTTGCGGCCTTCTTTTTAGCAGCAGCTGCTTTTTTCTTGGCGGCAGCCATAGCTTTCTTCAGAGAGGCTTTAGCGGCAGCAAGTTTTTTAGTAGTGGATGCTACACTCTTTTTGGCCTTATCCAGTTCTTTCTGAAGCTTGGCTACTGCCTGTTCAAACTTCTTAACTGGATCTACTTTTCTGGTACTGCTTTTTTTAGCTACGGCTTTCTTTTTAGCTGCTGGTTTTTTTGCAGCGCTCTTCCTTGGTGCTGGCATGGTCGTCCCTCATCATTGCTTCTAGAAGTCATACTTCTGATTATTAAAGCTGGATAATTTATACCCAGTTTTAATAGAAAAATAGAGTGCTTATTCAGTTACTGCAAATTTTTTTGCGAAATTCCTTGATTTTTTTTTTAAAAATACACATGACTCAGCTAAAAAATCAACAACAGACGACACTTCATTATAAGATTTATGAGGTAAAAAAAAGCATTTTTTTTCACTTTAAAGGTGGTAAGGGGTTGTCATCTTTATATATTTACAGAAGTATGGGAGGCTAATAGAATGTTTTTCCCTTCAGAAAATTAATTTTGAAAGTAAGAGAGAGTTGAATGAAACTTAAAGCGCTTGTTGGCGTGGCCCTTATGTCCTGCTCAATGCAGTTAATGGCAGATACTCAGCCTGATATGCCATTAAAAACCGATAGTGATAAGCTTAGCTATAGTCTTGGTGTGGTAATGGCTGAGCAGTTAAAGCAGTTTGATGGCGTGAATGCCGATGCGCTTTTTTTGGGGATAAAGGATGTTTTGAGTGACAAGAAAATAAAGCTCGAACGTCAGGAAATGTTCCAGTTGATAGAAAAAGCTCGCCAGGATCTTGAGAAGAAACAACAACAAAAACTTCTTGAGGAAGCGAGTAAAAATCTTGAAAAAGGGCAAGCCTTCCTTAAGGATAATGCTAAAAAAACAGGGGTGAAAACACTGGAAAGCGGTCTCCAATATAGAGTACTTTCTGAGGGCAAAGGAGCAAAACCAGCTGAGACTGATGAGGTGGTTGTTCATTATGAAGGTCGACTATTGGATGAAAAGATATTTGATAGTTCATATGACCGGGGGCAACCAGCTACTTTCCGTTTGAACCAGGTGATTCGTGGCTGGACTGAAGGTTTAAAATTGATGTCCCAGGGTTCCAAATGGGAGTTGTATATTCCATCTGATCTGGCTTATGGCCCTGGAGGTATTCCCGGCAGAATCGGACCGAATGAGGTGCTGGTGTTTAAGGTCGAGTTGCTAGAGGTGAAAAAAGAAAGAGCAGATGACCAGGAAAAGGTGGAGAAAAAGGGAAGGCAGCAAGGGTAGCTGATTAAAACTAATACAGCTCACTATTCATGGCTGTGAACTTGCAGCCATGTACTGATTACAGGAAGCCATTGGTATAAGAGCCTGCTCATGATTTTTTGCAAGTCAAACCGAGCCCGGTTGGAAAAAACTGGTGCAGCCTAGCCCGGATATTTCATAAAGCAGCAGGCTGTCCATTCAATTTTGACTTTTCTGTGGGGGCTGCTGTTTTATCACTCTGTGACTAAAGGTCTTCAGGCTCCGACTACACCAATCTGAACATTTAACGATCAATTCTGCTTTTTTAGGCCGAATGAATACTCCAAACGTCTCTCATCTGGTTATTATTTAGGCGGGCTAAGCGTTGTGGAGGCTGCTACCCAGGCCGAGGCAACGGCATTTGATAAAATATCTCTGTTACATGCTGCAAAAGCTTCTTGAATGGGCAGCTGCTGGGTAGGTGCAGTTTGATCCGATCCTTGTACTCAACCACCTTAACCGCTACTTTGCAGAGTTTTGTGATTACCGTTGATGGCTGGGCTTTCTCCAGTTCCGTTCCTTTCAAAGCCTTGGTTCTCAGCTCGTAATGCAGAACGTAAGCCGCACAGGCATAAAACAGTCTCAAGTGATTGGCCAGAAAGGTCTGGTCTGACAGTCTGTCACCGGACAGATCACTTTTCAGGTGCTTAATGAAATTCTCATCCTGCCCTCTTGGGCAGTACAGATCCTCATAAATCACCTCTGGGGAAGCCTCTTTGATTGAGGTGACAATAAAGCGGGGATTGTCGCCTTTCTCGTTAACCTCTGCCTTATAGATTATCCGGGTATCGAGCCCTTTCCAGCTTTTAGCCTGATACTCGGCCTCACCGTACAGCCTGAGTCGTTCTGGCTCAGGCATATCGTTCAACTTGGCTAAGGCTGTTTTAACCTTGAAAGCTCGACGAGCCTCATCTAGCAACTCTTTGGCTTTAGGGCGTAAGGCCGTCTTGTGACCGGCACCTTTACCCAGCACATAATCAGCATGAGTATTAGCCTGAACAACATGCATTAACTCAGGTTGAGCAAAGTGGCTATCCCCGCGCACCAGCAAATGGGTTTTTGGCCACCGTTTACGGATAAGCTTGATGACACGCTTGATAATAGCGGCATTTTCCCTGCCTGTTGGCGTTTTGCCTGGACGGAGGATGGCAGTAATCAGCTTGCCACTGAGACCTTCAAAAATCAGCAAAGGCAGATAACAGTAGTCCTGATATTTGGCATTAAACAAATTCATTTGCTGCGATCCGTGGGTAATGGCCGGTGTGTGATCAAGATCGATCACGATAGCCATAGGTGGCAAGTCATAACTGGCGATAAAATGATGCACAAATGCTTCAGCCATTTGATAGATATCTTTGCGCCGCATGGACTTCCCGAGCCGTGTGTAGGTGGGAGATGAAGCCAGGTGGTTATCATCATCCAAAGGGTTTCGTCCGGTAGCCAGCTTTAACATGGGGTCTTTACGGAGGCGGTTGCTGTCGTTGGCATCCTCATAACCGCAAGCCATTTGCAAAATTCGCTGAACCAGGAGGTTTTGCAGAGAGTGGTCAATGTAGGATGGGTGACGCTTGTCATCAATGGCCTGGGTCAGTCTGGAAATAAGTCCGCTATGCAATATGGTTTCCCGTAACAGCAGAGCCCCAAAATCTGAAGATAACTCTCCACCATTGAAGTCCGCACGGATAGTTTTACCATTTGAAGGATGAAAGCGAAGCTGCTCTTGTGTAGATTGGGTCATGGCAAGTTCCGGTTTGCTTTTTCCGAAGCATTTTTTTGTCAATCCAATCGTACCAACAGATTGGACGGAACTTGCCTTTATTTATGAAATATCCGGGCTAGTGTTTAGAATCACACCCCGGCCGCATTGAGCCTGTTGAAGTGCGGAGACCCTCTCCTTCGACAAGCTCAGGATGAATGGGGTGTATACCTGTCAACGCTTGGCAGCACTAGTTGATAGGCCTGGGCAAGTCGCACTTCATAAACAGCTTCGCTGAATGAGCAGGCACTAATAAGTCGATAAAAAACAAATTGTTAAACAGATCGCAAGCATTGCCAGCAACCTGTCTTTGAGCTCAGAGGTATAAGTTTTCTTGGTTTTTTCAAAGTTGATTACGATGGGATTCGTGTAATGTTGCAATCAGCTTATCCTCAAGCATAAAGCGTTCTTCTAATGCTTCACCTAACCTGGATAAAGACTTTTGAAGACGTTTTATATCACTGATGTTTTCGCAATTATCGTTAAAATCAAGACAGTGATGGGTATTTTGCTCAATTTTTGGGTAAAGGGATTCCGCTAGATCAATTCCCCCATCATTAAACTCCAGGCTTTCTTGTATCAGCTGGTCATAAACCTCAAAATGACCTGCAGAGACGTAATCCACCAGAATCTGGCAGAGCTCTTTTAGCTTACTTGCCATTGGTCTGTTGTCATTGTTCAGCTGATCCATACCATTAATGGAGCAGTACAGTACAATTAACTCCTGACGTTCGTTGAGCCAGCGATCGACTATTTCGGATACGCCTCCCCAACGCTCTTTGGCCGTTCTGCAACCCTCCAGCATGACAATTCCTCTTAGTGGTTCGATCTTATCTGCTTGCAACGGGACCACTCAAGCGCCTGCTATCCAGCAGCTAAGTCGCTAGCCCGGATATTTCATAAACATGCTCCCGGCCTTACTTGTCCTTTGCGGTTCTAAGAAAGTTTTGTTCAGTCGACCGTACTCCCTGGTACGGCACTCCTTCACAAAATTCCTTAGAACCACAAAGCCCTGCGCAATGCTCGGGGCAGTTTATGAAATATCCGGGCTAGGTTATGACAGCGATTTTTTCGCGGCAAGCCTTTATTTCATAATTCACAAACTGATATAAAAAGCAAATTTTTGAGAGGGAGGGTGAAGGTGCTGAGTTTTAAAGGGGGGGGGATTTTTTAAATACTATTTGAAATAAAAAAAGTTATATTAATTTTAAAAAAATATTTATAGGCGGCGTGATTTTACTGGCAGGCCAGGGTTATCCGGCTGGGATTTTACGGGTGGTGATAGGTGGGGAATCGCTGTCCATCCAGAAATGGCTAAACAGCGGTGATCAGTTATCAAACCCTTCTGCGCTTGCGAAAAATCTCGTAAATGCCAAAAACAGTAAAACCGGCAAATGTCAGGAGAGTCCACCCCGGGATGGTGAGTCCCAGAAAAGTCCACTGAATTTCAGCACAGTCTCCGGTACCTGTCAGCATGATTTTTACAAACTCCGTCAGTGGTAAAATATCCACTAAGTACTCGACACCAGGCATACAGCTGGGAACTTGTTCTGGTGGCAGGTGTTGAATCCAGATCTGCCGACTAGCTAATGCCATGCCACTGGCTCCTAGCAGGGATGTTAAAACGCCATATATTTTGTAACCCAAATGACCCGGGTTGTGTATTGTGGCGACGAGAGCTGCCAGGCCTATAGCAATGACGACTATGCGCTGGGAAATGCAGAGAGGGCAGGGCTCCAGACCTTCAATATGCTGGAGGAATAAGGCAAATCCTATTAGACCTGCACAGGACAATGCGGCAAGTAAAAATAGAACCCTCGATGTTAGTCTTGTCATAATAGCTAGCCTAATTGGGTTAAACCTTGCTAATCAGCAAGCTGGTACTGTTGCAGAAATGTCTCGAAGTTGACGGTATCTGCCTTTTCAATCGCCTCTTGATCCAGCCTGGATCTCTGCGCTATTTGCTGGAAGTATTTTATCCTCTCAGGGGTCAATTCATGCTGCTTAAATAAACGTTGATGCCTTTGTGATTGACCCAGCATAAACTCTATATGGCTCACGGGTTCGTTGCTCAGCGCTGACAATACTTTCCCGGAAGGAGTTATAGCACTGTTTGCAAGCTTCTCGCGTTGTTGTCTAAAGCTATTAGAATACCTTGAGGTGTTTGAAATAGAATCCATTAACTGAACGATTGGCAGCATATTGTCCAGTAGCTCCGTTCCCCATTGCGTTAATAGTCTTGAGCCATCCGGGGTATTTAGCTGCAAGCCGGGACGCCGACCTTCCAGAACGGTTCTTTCAAAGTTATAGGTGACGTTGCGGCACTCTTGAGCTTCAATAGGCATGCTTTCTTGTATGGCGCAGTACATCAGGAAAATATCGAGAAAATCAGCATCCTGATGATTAATTCCCAATGGCTCGAAAGGGTTGATATCAATGCATCGGACTTCGACATACTCAACCCCGCTCTGACTCAGGGCTGTTAATGGCTTTTCTCCTGAGTGGGAGATTCGTTTGGGGCGAATGGTACTGTAGTATTCATTCTCAATCTGCAGCACGTTGGCATTAAGCTGTTTGAATTCACCTTCAGGTGATTTTATACCAATTTGCTGATATGGCTTATAGGGTGTCTGAATGGCTTGCCATAGGCTCTCTATGTACTCTTCAAGAGTGTTATAGCAAATATTCAGGGATGACTGGGCATTATTGGTATAGCCCATATCACTCATTCTGAGTGAAGTGGCATAAGGTAAAAATAACGTGTCCCGTCCTAATTTTTCCAGACCGGGATTATTTTCAGAAGGATCAAAAAAACTGGAATCCATCGCAGGGGAAGCGCCAAAAAGATACATTAGCAGCCATGAATATCGCCTGAAATTTCTGATCAGGGCAAGATAACCTTCAGAAGATGATGTATTCAGGAGAGTCCAGAAATCTTCCGGCAGGGAAAAGTTGTAATGCAGTCCTGCGATGGTTTGCATGGCCTTACCATAGCGGTGAGAAAGCCCCTCGCGATACGTTGTTTTCATCTGGCCTATGTTCGATTTCCCGTATTGGGCCACCGGTATATTCTGGTCACCGGCCAGCAAACAGGGCATGCTACCTGCCCATAGCACTTCATCGCTCAGGTGTTGAGCGGTATAGCAATGGAGTTCTTTTAGAAAGGTAAGTGCGTCGTTAACTTCACCATAGACCGGTGTTATAAATTCCAGCAGGGCTTCAGAAAAGTCCGTAGTAATATAGGGGTGCGTTAACGCCTTGCCAAGCGCTTTGGGGTGGGCTTCTTTGGATAGTTCTGCATTCTTGGAAACTCTCAGCCCTTCACGCTCAATGCCGTGGCGAATGCCAAGAAGTAACTTCTGGCTGGTCAGTTGTCCTAGACGCTCCAGACGGTTCTGATACAGGGTAGTCAAGATAAGGTTCCGGTGTCTGATAGATCAGGGGGAAAAACTATATAACGTAAACGTTACGGTTGCACCAGTGGATAGATTTTTTATATTGAAGCACCGGTTTCATCCACGATGAAACCGGTATGTTTATGAAGGTATGAAAGCCATTACGGAGGTGCTATGGGGAAGTAGGAAGTGAGTCACAGGCGTGACATGAAGTTCAAAACCCCTACTTACTTTCCCACTCCCTGTTCGGGTATCAATTTATTTGCGCAGCTTTTTGGCATTGGCAAATAAATCTGCGAAAGTGCCTCCTGTCGCCGCGCCCTGTTTTTTGTTGCCTGATTTTTTATGGCTTCCGGGTTGAGCCTGCTTCTTACCAGAGGATATTTTCTCTTTCGGTGATTGCTGTTTTTGCTCTGCCCTGCCTTCAGCCGTATCAGACATGCGCATGGAAAGGCCGATGCGTTTTCTGGAAATATCCACTTCCATTACCTTGACCTTCACAATATCGCCCGCTTTCACAACTTCCCGGGGATCTTTTACGAAACTGTTGGAAAGGGCGGAAATATGAACCAGCCCATCCTGATGAACACCGATATCAACAAAGGCCCCAAAGTTTGTCACGTTGGTCACAGAACCTTCCAGCTCCATATTCAGCTTGAGGTCACGGATATTTTCAATACCGTCTTTAAACTCAGCCGCCTTAAATTCCGGACGGGGGTCTCTTCCTGGTTTATCCAGTTCAGAAATGATGTCTGTTACCGTGGGCAGACCGAACTGGTCGTCAGTATAGGTTTCCGGGGTGATGGATTTTAAGAAGGCACTGTCGCCAATCAGGCTTTCAACATTACGCCTGGATTGAGCAGCGATCTTTTCAACTACGGGATAAGCTTCAGGGTGGACGGCAGAGCTATCCAGAGGATTGTCTCCGTTCATCACCCGTAAAAAGCCAGCCGCCAGCTCAAAGGTTTTAGCCCCGAAACGATCTACTTTTTGCAAAGCATTTCGGTTGGCAAATGTACCGTTTTCATTACGGAATGCCACGATGTTTTCAGCCAGTGTCCTGTTAAGACCTGATACACGGGATAATAAAGCGCCTGAGGCGGTGTTTACGTCCACCCCTACTGCGTTTACACAATCCTCTACAACGGCCTCCAGAGAGCGCGAGAGCTGCGTCTGACTGACATCGTGCTGGTATTGTCCAACGCCGATGGATTTTGGCTCGATTTTTACCAGTTCTGCGAGGGGATCCTGGAGTCGGCGGGCAATGGATACGGCTCCGCGGAAAGAAACATCCAGATCAGGAAATTCACGAGCGGCCAGTTCTGACGCCGAGTAAACGGAGGCACCTGCTTCACTGACTACAATTTTGGTCAGTCCCAGTTTGGGGTAGCTTCTCATGAGTTCTGCCACCAGGCGATCCGTTTCCCGGGAAGCCGTACCATTACCAATGCTGATCAGCTCGATTTGATGGGTCAGGCATAATGTTGCCAGAGTTCCCAGGGCTTCCTTCCACTGTTTCTGTGGTACATGTGGAAAAATAGTGGTGTGTTCAACCAGCTTGCCAGTACCATCAACCACGGCCACTTTAACACCGGTTCGCAGACCGGGGTCCAGTCCAATGGTGGGACGCAATCCGGCAGGTGCTGCCAATAACAGGTCTTTCAGGTTTTTGGCAAAGACCTTGATCGCTTCATCTTCGGACTGTTCGCGCAACCGGGTCATTAATTCGGTTTCCAGCTGGGTCAGGAGTTTTACTCTCCAGGTCCAGCGAATTGCATCTCTCAGCCAGCCATCAGCAGCACGTCCCTGGTCAGATATTTTCCAGAAATCTGCCACGAGTTTTTCACAGGGGTGGGTTTCACGTCGGTCTTCGGGCTCGTCTTTAAGGTGAATGCCAGACTGAAGAAAGCCTTCGTTACGGCCACGGAAGATTGCCAGGGCCCTGTGAGAAGGGATGCTCTTCAGTGGTTCATCGTACTCAAAGTAATCCCGGAACTTGGCACCTTCCTCCTCTTTGCCTTCAACCCCTGTACTTTTCAGTAGCCCGTCACTCCACAGGAACTCTCGAAGTTGTCCCAGTAGTTCAGCATTCTCACTGAAACGCTCCATCAGAATATAGCGGGCGCCTTCCAGTGCGGCCTTGGTGTCGGCTATACCGTTGTCAGCATTGATATAGCCAGCCGCTTCCTCTTCTGGTGTCAGGGATGGGTTATCAAACAGGGCATCCGCCAGTGGTTCGAGTCCTGCCTCCCTGGCGATCTGGGCTTTGGTGCGTCGTTTGGGTTTGTAGGGCAGGTAAAGGTCTTCCAGGCGGGTTTTGGTGTCAGCAGACCGGATATCTTTTTCTAGTTCCGGGGTGAGTTTTTCCTGGTCTGCGATACTTTTCAGAATCGTTTGGCGACGCTCTTCCAGCTCCCGTAAATAACGAAGCCTTTCCTCCAGCGTTCTTAACTGGGTGTCATCCAGCCCGCCGGTGGCTTCTTTTCGATATCGGGCGATAAAGGGAACTGTAGCGCCATCGTCCAGTAATTTCACTGCGCTGGCTACCTGGGTCTCCCGAACACCCAGCTCGTCGGCAATGCGCTGAGGGATAATCTCCATACAATATACTCAGTGAGAAATGGTCGTTATAAGCGAAAAGATTATAACTAAATAGGCAGGATTGTCTGTAGTTTGCTTGTTTGAAGTTGAGGAAGTGGTTGTTGATTTTAGTACAGCACCGGATTAAAGATTTCAGGTTTATGGCGCTACAGCGTAAAAAAATCCGTCCTTCTGATAATCCTGCTCCCTTTAGGAGCAGGGGGGTGTTAAATAGCCAACCTTCAGTTGCAAAATGCTGTAAATGTCCTGCTGATCACGCTCATGCATGAAACGTACAGCCTGTCGTAAATTAGGTAGAGCCTTTTGTAATAAATCCTGGTGCAGCAGGTTATCCAGCTGGGGTAATGGCTTAACTTCAGGCCTTGAGCATTCAGCTGTTACAAGTGCCACGTTGGGACTGCGGTTAAGTAGCTCCACAAGACTCAGTTTTTTCAGTGCCTTTTTTAATCCTATAACCGCATATCCCAACTGTTGCTGTGAGCGGGGAAAGGGCGTGCTCATCCCATAACAGATAATTCTGCAAAAGCGCTCAATTTGAACCTCATCTCCATCGCTGAAACCGAAAACGGGAGGTGTGGCTTTTTGCTCTTCAGCCGGAAGCCTGTGTTTCTGTTCAGTGAGTTCGCGTGCAATGGCTGCCTGTTTGCTGAGAATTTCGATGATTCCTTTCATATCACTACCCTCATAACTGTTGGCTAAAAGTTGTATGGGCCATGAGCAGGACAGGTTATTTTAAACCCGTTTGGTGTGCTTATTTGCCCGGGTTAAGGAATGTTATACCGGAGTAGGCTGAGAAATGGGCTAACCGCAGGGGCAGTATTACTGACAATTCAGCTGGGTATGGCTGACCCCCGGCAAGATGCCGGGAACGGAATGCAAATATCAACAGCCCTACAGGCTACAGAGCGTCCATCAACGGGGACGAAGCAGTTGCTTGATGGTTTGGTACAGGCTTTCTACGGTGGTACACCGGGTGGGGGTAACAAAAATAGTGTCATCTCCCCCTACGCAACCCAGGATACCATCTGCCTTACCCAGTGAGTCCATAAGTCGGGCAACAATCTGGGCAGCGGCAGGCGTGGTTTTGATTACGACGAAAGCATGATTGTAATCAATATCAACCACCAGGCTGGATATAGGAGCATCAACAGAGGGTACGCCCAGTTCGCCAGGCAGGCAGTAAACGGTTTCTTTTTTTGCGTTCCGGGTGCGAATAGCGCCGAGCTGGGTCAATATTCGCGAGACTTTGGACTGATTGATATTCTCAAAGCCTTCATGCTTGAGGGCGCAAACCATTTCAGCCTGAGAGCTGAATTGGTGCTCCTGCAAAAGCACTTTAAAGGTTTTTACCAGAACGGGATCGTGAACTCTCATTGAGGGGGGTCCGAGATAAAACAAAGGATCAGGGGATAAATTCCCCTGATCTTCACATAATTAAAGGGCGGCGATGCTGAGGCTGATCATGGAAACAGCGGCCAGAATCAACAGCAGAGGCCATATAAATTTGAACCAGCGTACGATAGATACCCGTCCAATAGCCAGCCCTGCTACCACCACACCGTAGGTTGGGGTCACCAGATTGGTGAGTCCGGCAGAGCTCTGGTAAGCGGTGACTGCGAGCTCACGGCCAACGCCGGCAAAATCAGCCAGTGGTGACATAATAGGCATGGAGAATACGGCCAGGCCAGATGTGGAAGGAATAAAAATCGAAAGCACCGCATGAATCAGGTACATCACGTTAACAAACAGCACAGATGGCAGGTTGGCGAGGCTGGATTCACCCCAGCTAAGGATGGTTCCGGTGATCATGCCATTATCCATCACTGTACCGATACCACGGGCAATACCCAGAACCAGAACAACACCGAGAAGGTCTTTACAGCCTTCTATAAAACACTCAATAAACTTCTCTTCGTTCAGACCACCAATCACTGCAACGATAATGGAGGCAGCAAGGAAGAGGATAGACATTTCTGTCATCCACCAACCGCCGGCTGCCACACCCCAAATCATGATGGCGAAGGTGACAACAAAGAGGGTCAGAATCAGCTTATGCTTGAAGGTGAATTCATTGTTTTCTTCCTTGCCGCGTTTTTCAAGAAAATGCTTTTCGTTGGCTTCTTTCATTTCAGCCACAAGAGAAGCGGCTGGATTTTCTTTTACCTTTTTAGCATAACGCATCACATAGAAAACACTGATCAGGAAACTCAGGGCCAGTATGATAATGCGTAAACCAACACCTTGGGTAAAGGGAATGCCGGAAGCATCGGAAGCGATAACGGTGGCAAAGGGGTTAATGGTTGAACCCAGTACGCCAATACCGGAACCTAATAGGACGATAGCAACCCCGGTCAGAGCATCGTAGCCGGCAGCAATAATGACAGGGATCAGCAACATATAGAATGGAATGGTTTCCTCGGCCATACCATAGACAGTGCCACCGCCTGCAAAGCATGCCATCAGAATAGGAATCATCAGGTGCTCTTTACCCTTCATACGGGAAACAGCCCGGGCGATACCTGCATCAATAGCCCCGGTTGCAGAGATAACCATCAGGAAGCCACCAATGATAAGTATGAACAGGCCCAGATCGATAGAGCCTTGAATACCGGTAATTGGCGCAGACAAAACATCTATCAAGCCTTGGGGATTGGCATCGGTTCGTGCATAAGTGCCGGCAACAGCCACTTCTTTACCCAGGGTTTCATTCATTACCGTTTGGTATTGCCCGGCAGGGATAATCCAGGTCATGACAGCCATAAAGGCAATAATCAAAAATAGGATTGTATAGGCTGAAGGCAGCTTTAGGTTTTTAATGGCACTCATAACCACTCCAATGAGCTTAATGGAAGAGATGACGCAAAAGTAGGTTATTAACTGAAAATTTCTCTACTCACTATGAATTAAGAAGGGTATTTTCAGGTTAAGGGTTGATATGCAAAGTGTCCGCAATCCCAACGTTTTATTTTTTGATTTAAATCAAAAATAGAGAGGCGAATAAAAAATGGGTGTTTATGCGTTTTGCTGAATGGGTTTGTGAGTTTATGCGAATAAGGACCCGTTAAGTCTGGGTAAATAGCTATTATAGTGACTTTTTATGGGTGTTATTGCCTATCAATAGTTGATCTGTGTCAATAATTAAAGACGTCTTAAGAGTAAGCTTGCTGCCAAGTTATTTACAGTACCTGTCATTTGAATTGATTAAACATGATTGGTTTTATGGGGGCATTTTAAATTGAGACTGTAAAAATCTGCTGTTGGTTTTTATAGCTTGGGTAAAAAGTCCTGATTATTTTTTGATATTGTTTTTTTATAAAGTTTTTAACTAAATTTTTAGGCTAGGAACATGAACGAGTTTTACGTTGGATCTGAAATTGGTCAGCTGCGCAAAGTAATGTTGCATCGTCCAGAGTTAAGTCTTAAGCGACTGACTCCTTCCAATTGCGAATCCCTGCTATTTGATGACGTGCTGCGTATTGAACAGGCCGGTAAAGAGCATGACGAATTTCAAAAAGTTCTGACGGAAAACGGTACAGAAGTCTATCTGCTCACCAACATGCTGGCAGAAACTTTGAGAATTCCTGAAGCAAAAGCATGGGTTCTGGATCGCCAGGTTAACAAGCATCGTTATGGGAATGCCCTGGCGAAAGAAGTTCGCGCTTATCTGGAGTCCATGGATGAAATGTCCCTGGCCAAGCATTTAACCGGTGGCTTGACCGTTGCTGAGCTGGATTCCTCCTGTAAGAGCATGACTCTGGGAATGATGGGTCAAACTGACTTCATCATTGATCCTATCCCTAACCACCTGTTTACCCGTGATACCTCTTGCTGGATTTACGGTGGTGTATCCGTAAACCCAATGGCCAAGCCTGCCCGTAAGCGTGAAACCGTTCACCTGAGAGCCATCTACAAATTCCACCCCATGTTCAAGGATGCTGATTTCCAGACCTACTTTGGTGATGAAGATCGTAACTTTGATCACTCTACAATCGAAGGTGGCGATGTTCTGGTTATTGGTCGTGGCACTGTCCTGATCGGTATGTCCGAGCGCACCACTCCACAGGGTGTTGAACAACTGACCCGGGCACTGTTCAAGACTGGCCAGGCCAAGAAAGTCATTGCCCTGCAACTGCCCAAGGCTCGCAGCTGCATGCACCTGGATACTGTATTCACTCACATGGATATCGACTGCTTCACCTACTACCCAGACATTATGAAGGGTGATACTGCATGCTGGGAACTGACTCCGGGAGCTGATGAAGAGATCGTATTCAATCGTGTGAAAGACGGCTTCACCAAGGCCATTGCCCGAGCCCTGGACGTGCCGGAACTGCGCATGGTGCCTACGGGTGGCGATATTTTCGAAGCTGAACGTGAACAGTGGAATGATGCCAACAACGTTCTGGCGATTCGCCCAGGTGTGGTTGTGACCTATGAGCGTAACGTCAACACCGTCCGCAATATGGAAGAGGCGGGTATCAAGGTGCTGACTATTCCGGGCGAAGACCTGGGTCGTGGCCGCGGCGGTGCCCGTTGCATGAGCTGCCCAATGCAGCGTGACGATATCTAAGTTTATTCTGAACCTTGATTGGCAGCAGTTCAGTCAGGGTTCAACAAAACGAAAGGAAGCATTGACCAATGAATGCTTCCACTAAAAAATTATGCCCCATGAAACATGGGGTGCTTGAACAAGGTATACAACCATGGCTTTCAATCTGCGCAACCGTAACTTCCTGAAGCTGCTGGATTTCACTCCTCGCGAAATCAACCACTTCATCGATATGGCGATGGAGCTGAAAAAAGCCAAATATAATGGCTATGAGCAGCAGCGTCTGAAAAACAAAAACATTGCCCTGATCTTTGAAAAAGCATCTACCCGTACTCGTTGTGCGTTCGAAGTGGCCGCTTTTGACCAGGGTGCCAACGTGACTTACATCAGCGGTGGCTCCCAGATGGGTAAAAAAGAGACAGTGAAAGACACTGCTCGTGTGTTAGGCCGCATGTATGACGGTATCGAATTCCGTGGTTTTTCCCAGAAAGCCGTTGAAGAGCTGGGCGAATTCTCCGGTGTGCCTGTATGGAATGGTCTGACTGACACCTGGCACCCCACCCAGATTCTGGCAGACTTCATGACCATGCTGGAACATGGCCAGGGTCGTCAGCTGAATGAAATGTCCTTTGCTTACATGGGCGATGCCCGTAACAACATGGGTAACTCCCTGCTGGTGGGTGCTGCCAAGATGGGCATGGATATTCGTCTGGTTGCTCCTAAAGCGTTCTGGCCTAAAGAATCCCTGGTTGAAGAATGCAGCCGTATCGCTGAAGAAACCGGTGCCCGTATTACCCTGACTGAAAATGTTGACGAAGGTGTGAAGGGCGTTGACTTCCTGTACACCGACGTATGGGTTTCCATGGGTGAGAGCCAGGAAGCCTGGGATGAGCGCGTGGCTATGATGACACCTTACCAGGTGAACATGGACATGATTGCCAAGACCGGCAACCCTCAGGTGAAATTCATGCACTGCCTGCCAGCATTCCACAACGATGAAACCACCATCGGTAAGGAAGTGGCTGAGAAGTACAACATGAACGGTCTGGAAGTATCTGAAGACGTATTCGAATCCAAATACTCCATTGTGTTTGATGAAGCAGAAAACCGCATGCACACCATCAAGGCGGTAATGGTTGCCACTCTGGGCGAATAAGCACCAGTGAGGAAAGGGAGCCGGGAGGCTCTCTTTTTATTTCTACCCTGATTTATAAGAGTCTATAAATACGATGCGTGTAGTAATTGCTCTGGGCGGAAACGCCATTCTTCAGCGTGGTGAACCACTTGAGTGCGGTGTTCAGCGCCAAAATATCCGTAAGGCCGCAGAATCCATTGCCAAAATTGCCCGTGACCATCAGGTTATCCTGACCCACGGTAATGGCCCTCAGGTTGGCCTGCTGGCCCTGATGAACGAATCCTATAAAGAAGTTACACCTTATCCGCTGGATGCTCTGGGTGCCCAGACTCAGGGTATGATCGGCTTTATGTTTGAGCAGGAACTGCGTAACCAGATGCCTGGTCGCAAGGTATGCACTGTTTCTACACAGACGCTGGTTGATACATCTGATGCAGCATTCAGTGATCCGGACAAGTTTGTGGGTCCTGTCTACAGCAAGGAAGAGTCTGAAGAAATGCTGAAGGCTAATCCTGACTGGACTATCAAGGCTGATGGCGAGTACTTCCGTCGCGTAGTGCCTTCCCCACAGCCTCAGGAAATCTTGGAACTGCCTTCCCTGCAGCATCTGATTTCTTCTGGTGACATTACTGTGATCTGTGGTGGTGGCGGTGGCGTTCCCGTAACCCGCAAAGAAGACGGCACCCTGGAAGGTGTTGAGGCTGTAATCGATAAAGACCGTGCTTCCCGCGTTCTGGCTGAAGGGATTGAAGCCGATGCCTTTATTATTCTGAGCGACGTTGAGGCAGTAGCCACCAACTTTGGTCAGCCAGATTCCAAAGATATTCGCTGCGCCACACCCGAGGCCATGGATCAGTTCGGTTTTGCTGCGGGTTCCATGGGACCTAAAGTCGAGGCGGCTACCCAGTTTGTTCGTAATGGCGGCAAGATGGCAGCCATCGGCTCCCTGGAATATGCAGCGGAAATTCTCACCAGTGATTCCGGTACAGTGATTCGCAATGATGTTGCCGATGGTGTGACTTACTATTGAGAAAATGAGTTAACTCAGGTTAAAAGTCCCAATATTGATCAAAAACCCTGTTAGTTCAGGGTTTTTTTATAGTGGTTTATTGCAAAACAGTGCGCCCCTGTATATTTTGTTGCATACGATTTTAGTCGTTTATGACGACAGTCGATGAGAAAAATAATAATTAAAAAGCAATACAGGGATTTTTATGAAGCTGGCGAAGTTATTCGGCACGTTGTTTTTGGTTTCGATGCTATTCGGATGTGCGGCTACACAGGTTGCCTTGGAAAAAAAGAACCTCGATGTTCAGACAAAAATGTCCGACAGTATCTTTCTTGACCCGGTGGCTTCCAGCAAGCGAACGGTTTTCCTTCAGGTTCGCAATACCTCGGATAAGCAGGAGCTGAATGTCCAGCAAGCCCTGGCCAAAAATATTGAAAGCAGAGGTTACAAAATACTGGATGATCCTGACCTTGCTCACTACCTTCTGCAAATTAATGTGCTTCAAGCCGGGAAGACCGATCCTTCAGCAGCAAAGCAAGCCCTGGCCTCAGGTTTTGGTGGCGCAGTGGCTGGCGTGACCGCTGGAGCGGCAATGGGGTCTTCAGGTAAAGGTCTGGCGGCAGCGGGACTGATTGGTGGGGCGGTTGAACTGGTTGCCAACAGTCTGGTGAAAGACGTCACCTTCTCTGTTATTACAGATATCCAGATTTCTGAAAAAGCGAAAGGCAAGGTGGTCAGTAGTAGCAATCATCAGCTTAAGCAGGGTAACAGCGGAACAACCAGTATCCAGTATAGTGAGGAAGGTGACCGAAAACGCTATCAAACACGGATTGTATCCACAGCCAACAAAATGAACCTTACCTTTGAAGAGGCTCAGGCTGAACTTGAGAAAGGGTTGGCTGGTTCGATTTCAGGGCTTCTTTAAAATGAAAAGGCTTGCAGCAGATACAGAGGCTGTTGCAAGCACATCAGATATTAACCGGCGTTTTACTCTGCTGCTCTGGCCGCTCCCTTACCAGTCGGGAAGCTAAATAATCAGGACATTTCTTTATCACTTATGTACGCGGTGCGATGACCGATATGAATGGCTGGCGACTGTCTGGATTTCTCATCTTTATAGCTACGTCATTGACCGGCAGTTGTTGAGTTTTTATGGCAGGTGTCAAATAGTTGGTTGTCACTTGGGCCAATGCACTATTCTGTTGATACACCCTATCAAAATAGGGTCAGTAATGGCTTTAAGTGTTTTATATTTGTTTTTGAAATAATGTTAAAAAAACCTGAATTTGTATCATAAATGCATAACCTCTGTAACCAGAGGGTTGTTACAGAGCCTTTGAAGTGAATCAGAACTCAGGGGTACTCTGTTAAGCAACCAAACCAAACAGAGGACGCCAAGGATGGCCTTTAAGCACCTTAGCTCTGAAGAGAGACATTATATCGAAATCGAACTGAAAAATGGGACTTCTCAAAATAAAATTGCAGAAAAACTCGGGCGTTCACAGAGTTCGCTGTCACGGGAGTTAGGACGCAACACAGGGCAGCGTGGTTACAGGCACCAGCAGGCTCATCGTAAGGCTCAACAGCGTCATAAGACCTGAGTTCGACATAAGGAACTGATTTTATATAGCATAGCTACCACGCTGATTAGGGGTGGAGTAGTGCTGTGCTGACCAAGGTATTTTGCAGGGTAGACGATTTTTGCAAGCAATTTGAACCAAAGCTAAACCAGTATCTGATCGAGCATTGTGGCCGCAAGCGCATTCGTAAACAGTCTCTATCAATCAGCGAAGTGGCAACGATCGTCATCCTATTTCATGCTAAAGGCTATCGTTGTCTGAAGCACTTCTATATTAATCATGTCTGTAAATACTGGCATAAGCACTTTCACGGGCTAGTCAGCTACAATCGGTTTGTTGAGCTGATGCCACAAGCGCTTATGGTACTCTCAGCTTTCTTGCAGACACGATATGGCAAGGTGTCTGGCATTTCTTATATAGATTCAACCGGCATCGCTGTCTGTGAAAAAAGTCGGGCTCTGCGCCATAAAGTGTTTAAAGATGAAGCAGGCTGGGGTAAGTCTTCTACACACTGGTATTACGGCTTTAAGCTTCACCTGATTATCAATGATACCGGTGAGTTGCTGGCGGTTAAGTGTACATCAGGTAATACCGATGATCGTGCTGTTCTTGAAGATATGTGCTGCCACTTGTTTGGTAAGCTGTTCGGCGACAAAGGCTATATATCCAAGGCCAAAGCCCAGCTTTTAAAAGAAAAATACGATGTTGACCTGATTACGACGCGCAGGAAAAACATGAAACCTCAGAACCTGCCTGCTTTTGATAAAGTACTGCTGAGAGGGCGTGCAATCATTGAGACGGTCAACGATCAGTTGAAAAATATCTCTCAGATAGAGCACACCCGCCACCGCTCAAAGTTCAATTTTATGGTGAACTTGCTGGCAGGGCTTATAGCCTATACGTTTCAAAAAAAGAAGCCTTCTCTGAGCATTCAGCATACGGGGCTGGTTGAGTTGGTTGCTTAACCGTTATGTCGAACTCAGGTCATATAAGCAAAAAAGGAGCAAAAAAGGAAGAGCAAAAAAGGGACATCCATTAATTAAGCTCTGATTTTCAAAGAAATTTTATGGATGTCTCTAAAACTTCTCTAAAACTTCTGTCTAAAACTTCTGCTAAAACTTCTGGGTGTCCCTAAAATTTTTCTAAAACTCTATTAGTTCATGCCCATGCCGAGCGTACACAAGTGGTTCCAGGTGACACCTACGGCACACCTGAACCAAGCGTTATATGGCCTAAGCCAACATCCAGTGTTTTATAAGGACACAGCTTTATTAAAGAGGTATAAAGTGAAGAATAAAGTACTACTGCTGCTTGCACTATATTGTGTTAATTCTTAGTCACTTGAAATCGAAAACTTCAGTTCTGGATTAGCGTGTACAGATGGAAAAAGCTTTGGCTGGATTTGCCATGATACAACTGATATCTATGTAAGCGGTCAAGGTATATGCAACTGGAATGGTCAAGATAAACCTTGTACTTGGTATGGGTTTGAATTTGATTATAAACACAATAAGCCTGGATCTAGCATCGATTGTGAATATACGTCATCACATAATATAAATTTAGGGAACCCTAGAGAAATTGTCGAGAAGCAGGTAAAAAAAGGAAAGTACTCTTTTCAGCTACCTGAAATAGAAGGGCATTTCATCAATCCACAATATGCAATATTAAAAGTTCGGCCTGTAGAAAACTCAATATTAATCAATGAAACCACTTGCTCAAGTGATGGTCAAACTCTTTTCAAATACAAGCAAAGAGTGTTCTACCCTGTTCAACCCGAGTTCTCTAAACCACTAAGTAAAACGGCCATATAACAAGTGCATGGTGTGGGCATTATAAGCCTCAAGGAAAATTTATGGAAACAGATAGAATCAAGTTATCTCCTCCTTCAATGGAGTTAGTATCAAAAGTTCATGATGCTATAAAAGAAAGTGAGGAGAATCTAAGTGTATATTTGCCATGGGTTCAAAATGCCTTATCTCACCCTGAAGAAAATATGAAAGAGGCAATAACAAACCATGAATTATTTAATGGTGAGCTAAGGTTCTTAACTTTAGAGTTAGTATGACATGAACGTTTGGTTATATTTTAAAAATTGTGTGCAAAAATACATCCAAACGTTTTTTCAGATTCGGTATTATTCTTGATTATTGCGTTGTTGCCGCTATTTATGCCGCTTTTTTCTTTTCTTTGACTATTCCGTCAGTCAAACTATTAAAATTGAACTCATATTTTTGGCTATATCGGTTCCAGCCCTCACGAATAGGTAATCTGGGGATAATTCCTGCGAGTGCAAATCTTAGCATGCCAGCGGTGGTTGTATCCTGATCCCGCCAAGGAATCCTTGAAATGCCCACGCTTGCTTGATTTTTACAGACGGTCAACAGTTGCAATAATGCGTATCCAGCCATCTTCAGATGCATCCACCGCAACAGAGTTCTCAGCTTTTGCTGCCATAACTGGCGGCAACCAAATGAATGTTTAATTTGCTGAAACATGGGTTCAACCGGCCATCTTTTCGCATAAATACGAAGGATGTCTATACCTTCAAGTCCAGTATTGGTTGCAATGAATATACGGCTTTCTGTCAGTCCTTTATCATTTTCAAACCGACCCCAGACAACCCGAACCTTGCGGCCTTTCAGGAAGCGAGCCCGACATACCCGGGTGCGATAACGTATCTTTCGAAATCTGCCGTATATTCTTACGGTTGTTTGATATTCCGGTAGCTTCTCCACTTCCGGGGGCGTCATTTTGATGCCATACTTTTTGGGTCGCCCACGTTTTTTTGCAGTGGACTCCAACGGTAAGGCATACAATGCCCGGTTTAACGGGATTTGCCCTACTACTTCATAGCCCATTTCCAGAACGGGTTGCATTAGCGTCCAGTTCATATACCAACAGTCTGTCAGCAAGCGCAGTCCTTGCACCTTCACCTCTTGCCTCACCACTTTTAGCATGGCAACAGCGATTTTTAGCTTACTGGCATTGCCTGAAGCAGGAGATGGAAAGGAAAGCACAGGGATGGCAGTAAATACTTCATCTTTAGCCCGCTCAAATACAACAGCCAGGGATACCCAGCATTGTCCCCAGATATACGTTGGCCGGTTCCTTTTTTTACTGTGCTGGTGATGGGGTCGGCAAGCGGGAGCCTTGTCAGAAAAACGCTCCACCACCCAATCATCAAGACCAATGTTGATAAGTTCACCCCGTGGTACTTTTGAGCATACCAGCTGAATGAGCCGGCATGCGAGGCTCCTCCACCGCCACTTGCCTTGAGAGAGCCAATGGTGGTAACTGCTCCATACGCATTGAAAGTTATTAATAGATAACAGCGCCTGAGTGACAAAGCCTTGCCCGGATAGCATGCAGCCAAAAAGAAGTTCGCAGAACGTAGGTACTGCTGTTGGGGATAGCGCTGAAGCAAGAAACGTTGTATATAAGGCAAGCTCCCGGAGGATCTCTTTATGATCTGAAGTGAGCATAGCAACCATCTTTGTATTTTGTTTGGAGATGGTTGCTATTAACCGATTTCAGATGAAAATCGTACTATTGTTCTTTGGTAACTCTAAAGTCGAGCTAAGGTTTTTTATCATTGAAAAATCCAGCAATGATCTGCTTGGTGCCATTGGCTTGATAATACGAGACAAGAGTGTACCATTTTTCGAAATTGGCTACTGGTTGAAAAATTCAAAATCAGGTAAAGGCTTTATTACAGAAGCTCTAAAACTCTTAGAGACCTATTCATTTCAGGAGCTTGGGGCAAAACGCATAGAAATCAGAACGGCTGAATGTAACGAAAAAAGTCGTACTGTTGCAGAGCGAAATGGCTATCAACTCGAAGCAACATTCATTAATGAACGCCGACTTCCATCCGGTGAGTTATCAAATACTGTTGTTTATGGGAAAACTGGCTTATAACAAGCGCATGGTGTCACCAGAAAGCTGGCTGGGACGCCTACGGCACCCCACATGCGGGCGTTATGTGCCTCTAAAAAATCAACATCAAATGAAAATATTAATTGAGAAAGAAGTAGCTCTTCATCACTACGAAGTAAGAGCTGATAAAAGTCAGGTATTAAAACTTTTGCATCCTGAATTTAAAGAGGTTGGTGAGTCTGGAGTTAGCTTTAGCTTAAATAGTATCCTTGAGCTATTGGGCAATGAGCAGCCGAACGGCAGCAAGATTCACTCTCAAGACTATGAGAGTATTAAACTTACTTCTGATGTTTACCTCTTGCTGTATAGATCTGCAAACATTGATGTAAATGGAATCCCCACCCACTTTGCCAAAAGGTCATCAATCTGGTCTCTAACTGATGAAGGCTGGCAAATGAAGTATCATCAAGGTACTCCATGCAAGCCATTTTCTATCACCCGATGAAAGTCAAAAATAGGTAAGCGCCAATTTAAACCCACCTTAAAACTCCAAATCAAAAAAGTTAGGTTTTCTATTTTTTAGGAAACCCTACTATGAAAACAGATGAAGCCGCCAAACTCAGACAGCTTTGGCAGCAGCACCTTAAGGACTGGCAACAATCTGGCATAAGGCAAACTCCCTGGTGTCGCCAGAGGGGACTGTCTCCCCATCAGTTCAGTTATTGGAAGAAAAAGTTGATGACCAGGCCTCAAGGTAGGCCGCTGCGCGGCGACTTTTAGACTGTGCCAAACTGAGCGTTTCTGCTAACCATCAACCTTTCTTTTTTGGTGTTTTCTAAAGTTGTGAGTCGCCAGCGCTTTCGCACTCTTGAGCTTCACCGGCGGATGACACTGGTGACAGGTTTGTTCCCCGCTGTGGTGACTGAAGTTGTGAGTCGCCAGCGCTTTCGCACTCTTGAGCTTCACCGGCGGATGACACTGGTGACAGGTTTGTTCCCCGCTGTGGTGACTTCTGTTGTGAGTCGCCAGCGCTTGAGCACTCTTGAGCTTCACCGGCGGATGACACTGGTGACAGGTTTGTTCCCCGCTGTGGTGACTGAAGTTGTGAGTCGCCAGCGCTTTCGCACTCTTGAGCTTCACCGGCGGATGACACTGGTGACAGGTTTGTTCCCCGCTGTGGTGACTTCTGTTGTGATTCGCCAGCGCTTGAGCACTCTTGAGCTTCACCGGCGGATGACACTGGTGACAGGTTTGTTCCCCGCTGTGGTGACTGAAGTTGTGAGTCGCCAGCGCTTTCGCACTCTTGAGCTTCACCGGCGGATGACACTGGTGACAGGTTTGTTCCCCGCTGTGGTGACTTCTGTTGTGATTCGCCAGCGCTTGAGCACTCTTGAGCTTCACCGGCGGATGACACTGGTGACAGGTTTGTTCCCCGCTGTGGTGACTGAAGTTGTGAGTCGCCAGCGCTTTCGCACTCTTGAGCTTCACCGGCGGATGACACTGGTGACAGGTTTGTTCCCCGCTGTGGTGACTTCTGTTGTGATTCGCCAGCGCTTTCGCACTCTTGAGCTTCACCGGCGGATGACACTGGTGACAGGTTTGTTCCCCGCTGTGGTGACTGAAGTTGTGATTCGCCAGCGCTTTCGCACTCTTGAGCTTCACCGGCGGATGACACTGGTGACAGGTTTGTTCTCCGGTATGATAGCCTGTTTTGTGAGACGACAGAGTTTCTTTTTTATAAAAAATCTTATTACACTCATCACATACAAACCCTTTAAAAGGGGTCAATGTTGCAACAAAAGAACTTTCATCATTTTCAATTATATTTAGTTGATCTAACTGATACTCCACTTTGCAAAGATAAATAGAACCAACTTCATCTTCTTTAAAGTTTTCTTTTTGATTATAAATCATTACAACATCAGAACCAGAGCCAACGACTTCACAACCCAAGTCTGAAGATTTTATAAGAGTGTTGTTTTTATGTGGAGTGCGATACGCAAATAAGGCTATTTTCATAGCGTCATCATCATCAACTTCATCAAAAAAGACATAAAAACAACAGTTGTTCTGGCTCTTATCAATAGATACTTTTACCACTTTTTTTTTACGTTTCTTTTGCTAAAACCCAAATCACCAAAATCCAAATCACCAAAATCCAAATCACCAAAATTCAAACCATATAAATCTTCCCCATCTTCTGCACCTGAATTATTACTGTCCTCATAGCCTGACTCATAAGAATCAAAACCAGACACCTCAGAAGGTATTTGGCACTCCCAAAAACACTCACCAGATGAAGTGCATTCAATAGATTTATTCTTTTTACCGGCATAACCTAATACAGGAAGCAAAAATAAAATAATAACCAGCCAATTCCTCAAACTACAGATACCTACGGATAGCAAATTGATAACAACTAAGGCATTCTTCCCTGATTACTAAAGTTTAGCCATAGAACACCCGTTATCCGCCTACCATCAAAACTAAAACAGCTACTCCTGACCGGCCAGCTCTGGTGGAACTACTACCAGAAACACACTGGTAATTTGCGGGACGTGGTACTGGACAACATCAACCGGATACTCGCCTGCGGTCGCTTGTTCATGGGCTATGCCACATGGTTGTGCAGTAACGAACAGTGTAGTCACTCCAAAAAAATTTGCATGGGTTGCAAGTCACGTTTTTGCAATACCTGCGGAAAAAAACTCACTGACCAGTGGATTGAAAAGCAGCGAGCCTTACTGCCCGATACCGAGTGGCAACATATCACCTTCACTATGCCTTGTGAGCTTTGGGCATTTTTTTTGCTCAACCGTGAGTTGTTGAAGCCACTCAGCGCCATTGCCGCCAAGGCCATACAGACCGTTGCCAGAAAGAAAGGCATTACTCCCGGCATCTTTACCGCCCTGCATACCTTTGGCCGTGACCTGAAATGGAATGTCCATATTCACCTGTCCGTTACCCGTGGCGGCATCACTGAAGACAGTCAACACTGGAAAGCCCTGTTCTTCTCCCGTGAAGCCATCATGCCCCAGTGGCGTTACGGGATGATCAACCTGCTCAGGGAAGCCTACAAAAGCGGTACGCTAACCTTGCCGGACACATTGCAAGCCAACTGCCACAACCTGACGGACTTTAACCGTTTCCTGAATGCCCATTACCAGAAAAGCTGGATCGTTCACTTTGCCCAGGCCACCAAAACACCGAAGGCGACCATCAGTTATCTCGGGCGCTACCTGAAGCGGCCACCGCTGGCGATGTCACGACTCAAACACTACGACGGCAATACCGTGGTGTTTGAGTACCTGGATCACAAAAGCAAACGCTACCTGAACTTTACCTGTGAAGGTGAGGAGTTCCTCGACCGGCTGATCCAGCATATTCCGGAAAAGGGTTTCCAGATGATTCGTTACTATGGTTTTCTGGCAAACAGGGTACGCTCAACCTTACTACCGAAGGTCTACACCCTGCTCAACCAGCCGGAGCGTAATGCCCTGACAATCACCTATGCAGGCTTGCTGAAAAGCAGCTTTGGCCTTGACCCTCACCAATGCATTCTCTGCCAGTCAGCGATGGTGTTTGCCGGTATTACCCGAGGAAGACCGCAAAGGGAACTGCACAAATACTCACAGGCGCTCGCTCTTGCGAAGCCGATCCGTTGAGTCACGCCCTCAATCCGTCTGGAATCCGGGGTTACAGGTAAAAGCTGGAAATAATGGTAGGTTTGCAGTGTTTTTTCCTGGTTGAGCGATCACTGCATCATCAGCCTGTCTGAGAGAAAACTGAAAAGCCGGAAATTTCTGGTGATTTTTTGAGCTGATCAGTTTTACAAATTCCTATGCATTCGAGCAAGTGCCTGGGCTGGTTCAGGCGTTGCAGTGCCTATGATTCGTCCAGCGGCTGATACTGACGTATTCCTTTATAGTGAGCCCGTGGATATGCGTAAGTCTATCAATGGCCTGGCCACTCTGGTGGAACAGGAGATGGCTCTGTCCCCCTTTGACCGCAAGCTGTTTGTGTTTTGCAACCGGGGAAGAGACAAGGTGAAGCTGCTTTACTGGGAGCGCAATGGCTTTGTCCTCTGGTATAAGCGACTGGAGAAATTCCGGTTCCAATGGCACTGGGATAGCATGCCCTCCCATATTGATGGTGATCTTCTCAACCGACTGCTGGATGGCTATGACATTCGTCCTCCTCAACCTCATCCTGCGCTGACCTACACGTCAATGATCTGATGCAGGGAATTGTCTTCCTGCCTTAGGGTATCCTTCAGGGATGAACGACACCCTTGCACATCTTCCTGATGACCCCACTATCCTCAAAGCCTACATTGCCCAGCTGCAAGGCAGGCTTTCCACTCTTGAGGAACATATCCGGCAACTGATCCGGCAGCGCTTTGGCGCGTCTAGCGAAAAAGCACCAGCCAATCAGTTCGGCCTGTTCAATGAGGCCGAGCAGGACCAGCCTGACAATCCTGATGCAGTGGCAAAAGCAGAGGCAGAAATCACAGTCCCTGCCCATCAGCGCAAGAAGCCGGGGCGCAAGCCATTACCTGAAGCCCTGCCCAGGGTTCGTCGGGAACATGACCTCCCTGAACAGGAAAAGGTCTGCTCCTGTTGCGGTAGCCATGACCTGCACAGGATCGGCGAGGAAGTCAGCGAGCAACTGGATATCATTCCCGCCAAGGTTCAGGTTATTCAGAACGTGCGCCCAAAGTATGCCTGTCGCCATTGTGAAGGCTCCATCCAGACCGCACCCATGCCTCCCCAGCCCATACCGGGTAGTATCGCTACACCGGGCTTGCTGGCCTACATTGCCACCGGAAAATATGTGGACGGCTTGCCCCTGTACCGCCAAGAACAGTTTGTGCTGAACCGGCTCGGGGTTGAAGTGGCCAGGGCAACCACAGCCCAGTGGATGGTGCGTTGCGGTGAACTGGTACAGCCCCTGGTCAACCTGATGCGAGATCATTTACTTGAATCTCCGCTGATCCATTGTGACGAAACCCATGTCAAGGTGCTGAGGGAGTCAGGGAAGAAAGCACAGAGCCTGTCGTACATGTGGGTACAGGTGGCAGAGCCTGTTCCAGATCACAGAGTCATTCTATTTGATTATGATCCCAGTCGGAGTGGGTCCGTTCCTGTCAGGTTGCTGGAAGGCTTTAAGGGGTATCTGCAAACGGATGGCTATGAGGGCTATGCTGCCATAGGCCGACAGGAAGGCATTATCAGCCAGGGCTGCTGGGCCCATGCCCGGAGAAAATTCAATGAAGCGGTAAAAGGCCTGAAAAAAGGGGTAAAAACTGGAAAGGCTTATATGGGAATGGCCTATATCCAGAAGCTTTACCGTATTGAACGGGAAATAAAAGACTGTTCCTGTGAAGAAAAGAAAATGATCCGGCAACAGAAAAGCCGGGACATTCTCAGTCAGCTACGACAATGGTTAGATAAATCGCTACCACAAACGCCCCCTAAAACACTGTTGGGTAAGGCGCTTAATTACCTCAATAACCAGTGGGATAAACTGATTCGCTACTGCGATGAGGGTTATCTACGCATGGACAATAATCTGGCAGAAAACGCCATTCGCCCCTTTGTCATCGGGCGTAAAGCATGGCTGTTTAGCACCAGTCAGGCAGGCGCTAATGCCAGCGCTAATCTGTACAGTCTGGTAGAGACAGCGAAAGCCTGTGGCTTGGAGTCATATGCCTATTTAAAGGAGGTGTTTACCCAGCTACCCGCAGCAAAAACACTGGCGGATATTGAGCAACTGCTGCCATGGAATCAAAACTCTTCTTAAATCAAGGTGGGGTTAATTAATCGCTTACAAAAATAGCACATAACAATGCGCTGGTGTTTGTCCCTTCGGTCGCGGGACACTCGTCGAAAAAAAGAGAAAAAAGGGACATCCATTAATTGGGCTTTGATTTTCAAAGAAGTTTTTATGACTGTCTCTAAAATCAAAGAATTGGACCTTTTCAGCTTGCTTCATCATTCACAGATTAACCCGACTGAGTAGCAACTGAAAGCTCAGGAAGGCTTGGTCTGGGTCAGGATTGTGGTGAGTAACACCTCCAGTTTATCCAACCGTTTGTTCTGGTGGCTATCCATTTTATCTAGCCGTTCATGCACCTCCAGCTTGAACTCCAGCATTTCTTTTTTCAGGCCAGTCATTTCCGTTTTCAGACCAGCCATGTCCATTTTCAGGCCAGCCATTTCCATTTCCATGTTGTCCATGCGGCGCAACATCATTGCCATAGAGCCTTCCAGCCCATAGACAATGGTTTCAATATTGGCGACTTTGTCCTTTACGCCTTCCATATTCTCTTCCAGTGCCTCTACCCTTGCTTCGAGCGACATAACTTATCCCCAGATTGTTATTGGTCAATCAACCATAGCAGAGAATTTAAGGGACGATAGCGCCTGATATCAGCCCCACCTTTAGGCCTTCCAATTTTGCTAACTATCAGGGGGAAAAAAAATTAGCTTTGATTTTCAAAGAAATTTTTATGGATGTCCCTAAAATCCTGAAGAGAAATCACTGCTGTTTGGCTGATAGGTACGTCAGCTATGTACGGGACAAAACTTTAAGTAAAATCTGAAAATCAATCTGATCGCTTTTTGAACATCCATTCTTCAAAACTCTTCGGAGCATATCCAACCCCAGTCGGAACAGGCTTTTGGCTGGTCGCCAGTGCTTATTGAGAGGCAGCCCTTCCGCTTCCCCGTATTTCCAATGCCCTGCTATCAGACACCAGGCAAATGCCAGTGCAAGAACCCCCATCAGCTTATCCATACGGTCAAGCTCAGTCATATGAGTCGATTCAAGGTCAAATCCCCTGCTTTTAAGGCAGCCAAACAGAGTCTCAATAGACCAGCGCTTATAATAGTCTTCGATCATAGTTTCAGGTTTCTTCGTTGCCACTACAATCAAAAGACCTTTTATCGTGCGTCTGGCAGCGATATATAAACAGACACCAGATACTTTACGCTTGGTGAACCAAGTTTCTGTCTGATTGAGTTTTACATTCCTGAATAGTTGTTTGGCATTAATGTCTTTACCACAGCTACCAAGAACAGGAGTGTCTTCCTTTATTCGAAGCCGACAGATAATGCCTTGCTCATCCAGCCACTTAAACCAATCACGGCCAACAAACTCCCGGTCGGCGAGCAGTTCATCAATCTTGTCTGCCGGGATCAACGCCAGCACTCTCTTCATGATGGCTATGCGCTCGGCGGTATTAGAGTTGCCGCCTGACTTATCCAGACATACCCAGGCGATAGGAATGGCAGCACCCTGCCAGGCAATTGAAACCACCAGATAGTTGACGTGATGAGAGCCAAATTTCCAGTTAGTTCTATCCATGCAGAGTGTGTAGGTGGTGAGACTCAGCCAATGTAAAATCAACCGTCCGAGCTGCTCATAGCAATATGTGTAGCCTGAAAAAAATCGTTTTATGCGCCGATAGCTGGAGTCTTCCAGCGCTTTGCTCTGGAACTCTTCTGCCACACGGCAAAGGTTGCAGGAGCGTGCCCTTATGAGAGCAAGTATGAACTGGGCAAGAAATATAATCCGGGCTTGATGCCAGGGGAGATGAGCTTTAAGCTCTTGGGCTAATGAGCTGACGTCTTCCATGTACGACTACGGTAACTGTACGGAGGTTAGAGACCATACAGGTTACTCTACATGGGCGTCAGCTCATACCCCTTGGTTTTTCTAGCTTTCCTGATTTTTGTCCCGTACACAGGTACGTCAGTCAATATTTATAATATAACTATTGTGTTTTGCTACGCTTGGGCTGGAGAGAGAGTGTTCTGGTTTCACCGGGAGACAATTCTATCATGAAACCGTATCGTCCAGTGACGTCATCTCTTTTGATGTTTAACTCCGCATCATCTTCTTGAATGCCTTGAAATGAACGCCAGCTGACAACATTTATTTCAATGTTGCGCTGAGAGGGATTTTTTAAGTTCAGTTGGCGTGATACCTTATCACTTGAATCCGGTAAAGGTTGGTGAGTGACTTCAATAGTAGTGCCAGACTGTTTGACACAAAAAACAAACCCTTTTGTGGTAGGAAGGGGGTAAACAGTTCCTTCTAACTGGCGATGCTCAAGAGTTCCTTTAGCTGAGGGAAATCCATGAGAAAAGAATGTTGAGAGAGGCGTGTCACTAATGTCACTAGTCTCGGCTTTAAATATATCTTCCTGGTGGCATTCATACTCTTGAGATGGATATGTGACCTCTCCATTTTGTATATGTTTTTTTGGCAGCTCCCAGTATTTGATCTCGTCTAAACAAATAACATGATCAAGTGTCTTTGCTAAAGTGACTGTTGTCTGAGGGGAGGGTATGTTTAATGTGATACTGTTTCTTTGAGGAATATTCAGGATATATTTTTCTTTGAAATCAATTCTGGTTTTCAGTGTTTTGTCTTTTTGTTCAGTTAAACTCATAGAAAAGGGGGTGGAGTCGTCCATGTATTGCTCTTGGGAATCAATGCCCTTAGTGCCACACTGCTGAGTCACAACAAATGCCTCAAGTTGTTTTTGTTCTGGTATTTGTAGTAAGTGAGGGTGTGTATATGAGAGCTGAGTAAGGGGGATAGGCAGTATTGATTCTGGCGCACCTTGGTTTTTTTGAGAAAAGTTAAATTTATAATTTATGTTGATACTAAATCTCTGATAGCCGTCGTCCAAAACCTGTAATATGTAAAAAGGAGTGCAACTGTAGCTAAAGTATGTTCCGGATCCTGTTTCCCTCAGCATATCAACGAATACTTTACCTTGGATTGCTTCGGTCGCTAAGAAACTAACTATATTGATTACCTCTGGAGGTTTAACTTCTGTACATCTGAATATTTCTTCTTTTCGTATAAGGTTTTTCTTCCCACTCTTGTCAATATATGTTGCCATAGGGTTATCAAGAAATAGCTCTTTTGTGAGTATAGGCTCTTCCGGTTTGATTTTGGTGTAGACTTGATCTTCTCCCCAAGTGAATTTTGTATGCTTCTTAAAAGGATATGTCTTGCCGGTTCCAAGTACTCCAACGGATTGAACTAAGGCCCCCCACAAAACAGATAGATGCATAGTGGGCGTTTCGCCTTGACCAACGTCATATAAAAATCTCAGCTTGCTTTGGGGTTGCCTGACTTCAGTAAATGAGATGGATACTTCTTGTGGGTTTATAGGGTCTTCAATCCCACAGTTACCTTTTTCTAGCAGGAAAATGGCGAAAAAGAGAAGGAATATACGGTAGTTCATTATATTAACTCCTTTGGGTGGCGGTTTTTAGTAAAGAGAATTGTTTGCTTTTTTAGATTGCAGGTTTAGAACAGTTTTTCTCAGGTTGGCTGAAACTGATCAGCTTCAACCATTGTAGTAATAAAGTGATTTTTCTGTTTTTTAAATTGGTTTTTAAAAACTGAAACTCCAGTTTAGAGTCACAAAAGTACCATAGTTTAATTTCTATCTAAAATAAGGCCTCGTCAGCAAAATCTGGGGGTCATTTGCGGCTCCGGCAACTTACCAAGTGACCTGAGTTCGACATAACGGTTAAGCAACCAACTCAACCAGCCCCGTATGCTGAATGCTCAGAGAAGGCTTCTTTTTTTGAAACGTATAGGCTATAAGCCCTGCCAGCAAGTTCACCATAAAATTGAACTTTGAGCGGTGGCGGGTGTGCTCTATCTGAGAGATATTTTTCAACTGATCGTTGACCGTCTCAATGATTGCACGCCCTCTCAGCAGTACTTTATCAAAAGCAGGCAGGTTCTGAGGTTTCATGTTTTTCCTGCGCGTCGTAATCAGGTCAACATCGTATTTTTCTTTTAAAAGCTGGGCTTTGGCCTTGGATATATAGCCTTTGTCGCCGAACAGCTTACCAAACAAGTGGCAGCACATATCTTCAAGAACAGCACGATCATCGGTATTACCTGATGTACACTTAACCGCCAGCAACTCACCGGTATCATTGATAATCAGGTGAAGCTTAAAGCCGTAATACCAGTGTGTAGAAGACTTACCCCAGCCTGCTTCATCTTTAAACACTTTATGGCGCAGAGCCCGACTTTTTTCACAGACAGCGATGCCGGTTGAATCTATATAAGAAATGCCAGACACCTTGCCATATCGTGTCTGCAAGAAAGCTGAGAGTACCATAAGCGCTTGTGGCATCAGCTCAACAAACCGATTGTAGCTGACTAGCCCGTGAAAGTGCTTATGCCAGCATTTACAGACATGATTAATATAGAAGTGCTTCAGACAACGATAGCCTTTAGCATGAAATAGGATGACGATCGTTGCCACTTCGCTGATTGATAGAGACTGTTTACGAATGCGCTTGCGGCCACAATGCTCGATCAGATACTGGTTTAGCTTTGGTTCAAATTGCTTGCAAAAATCGTCTACCCTGCAAAATACCTTGGTCAGCACAGCACTACTCCACCCCTAATCAGCGTGGTAGCTATGCTATATAAAATCAGTTCCTTATGTCGAACTCAGGTCTTAGGTACGGATATGGCCCATGTCGAATAGCTTCTCTCAATGTTTTTATGACAGCGACATCGGTTACTGGATCAACAGTTTTCATCGTGACAACAGCGAAATTAACGATATTAGGCAATGAGTATAGCCAAATTGGAATGGGGAGTTATTAAACGGTCGTGCAGTTATTTTTATCTATTAGCGGTTGCGTGAGTACTGCTGGATTCAAGCAATAAGTGCAATCGACTTCCCAGTATAGACTTCGAGCGGGGTTCGCCCCCCCTAAAACTTTTCTTGGCATGGTATTAATCAAGAGTTCAGTTTCCCAAACCTCTTCTTTTGTCAGATCCCCAAGAGCCATTTTTTTAGGCCAGGTTCGACGGATAATGCCATTGGTATTTTCGTTGGTACCCCGTTGGTAGCTGGCATAAGGCTTAGCGAAAAATACGTCAGCATTCACTGCTTCTGATACCTTTTCATGGGCTGCAAACTCGCCTCCATTATCCAGGGTGATGGTGTGAACTGTTGAAACTCGTTTCAGTAGGCTGATCATTGTATCCGCTACTGTTTCAGACTGTTTGGTATCCACTTTGCCAATGAGTGTAAAGCGGCTCTTTCGGTCGACCAGCGTGACCAAGTGAGCGTCTTGCCCATACACAGTATCACCTTCCCAATCTCCCAAGCGAGACCGAAGCTCTACCACTTCAGGACGTTCGGTAATATCGACCCGATTAGGTATAAGAGAACGGCCTGCCTTGCGTTTACCTCCTTTGCATCGGCGTTTCCCAAAGCGGGGCAGCTTTTTATACAAGGAACCTCCCTGAGCTTTGTTATCCGCAATTCGGCTGTATACAGAGGTATGACTCAGAGCGATCTCAGGCACCTCAATTTTCATCCTGCAACTGATGTTTTCAGGAGACCAGCCAAGGAGTAGCCCCTTCTCTATGATCGGCATTTGTCGTTCATCTGTTTTGCTGTGCTTTTTGGCAGATTTCCTACGCTGCATAGCCAAGTTATGAGCCGATTCAGCACAATACCCATTATCGCCAGTATTGCGTTTCAACTCACGGGATAAGGCGCTTTCACTGATACCTGCAACCTCTGCGATCTCATTCTGAAAATGACCTTTTTCAAGGAGCGCCTCAATCTGGTATCGTTGCCCTTGGGTCAGCTGCTTGTATCGTCTGGTTTGTGTACTCATTCCTGACATCCATTTCTTAGTGTGAGAGCTACAGAATGTACCAGCAGCTGGCTCACATATGAAATATCAGTCGATTGCACTTATTGTATTAATCCAGCCTTACTATAACCATGTGCAATATAATCAGTGGATTCAATATCCTCTTCCTTAACTTGAATTAACTCAAAGACCGATGGTGATCCCACAATTTCTCTATTGGAATTCAGTCTTTGAGCAGAAAGCTCACCATGTGATTTAGGACCATCTCCAATAACATTACCAGAAGCCTCCATACTCACACTGTCAATTGCTCCCCCTGAAGTTAAGGTAAATATTTCCCCCTCGTCTGATATTGCTTCACCGTGGTGAACGACTAGTTCATGTTTTGAGAAGGAGTTAATATACGCTCTTGGAGAAAGCTTATTTCCATCTTCTTTACCCACCAGGATTTTATTTACATCAAAAGCTCTAATGACAGGTGTGCCTTTTTTTATATTAACCCTCATTATAACCGGGTTTGGTTTTGTTTCAGCATATTTTACAGCATAGCTTGGCTTATCTGTGTAATACTAACCATACCCAAACACTACACCTCCACGATTAATATACTCTTTTTTAAACGCAGGCTTTCCTTTTTTTAAATTTCTTATGGTCTTTCGCTCAAAAGTGGCATCTCCCCCTCTATACAAGGGGGAATCTGCTTTCCACTTTTCACAATCATCTGACAGTAAATGTTTTTCTAAACTGGCATCAAAATGATGAATCTCATCATAATATTTGAAATAATTATTTAATCGAGACATTAAATTATCAGACATATTATCCCCTCTGGTAAAATCTCCAACGGGGCGCATATCAAGCTCTTTCAGCTTCTGGTTAATTGTTATACCCCTACTGTTAAGATCCTTCAACAGCAATAACACTTCTCTTTTAAATGTTTTCTCATTGTAAGTTCTCAATAACTGCTGGATAGCTGCAAAATTCTGATATACATCTATCCTTCCCTCATGCAACCCCCAATCAATCAAGAGCAAGTGTACTCACCTGCGAGATTACTGAATCTTGTTGCTCAGCAGCAAGGGCAGATTACTCAGCAGCAAGAGCAGATAGCGAAGCTTCAAGCGCTTGTTGAGGCACTGCAAGCGCAGATTCGTCGTCTTAAAAAACTGCCGCCAAAGCCTGATATCAGACCCAATACAAAACCAAAAGATGATGGTAAAAAGGGTGATAATGGTCCCGGTGATGACAACGAACCGCCTGATAATTCAGGGAAACGTAAGGTTGAGAAGCCTGGCGAACGAACACGAAAAAATCGCCAACAGCCTGATAAGCCAGCAACAGAAAAAATCATCACCGTAGAAGTATCTGATGTCCCGTCTGGTTCGACACCAAACGGATTTAGCTCTTTTTCTGTACAAGAGCTGACTATTCAGGCGTTCACGGTCGAGTATCATTTGGAGCAATGGCAGACGCCCGACGGACAAACCATCACAGCAAAACCTCCCGAAAGCCTGCATGGACATCACTATGGACCACAACTCCAGTCCTATTTGTTGTACCAGCATCACGGTTGCTCGGTGACTCAGCCGCAGCTGTTGGACTGGTTGTGGGATATAGGAATCTCAATGTCCGCGGGAGAACTTCATCGGCTACTCACTGAAGGTCATACTGACTTTCATGAAGAAAAAGACGCTTTGCTGGCAACAGGGTTCAAATGCTCCCGCTACATCCAGACCGATGACACCGGAGCTAGGCATAAAGGACAAAATGGCTACTGTACCATTATCAACAATGAGCTATTTGCCTGGTTTGAGAGCACAGGCAGTAAGAGTAGGGAAAACTTCCTGAGCCTCTTGCATCGCCCCTGGAAGACTTATTCCGTCACGCAGGACGCCTTGGACTATCTGGAAAAATTTGATTACCCGGAGAAGTGGCTAAGCATCATCAGGCAATACATGGGCGTTACGTTTTTAAACCGGGAAGCCTGGGAAGCAGCCCTTAACGACCATGGGCTAACGGGAAAGACCCGGCGCAAGCAAGCAGCAGAAGCGCTTATTTACAGCAGCTTAATGGCTCATGGTATGGGACACCTGACCACATTCAGTGATGGTGCTCAGCAGTTCAACGTATTCAACCATGCTCAATGCTGGGTTCATGCGGAGCGGGGATTGGCTAAAGTCCACCCGGTCAATGAGCAGCAAGCCAGTGCACAGTACTGGTGTCGTACATGGTTCTGGGCTATCTACAACGATTTAAAAGTCTTCAAGGCCAGCCCCGATAAAAGTAAAGCTCAAAACATACGTCGCGATTTCAAGGCCCTGACTAATACCCAGGTAGACTTTCCTGATTTACAGGACGCACTGTCAGGGCTGGTCGTTATAGAGAAGGAATTGCTACAGGTACTCGATGCTCCAAGCCTTCCGCTCCATAACAACCTGAGCGAAAGCCAAATACGGGAATACGTGAAACGACGAAAAATCAGCGGCGGCACAAAAAGCAAAGCGGGAAGAAAGTGCCGGGATACGTTTGCCAGCCTGAAAAAAACTTGCCGGTTGTACGGTTTATCGTTTTGGCATTATCTGAAAGATCGAATCATGGGCAGTGGCAGTTTTCCCTGGTTGCCCGACCTGATAGAACAAGCATCCAGCGACTTTTCGTGTGGGTTAACCAGCAGTTATTGAGAACTTACTTCTCATTAACATCTTTTATAGAGATATTCCTCTTTTCAAACTGCTTAACCAGTATGCAACCTAGAATAGACTCAAGATAGAACTCCCCTTGCTTTCCTAAAATCTTTCTCTTAACTTTTCTACACTTACGGTCATTTTGACTACTTTTTAACTCAGCATACAAATCAAGCAATTCCTCTCTGCTTTTCAAATCATGCTTCAAACTTGCCAAGTCCTGAATTTCTTGACTCTCATTTAAAACCAAATCTCCAGTTTCTGATAAACCACCATCCAGTCTTGTTTTTTTATCTGAAACAGATAAAGATGGATCAACTGTTTCTACTGGTCTTTTTACTCCTTTTTTATCCATTTCACTAAAGAAATCAGCCTCCACCTTTGGTATTTCATTTTCAATATTTACCGGCTTTACTGAAGAAGACTCTTCACTATTTCCATTAGCTTCTGCATCAGACAAACCATTTAAATCTTTCCCGTAACCAGGATTTATAGGAGGCATTCTATCCATAAGTAACCTCTATCTTCTGTAATCAACATCCCGCCCCAAGTTTGAAGGGGGGGATATGTCTCAAGGAAACCGGGTTTCATCTTTAATTCTCGGCAACACCTTACATTTATTAAATGTTGCTAAATTCGCTACGCCAGAGGTGAGGAGCAACCCACACCGGATCCATTTCAAGGAGTTTTTCCGCATGTAAGGGATATTTTGTTGGCAGGTACAAATAAACAAGTACGTTAGCATCAACAACGATCATGCTCTGCCTTCATTGAAAGATTTGCTGAAAAAACCAGAACCTCATTCCCGGGGGATTCCGGGAATGAGGAATTATATCCCACTAGCAACTTTCTCCAGTACTCCATCCTGAATAAAGTTGATCCGGTGTTACATTGCCATCCGTACAGCGTTCGGATGTGTATTTTTTACCTTTATACGTCACAGTGATATTTGGCTGATACTGCTTCTGTTCAAACTGAGGTATGCCTTTACAGTTACCTCCGGACTCAACATCTGGTTTTTCTTCTGGTTTTTCTTCTGGTTTTTCTTCTGGTTTTTCTTCTGGTTTTTGCTCAGGCTTTGGAGCAGTACCATCTGTTAATGACCAGGCCATTGTCCAGTATATGCCAACGCCTGGCTCATAAGCCCAGGCAGCATCTCCACACCAGCCAGGAACATCACACTGATAGATATTGGTGCCATCACTGTTGTCATTAATATTTGTGACCAGGTCACCCAGTTGATAGCTAACACCCTCTTCATATTGCGGATAAGCGACAGCATCCCTGACAGTAATGTTGCGTTGAACCGTTGTTGTATCAAAACTGTCTGACACACTATAGGTCAGGTTATATTGACCAGGTGCCTGTGTATCAACAATGGTAGTCGGCCAGATAATTTTTGATGTTAGCTCATGCTCCTCTGTATCCCAGGCTGTTACGCCCTCCTTCGCATCAAAGTGATCCCCTACATGGAGTAACTTATCCTCTGCACCATGAAATACCGGCTTATCGTTGTATACAGTAATGACCCTTTCCTGCTCGGTAACATTGTCATCACTGTCTTTGACACGGTAAACCAGAGGGTAGTCACCCAGCGTATTTGTATCCACTTGTCCTGTATAACTCATTTCATCCGTTAAGTTGCCATCCTGCTTGTCTGTGGCAGTAACACCTGCCATAGGGGAAAAGTTGGAGTACACATTAATGGAGGTATTTTCAGCACCGTGGATAACAGGCTCATCTGACTCGGGTTCTGGTAGCGATGTATGGCCATGCACGTAGGGGCCGTAATCTTTAGCAAACTGACCACCGTACGGGTTTCCATGACGATCCTTACCCACATCCCAGTTGATGGACCAGGTCATGACGCCTCTCAATGGCGTACCTTCATCCTGAAGCCGATCAAAGGCATTGATAAGTTTTTGAGGTTCATCAACAAAACCCGTAGCAGCAGCATCCCGGTTGGCAGGGATACCGAACACAAGCTTATCGTTAGCTATAGGATAATAGCCCTGCTCGCCAGTGATAATGGCTTTTGATATTGAATAAATAAACTTTTCTTTTAGTGCATCGTTGTTCTGGGGAATCCATTGCCCGGTCTCTAGATCACTTATACCATCGCCCCCCTGGTTGTAAAACTGTGGGCTGATCCAGTCATAATATCCTTCCAGTGCAGAGAGGTACTTTCCATAAACACCGGTTGCTCCTCCACGAAGATAGGGAAACTCCGGTGCAGCGGCAATAATAAAATTCTGGTTTTTTGTTTCTTTATAATGATCTTTCACAGACTTGAGTGCTTCGGTAATCACATACACATTATCCGCTGCACTGATAGCCGCCTGTTCAAGATCAATATCAAGCCCGTCAAAACCATAAGTATCAACCAGGCGGATGATTTCAGCCGCTAAATCATATTCCTGACCTTTGACCAGCTCAATATGGGCATCAGCTCCACCCAAAGAGATGAGTACAGACTTACCCTGCTTATTGAGTTCGGCTATTTGCTGCTTAAACTCTTCTTCAGACATGCCTGTGGCTGTATCTAGTTTAAAAGTGGGAATGGGATGTTTGTCATTTGCATCTTTTGGGTAGGCCTTCATAAAAGACACCATAATGACATTATATTGGTCATTAATATCCTTCAAGGGAAAGCAGGGCGCAGTCCCTTGTTGGTAACCAAAAGGCCCGGTGTCACACCAGTTATGCCAATAGCCTTCGAAAATATTGCCCGATGGATTTACCAGATCCTGACCCGCATTTGCAGCGAAGGCAGCCATACTGATAGAAAGTGCAGATGTAATGCCAACGGTAAGCCGGGCTAATTTAGGAAAGGACTGCAGATTTTTCATTATCACTTCGTGGATGTTCTTAATTTTCAAGAGATGGCTATTTGATTAGAGCCATGCACGCGCGCAAACAATAATAGCACTATAGTACAACAAAAGATAACTTTGATTTAGATCATGCGTACTTCCAAAGCTCACTGCCACAGCTAATGCCACATACCATTAGTAGATGGTTTCAGTGTGACTGGCATTCAGGATCTCCGCTCCCACTGAGCTGTCTATCCCTCATTCAACCGGGTGAAAGTCTCATATTGACCACAACTAAACACTGCCACCTTTCTCTGGGAATGGTATGACATTGCTTGTAGCAGCCTTGGTGACTTTCCCGCAATAAGTTGCAGCAAATAACTTCCAGCCATTTTCAAACCAGTGGCTCTGAACTAATGACCGAAGCGTCAATACGCCCTGACCACCCGGATTTCGCCAGCGCATACCTGAGCACTTCATCCGCTGGGTAACCAAGGTTTTACAGGCTGCCTCTACCACACCAGAGCCGATCGGAAGGTTATTCGACAAGTGTTCAGCATAGCGCATACGCTGGCGATTTTTTCTGAAATACTCCAGCTCGGTCTTTAATTTTGAGCGGCGCGGATGCTTTTTATGCTGATAAGCCAGGGCTTTAATAATGCGCTCAACCCCATCGAGTTCCTCTTTTAGGACGTGTCGGTAAGTGACAAACTTTTCTTTGGACTTGATGCTGTTTTCTCCATAAGCCTGGTCAAATGCTTTCTTCAGGTGATCGGCTGCGTGGTAGTAATCAATAACCTCAACACCCGCTGGTAGTTCCTGGGAAAGGTATGACCAGTTGTCCTTGGCGCCATCAGCGACTTTGACCAGTGACAGCTGTGGCTTTTGTCGCAACGCTTCTTGCAATAGTGCTGACAAAGACTGCTTGAGTGTGAGTTTTTTAGTTTCTGGCATTCGTCCTATGCGGACTGTTGATAAACGCTCCCCCTGTTGATCGTAAAACGACAAAGTTCCGCAACTGGCCTCCTTGCAACCTGTTGGCCCTTGAGTCCGTTTGCCTTCAGAAGCGCTCCTGGCTCGCTTTTCTACTCGTTTGCCATCTTTCATGGGCAGCATAACGCCATCCAGGGAGGCGGCTACTGTGACCGCATTGGTGGGCACGTTAAGTTTCTCAATAAGCATCTCTTCAAAAGGCTCACGGTGCTGTTCCCACTGAGTATTAAATTGCCTGGGGAAACGAGCAAGACTGCTTTCTGAGGGAGACATACCTCCCATGAGATCAAGGAGGCTTTTTGCTTCACCGGGAGACATTTGAGCAACAACCCAGGCAGCTTGCTTTGCAGCCCGAGGCGTCCAGAAGCCTTCCACGATCCCGGCTTTCAACTCCATGGGCACGATACACGGCTCTTTGCCGTTACGGTAAAGTGTTCGCATAACCCGGACTGAACCAACCGCTGTCTGGTAGGTTTTATAACTGCGCAACACCTGCTTATAAGTGATCCCGCTGACCTCAATAGCTGGGGTATCAATATCAAGCTCAGCCAGCGCCTCTGCTAAAAAATCTTGCTGAGCTTGATTAAAGAGAGCATTAACGGTCTGCTCAAACTCTTCAAAGTGCCTGATAGGATTGCCAGACTCTCGCAGAGCCTGCAATTGGTGGCCTAACCGTTGAATCGCATCACAAGAAATGGTGGCGGCTTCAGTCCGTAGCTGACATACTTCCATGGGGCGGCCTCTCACTGGCAAGGTGTTGTGTGCTATCAACATCATACCTGTGATTGGCTGCCTTCTGTTTAAGCATTGAAAAAATAGCTGCCTACTACTTTCCCCGGTTGGCAAGCTGAAGAAGCTCGGTCAATTTGAGACTTTCACCCATTCAACCTCCACGCCATTAACTATATACGGCAGTGAAAAAACACAGACCTGTGGGAATGCGCTGCCCCGGCACATAGAAAAAGATCAAGGTTTATTATAAAACTCGACTTTAGAGTTACCAAAGAACAATAGTACGATTTTCATCTGAAATCGGTTAATAGCAACCATCTCCAAACAAAATACAAAGATGGTTGCTATGCTCACTTCAGATCATAAAGAGATCCTCCGGGAGCTTGCCTTATATACAACGTTTCTTGCTTCAGCGCTATCCCCAACAGCAGTACCTACGTTCTGCGAACTTCTTTTTGGCTGCATGCTATCCGGGCAAGGCTTTGTCACTCAGGCGCTGTTATCTATTAATAACTTTCAATGCGTATGGAGCAGTTACCACCATTGGCTCTCTCAAGGCAAGTGGCGGTGGAGGAGCCTCGCATGCCGGCTCATTCAGCTGGTATGCTCAAAAGTACCACGGGGTGAACTTATCAACATTGGTCTTGATGATTGGGTGGTGGAGCGTTTTTCTGACAAGGCTCCCGCTTGCCGAACCCATCACCAGCACAGTAAAAAAAGGAACCGGCCAACGTATATCTGGGGACAATGCTGGGTATCCCTGGCTGTTGTATTTGAGCGGGCTAAAGATGAAGTATTTACTGCCATCCCTGTGCTTTCCTTTCCATCTCCTGCTTCAGGCAATGCCAGTAAGCTAAAAATCGCTGTTGCCATGCTAAAAGTAGTGAGGCAAGAGGTGAAGGTGCAAGGACTGCGCTTGCTGACAGACTGTTGGTATATGAACTGGACGCTAATGCAACCCGTTCTGGAAATGGGCTATGAAGTAGTAGGGCAAATCCCGTTAAACCGGGCATTGTATGCCTTACCGTTGGAGTCCACTGCAAAAAAACGTGGGCGACCCAAAAAGTATGGCATCAAAATGACGCCCCCGGAAGTGGAGAAGCTACCGGAATATCAAACAACCGTAAGAATATACGGCAGATTTCGAAAGATACGTTATCGCACCCGGGTATGTCGGGCTCGCTTCCTGAAAGGCCGCAAGGTTCGGGTTGTCTGGGGTCGGTTTGAAAATGATAAAGGACTGACAGAAAGCCGTATATTCATTGCAACCAATACTGGACTTGAAGGTATAGACATCCTTCGTATTTATGCGAAAAGATGGCCGGTTGAACCCATGTTTCAGCAAATTAAACATTCATTTGGTTGCCGCCAGTTATGGCAGCAAAAGCTGAGAACTCTGTTGCGGTGGATGCATCTGAAGATGGCTGGATACGCATTATTGCAACTGTTGACCGTCTGTAAAAATCAAGCAAGCGTGGGCATTTCAAGGATTCCTTGGCGGGATCAGGATACAACCACCGCTGGCATGCTAAGATTTGCACTCGCAGGAATTATCCCCAGATTACCTATTCGTGAGGGCTGGAACCGATATAGCCAAAAATATGAGTTCAATTTTAATAGTTTGACTGACGGAATAGTCAAAGAAAAGAAAAAAGCGGCATAAATAGCGGCGACAACGCAATAATCAAGAATAATACCGAATCTGAAAAAACGTTTGGATGTATTTTTGCACACAATTTTTAAAATATAACCAAACGTTCATGTCATACTAACTCTAAAGTTAAGATTATAAAAGTCAGAGTGGTGGGTTATTATGATTTTCCCTGGGCTCCCCAGTAGTGTTTGTAATTAAAATCATAAAACATATAGCAAGTATCTTCCGGTAATTGATGTCGGTTTTCCAGCATCTTAATTTCTGGTCTAAATAGTTTACCCTCTTTGTCAATCACAATAAGCACATGACCTTCCATATCAAATAAAGCTATTGGTTTTTCTATTACCATAGCAAGGAAAATCACTTCAACGGGTTCCATATAGGTACCATTTTTTAAAAATATATTACTTTTTACCCTTTCTTGTAAATTACTAAGAGTATCATCCAGCCCTATCACATCATTGAGCAAACTTCCTTTCTCGCAGGGACTTAGATTGGGATCTTGCCTTAGCTGAAATCGAATTGAGTTTTTATAGGCTTCTTTCAAAGCTATTTCTATTTCTTCTTTATCAGGACAAATACCTTCAACAAATGATTTTATTTTATTGTGGACTTTAACTCTAACCTGAATCCGTGATTTCTTGATTTGCCCGGCAGTTTTGAAAATGTGCTGATTAATTTTTTCCTTTGAAAATAACTCGGGTTATTGATTGAAGTGTTTTTATGTCGTTTTTAAGCATAAATGCTGATCAAAATATCATCAAACTTGAAGACAGGTTGAAAGAAGCCCTACCGTTATCAATACAGTACTTTCTCATTTATGGCATTTTTTTCTATCTCGCTATTCAATCAACAAAGTGCATGCTGGCTTATTAATTGATGGAAAGACCTGAAACCAGGACAGTAACGACCAAAGCGTAGCCGGTATTGATGTCCTTTTTTCAGAAGACGGGCAGCCAGGTAGATGAGTTCCTGTATCACGGTTTTTAACCGGCGTCGTTTGGCTTTATGACGTACCGGCGCATCTGGCCCGAGCAAGCAACTCTGCCCCATGTAGCGCAGAATGTTATAGACCAGTGCACCCAAACACATCACCAGGTCGTTGGTGTCAAACTTGCCTGAAGGCAGGCGCTCTAAATCCATATCAGTCTTCAACTCACTGTGAAACTGCTCGCTGGTCGCATGATCCTCATAAAGATTAATGATCTGATCATCGCTGTAGTCAGCTTCGCTGAGTGTTGTCCACCATCCTTCCAGCTCATAATCGGGTGTCAGAAATCTCTGCCCTACAGTATCAGTGGTACGCTTGATAATGCGAATAATCAGACGCTGGTTACCATAGTTGGTTTCATAGACGGTTGAGAGTGTCGCATAACTCTTTCCTGGACGCGACTCCTCCCATTTGACTTGCTTTTCTTCAAAAATGGGGAGCCAGTGTTCCTTGGTGTGATACTTTCTTGGGTTGAGCTTGATAATGTGATTCACACCTTTGAACCCGGCGATTTCCCGGCGCGATTCCTCAGCATCGTGGCCACTATCAAGGCGAACCAGAATAGGCGCTCGGGTCAAACGTCGGCTGCGGTGCAGCACTGCTTGTAAAAAGCCAATAAAATCATTCTGGGAGTGCTGAGAGCCTGGGCGTAATTCACATCCCAGGCACCAGCCTTCGCAGCCAAAGTAAGCGGCAATAGGGGCATAACCAAAGAATTTTTTATACGTGTACTCGACCCCCTCCTTTTTGGTATTGCTGTTATCCATAGGGAATACGTCGATATCCAGTGGTATGTGCTGCTTCTTATCGAGTTTTTTCGGAAGGGGTGTGACGGGCACCTGAAGATTAACCAGGACATCGGTAAGGCTGTCCTCGATGAAAGGAATCAGTTGGGCGGCATCTTCATTGAAACGCTGTCTTAAGCGGCTGGCTGAAGGCATTTGTTTAATGCCCATTGCCAACCGGAACCAGTCGTTATCCCGGTTATTATCAACATTATCAAAATCACTTTTACCCTGAGCCAGTTGGCCGCAGTAAGCTCTGATCAGGTCGATATGAGTGATACGGTGCCTTTTTTTTATTTTGCGCAGGGATTTGCTTAACGCTGTCTTTTTGTTGAGTGCATGACCAACGAAATAAAGCCCTGCGACCGGTGTATAAAATTCCGTCTGTGATTGTTCAATTTTCAGTTTCACAAAAATGCACCCAGGTGGTGAAAATTAGAGTGGGTGCATTTTAACTTGGAACTTACGTTTTGTGGTTGATCCAGAGGAGTTGGGCTACAGTGAACTCACGGATTCAGGTCTAAGTTCATGCAGTTCCTGTAGTGGGCACATACCAGATTGAAATAATGAGTTAAACATACAATTTCCATTGCCCACAGATTTTATGATTTCCATATTCTGAGGCTGAAGGATTTTCCCTAATTGTTCAACGCCCTGATCAAAACCCATCGAACCATTGACTTGTTCTATTTTTTGTTGCTTTAAAGAGGGTTGATAGTGATCTGAATCTTGTATTTCCACCTTTCTTTTTCTTGAATTAGCACTTACAGGCGCAACCATGCCACTCTCGTACTTTAAAGAAGACAAAGGGTCATAGGTAAAGTTTAATGCTACCTGTCGCCCAAATATTTTATTTAAAAAATAATTAACTGGAAACGGAAGTATTGATAGCAATGTATTAAAAGGTGATATTCTCATAAATTATTTTTTCATTTAACTTTGAGTATTACCCTGTATATAGGGAAATAGCTTTCCACAATCAACAGCATTATCAGCAAACGCCTCATTAATTTTAATCCTCATAGTATCAAGAAAACCAGAAGAACAACCTTTAAAATCATACGGCTTATCTAACAATGTGCTTGCAGCAAGTCTTGTTAAAACCGCAACTCCACAACTCCATGAATCCTGCTGTTTTAAACCACTATCAAAACACACATTTTTTATATCAAGATCAAAGGCTTTAAAGAACCCTACCAAGCCTTCTATTAAATGCGCATAGCTTTCACTGCTTTTGTGAAGCGAATCAAATACGGTCATTTTCTTTTCATCCCTGCTTACTGTAATCAGTATCCAGTGATTATCATTCACATTAACAGGGATATGTATATTCGCATAATTCAGGCATGCAGACTTAGTCATGGTCTTTCTTTTATCACTGACAAAGCTATCTAACACTGAACCAGTACAGGGTTCTTTCGATAGTTTGGTAAAGAAGAACGGGTCGAAAATAAAATGATCTTTACTATCAGCGCCAAGGTTATGTTTGACAAGGCTCACAAAGGCCGAAAGATGCTTATCTCCTAACCACTGGGTAGCACTCAGGGAAAGGTTTGTTTCATTTGCTGGAGAGTCTGCGCTTTCATCATCAGAGTCATCTATGACAATGACTTCATCTGTATTGGTATTTTGATTGACCTCAGGCTTGCTTGAATGACTCTGTTCCATCTCATCGGGTGATTGATCAGGTTCGTCTGTAGAGTCATCAATGATAATGACTTCATCTGAATTGGTATTTTGGCTGACCTCTGGCTTGCTTGACTGGCTCTGTCCCATCTTATCTGGCGATGATTGACCAGGTTCGTCTTTATCATCATTCGAGTATGAAAAAGTCTCCACCCTTCCGTGCTTGAAAGCGGGTTGCCCTGTAAGCTCTGTGCTTTCTGCCTTTCTTTTTCTTGCGCTTGCATCAACCTGGCAGGATTCTATGTTATTAAGGTGGGTTGCAGGTTTTACAGAAGCCACTGTTCGTCCAAATACAAATATAGAACACCACTGATAGGCTGCTGCCAATTTGCCCGGTATGGCTGAAAGCGTTCTGCTTATTGACTGCATAAAAAAAGGCTCATCTTGTTTTTTTTTGTAGCACTTATAGACATTAAAGGGAGATAAAGGTTCAGAAAAAAGTTAATAAAAAGCCCGCTCCATTAACGGGCGGACTTTTTCAGGTAATCCCAAACAACCGCTGAATTACAGCAGCATCTTGCGAATATCACCCAGCACAGTACCCAGCATGGCGGTGAAGCGAGCAGCTTCAGCACCGTTGATGGCTCTATGGTCGTAGGACAGGGACAAAGGCAGCATCAGCCTGGCATCGAAGTCCTTGCCATTCCATACCGGCTTCATGCCAGCCTTGGACAGGCCAAGAATCGCCACTTCAGGGGCATTGACGATAGGTGTGAATGCAGTACCACCGATGGCACCCAGGCTGGAGATGGTGAAACAGCCACCCTGCATTTCGGCAGGCTTAAGCTTCTTGTTACGGGCCTTGCCAGCCAGTTCGATGCACTCTTCCGCCAGTTCCCACAGGCCCTTCTTGTCAACGTCCTTGATCACAGGAACCAGCAGACCGTCTGGGGTATCCACAGCCACACCGATATTGATGTAGTGCTTGTGGATCAGGGACTTGCCATCCGGACTCAGGGAGGCACAGAACTGTGGCAGTTCTTTCAGCACATAAGCACAGGCTTTCAGGATGAAAGGCAGCGGAGTCAACTTGGTACCGCGGGCTTCAGCCATGGTTTTCTGGGCTTTACGGAACGCTTCCAGCTCGGAGATATCCGCTTCATCAAACTGGGTAACGTGAGGCACGTTCAGCCAGGAGCGCTGGAAGTTCTGAGAAGCTACCGTACGCAGGCGGGTCAGCGGCTTCTCTTCAATCTTGCCCCACTGGCTAAAGTCAACCGCAGGAATTTCAGGAATACCAGCACCCACAGCACCTGGAGCCACCTGAGGTTCACTCAGTCTCGCCTTAACGTAGCTTTGAACGTCTTCTTTGACGATACGGCTACGTGGGCCAGTCCCCTTAACCAGAGACAGGTCTACGCCAAACTCGCGGGCCAGTTTGCGAACAGCCGGACCTGCATGGAACTTGCGGTTGGCCTTTTCCAGGGAAACACTGTCAACGGAAGGTGCCGGTGCAGGGCTTTTTACTGGTGTAGAAGGCTCTGGCTTGGCAGGCTCTGCCACCATAGTAGCCAGGGGCGCTTCAGTCTTGGCCGGTGCTTCACCACCAGCAACTTCCAGCTCCAGAATCAGGTCACCCTGACTCATTTCATCCCCTTCCTTGACCTTGATGGCTTTCACCACACCCGCCATAGGGGAAGGCACTTCCATGGTGGCCTTGTCAGACTCCAGGACAATCAGGGAGTCCTCTTCAGCAATCTCGTCGCCCACCTTAACGCAGACTTCGATAACCGGTACGTTTTCAGCACCAATATCAGGAACAACGATGGTTTCCAGTCTGGGATCAGAGGAAGCCGCAGGCGCTGGTGTTTCAGCAACAGGAGCAGCTTCCACCTCGATGGTGGGTTCTAGCTTTTCAGGAGCGGTGGCTGGTTGTTCTGCGGTGGCATCGTCTGCTGCCAGTTTCAGCAGGTCGTCACCTTCAGATACGCTGTCGCCTACCTTCAGGATAATATCAACAACCTTGCCGGCCTTGGGAGCAGGAACTTCCATGGTTGCCTTATCAGATTCCAGGACAATCAGTGAATCCTCGGCTTCAATGGAATCACCGGGGCTTACACAGATTTCAATAACCTCTGCACTGCCGCTGCCGATGTCCGGAACCTTGATGATCTCGTCTCTCATTCGTTTAAACCCTGTTTAATCATCATGACCTGACCCGCTTATTCAAAGCGGGCCTGGTAAACCAATTAGCAGTACAGCGGGTTGGTCTTAGTGGGATCAATACCAAACTTCTTGACAGCATCTGCCACAACAGAGGCGTCCAGCTGACCATCCTTAACCAGGCCGGTCAGTGCGGCAATCACGATGAAGTAGCGGTCTACTTCAAAGAACTTGCGCAGCTGCTCACGGGTATCGGAGCGACCGAAGCCGTCTGTACCCAGGGAAATAAAGGTGCCAGGTACGAATTCACGGATCTGGTCTGCGTACAGCTTCATGTAATCAGATGCAGCAATCACAGGCCCCTTACGGCCAGACAGTTGTTGCTCAACCCAAGAGACTTTCTTCTCTTCATTGGGGTTCAGCATGTTCCAGCGAGCAGCATCCAGGCCATCACGACGCAGTTCGTTAAAGCTTGTGGCACTCCAGATATCGGCTTCAACCAGGAAGTCCTTGCGCAGGATATCGGCAGCGGCACGCACTTCTTCCAGAATGGTGCCACAACCCATCAGCTGAACCTTCAGGTCGGACTTACGGGAAGCGTTATCTTCCAGACAGTACAGACCCTTGATAATGCCTTTAACCACTTCTTCACCGGCTGGCATGGCAGGCTGGATGTAGTTCTCGTTCATGGTGGTGACGTAGTACCAGACGTTCTCGCCCTCACCGTACATACGACGCAGGCCGTCCTGGATCACCACTGCCAGCTCATAACCGTAAGTGGGGTCATAACTGATGCAGTTAGGCACAGTACCAGCCAGCAGGTGGCTGTGACCATCCTGGTGCTGCAGGCCTTCACCGTTCAGGGAGGTACGTCCGGATGTTGCCCCGATCAGGAAACCGCGAGCCTGAATATCTCCGGATGCCCAGGCCAGGTCACCGGTACGCTGGAAGCCAAACATGGAATAGAAGGCATAGAACGGAATCATTGGCACGTTGTTGCTGCTGTAGGAGGTTGCCGCAGCGATCCAGGCAGCATGGGAACCTGCTTCGTTGATACCTTCTTCCAGAATCTGGCCAGTCTTGGATTCCTTGTAGTACATTACCTGATCAGAGTCTACCGGCTCGTAGTTCTGGCCTTCAGCGGAGTAAATACCCAACTGACGGAACATACCTTCCATACCAAAAGTACGGGCTTCATCAGGAACGATCGGTACAACGTACTTGCCGATGTTCTTATCTTTAACCAGGGCACCCAGGATACGAACGTAAGCCATGGTGGTGGAGATTTCACGCTCACCGCTACCCTTGGTAACAGCTTCGAAGGCTTTCAGGTCAGGTGTCTGCAGTTTGACATCGGATTCCTGACGACGCTGAGGAATGAATCCGCCCAGCTTTTCACGGTGCTTGCGCATGTAGACCATTTCTGGGCTGTCTGCATCAGGCTTGAAGAATGGCAGTTTTTCCAGATCTTCGTCTTTAATAGGCAGGTCGAAGCGATCACGGAAGTGCTTGATATCCTCGATAGGCAGCTTCTTCACGTTGTGGGCAACGTTAGCGGCTTCACCGGTTTCACCGGTACCGTAACCTTTAACGGTCTTGGCCAGAATAACCGTTGGCTGGCCAGTGTGGTTCACCGCAGCATGGTATGCCGCATAAACCTTATAGGGATCGTGACCACCACGGTTCAGGCGATAGATGTCTTCATCTGTCATGTCCTCAACCATCTTCAGGGTTTCAGGGGAACGACCGAAGAAGTTTTCACGGGTCCAGGCGCCGCCCTTGGCCTTGCAGTTCTGGTAATCGCCATCAACCGCACCGTCCATGATTTCCTGAAGTTTGCCCTCTTTGTCTTTGGCAAACAGCGGGTCCCAGTGACGACCCCAGGTGACTTTGATAACGTTCCACCCAGCACCCCGGAAGACGCCTTCCAGTTCCTGGATGATTTTGCCATTACCACGTACAGGTCCGTCCAGACGCTGCAGATTACAGTTAACCACAAAGATCAGGTTGTCCAGGTTCTCACGACCTGCCAGAGAGATGGCACCCAGGGATTCCGGCTCGTCCATTTCACCGTCCCCCAGGAATGCCCAGACCTTACGGTTTTGCTCTGGAGCCAGGCCACGGTTAATCAGGTACTTCATGAAGTGGGCCTGATAGATGGCCTGTAGTGGTCCCAGACCCATGGAAACAGTAGGAAACTGCCAGAAGTCAGGCATCAACCAGGGGTGAGGGTAGGAGGACAGCCCCTTGCCATCCACTTCCTGACGGAAGTTATTCATCTGCTCTTCAGTGAGACGGCCTTCCAGGAAGGCACGGGCGTAAATACCGGGAGCCACATGGCCCTGGTAGTAAACCAGATCACCTTCACGATCATTTTCATGACCATGGAAGAAGTAGTTGTAGCCGATATCGTAAAGGGTTGCACTGGAGGCAAAGGAGGAAATGTGACCACCCAGGGAGCTGTCTTTCTGGTTAGCCCGCATAACCATGGCCAGCGCATTCCAGCGAACCAGGGAGCGAATCCGGCGTTCCATGAACAGGTCGCCCGGCATTCTCGCTTCTTTCTCAGGAGGAATGGTATTACGGTAAGGTGTTGTAATGGCATAAGGGAGCTGAGTGCCCTTTGCGCGAGCGTGCTGGGACAAACGGGTCAGCAGGTGGTGAGCCCGGTCCTCTCCTTCTTGTTCCAGGACGGAGTCCAGCGCATCCAGCCACTCCTGGGTTTCGATTGGGTCGATATCGTGCATATAAATCCGCTCCGTGAAGACGAACAGCAATTATGTATGGCGTATGGAAACCAGGGCGATCGATAGTTGATCAATGCTCCATGGCTAGGCAAATTGGGATGTTTGGTTGTATAAAATAAACAACCCCGAGTGCTGACAATGTTTTCGGCACCCCCTGTGGAGAAAAGTGCTTTCCATAAAACAACGGGGTGAACTTCAATGCTGAAAAGCCATCTGAAAATAGACGCCCCTACGACAGGTACTACTTTCCAAACAACCTCTTAGAAGCACTGATCTGAGCATATATTAGCCAAGATAGTTCAGATACCGGTTTCTGTTTTTAACCAGCTGCCTGCTACGCCAAGAATAGTATTGACCTGATGTACCACAATGTTTAGCACCTGGTGGGCGGTTTAAAAATAGATGGCCCTGCTGCGGGTGCGGGTTCAGCTATCTTAACAGCCTCTGAATCAGTCAGTGCTAAAGTGGCGTTCAGTAGCCATAAATAGGAAATCAGCGTTTCCATTCAGGCTATTTGAACTGACACAGGGTCGCCCTGTTCGCTTGCGAGTACACATGACAACTTTTGTCACAAACTCCAGACGAGCGCCAACCGACCATGCCAGTTTCAATCGCAAAAAAAATGATTTCGATCAAATGTAATCTAACTACAAGATAAGCAATTGCCGCAATGAGTACCAGTACTTATGTGTAATTCAATAATAAAGTACTTTCAACATTTGTTTTTTTTGATCATCCCCTATAGAAACACCTGTCAGGCGATGTTAATTATCGTTAAAATCCTGAAAGATGCCGTTTCCCTTGATTTAAAGCGAGTGTTTTGATGGAGTTGCCTGGTTCTTATCCCCCGCAAATGGAACAAGCCCTTCAAGTATACTGGCAGCAGTTTCTGGTGGCCTGTGAGGCAGAAGTACTCTTACAGAAACTGGATCAATTACCCGCCCCCTTTCTTGATCAGCTTATTCGCAGTTGGGTAGCCAGTGATTTTGTTGCAGAGCAGTTTATTCATCAGCCAGCTCTGCTCTTCACTTTTTATCAACACTATCAGAGTCACCCGGGACTGGAAGTCTCTGATCATTATCACAGTGAACAGCTCAGCCAGTTATTGACATCTGTTGAGTCAGAAAGCCAGCTTATGTCCCGGCTTCGGCACTATCGCAACAGAGAGATAACACGGATTATCTGGCGTGACAGCAACCAGCTGGCCAACCTTAAACAGATCACCACCGACCTCTCCAACCTTGCAGATGCCTGTATAGATCAGGCGCAACAGTGGCTTTATAACGACCTTGCCGGAACCTTTGGCACACCGCATAAAAAACACAATGGCAAAGTATCTGTGCCACAAAAACTGGTGGTGTTAGGGATGGGAAAACTGGGGGCCAGAGAGCTCAACCTGTCTTCAGATATTGATCTGATCTTTTCCTATCCCTCCCAGGGTGAAACCACAGGAGGCGCCAGAAGCTTAACTAACCAGGAATTTTTTATCCGCCTCGGGCAACGACTTATAAAAGTGCTTGATAGCAGAACCGCCGAGGGCTTTGTTTTTCGCGTGGACATGCGACTGAGACCCTATGGAAGCAGCGGAGCACTGGCCATGAGCTTTGCCGCCATGGAGCAGTATTACCAGGATCAGGGCCGGGACTGGGAGCGCTATGCCATGGTGAAAGCCAGAGCTGTAGCTGGCGATCATGGGGCCGGTGAGCTGTTGTTGTCGCAGCTCAAACCGTTTGTCTACCGGCGTTATATAGATTTCAGTGCTATCTCGGCCTTGCGGGATATGAAGCGTTTGATTGAACGGGAAGTCAAGCGCAAGGGCATGAACAAAAATATCAAGCTGGGGCCTGGCGGGATCAGGGAAATTGAGTTTATTGCCCAATCTTTCCAGTTAATTCATGGAGGACGTGACCGCAGCCTTCAGAAAAAAAGTCTGCTGGAGGTACTGACCGCCTTGAAGACTAACGGATATTTGCCGGAAAAGGTTATTGGTGAGCTAAGGGATGCCTATATTTTTCTCCGGGATCTGGAGCATGCCTTGCAAGCCGTTAAGGATAAGCAGACACAGACCTTGCCGGGCGATGACAAGACTCAGGCCAGAGTAAGCTGGAGTATGGGATGTCAGTCATGGCCTGAATTGTCGGCAGCCCTGGACCGGCACCGTCATCATGTTATCAGTCATTTTGATCATGTTATTTCCGAGTCAGCAGGTGGTAACCCAGAATCTGAAAAAACAGACCTATGGTCGCCTTTCTGGCTGGGTCAGCTGACGGAAGAAGAAGAACTGGGGTTACTCACCCAAAAGGGTTTTAAGGCGCCTAAGGCATCACATGGTCGTTTTTTAGCTCTCAGGGAAGGAAAAGCACTTTCGCGGGTTCGTCGGCAAAGCAGGGGGCGCCTGGATAAATTCATGCCGATACTGCTGGATTTCATGGCGTCATCCAGTGAGCCGGATATTGCCATGAACAGATTATTGCCATTGGTTGAGGCCGTTTTGCGGCGTACCGTTTATCTTGTGTTGCTGATGGAAAATCCCGGTGCCCTGGAGCATCTATGCAAACTCTGTATCGCCAGCCCCTGGATTGCTGACCAGATTGCTGGCCACCCTTCCCTTCTTGATGAGTTTTTGAATTTAGGGTTGCTTTACAAGGCACCGGAAAAGCATGAGCTGGCAGATGACTTACGACAGCAACTGGCCCATATTCCGGAGGATGACCTGGAATCCCAAATGGAGGTGCTGCGCTATTTTAAAATGGCTCATACTCTTCGAGTCACCGCTGCCCACGTGGCAGGAACCTTGCCCCTGATGAAAGAGAGTGATTATCTCACCTGGATTGCTGAAGTGGTACTGGACCAGGTGGTTACTATTGCCTGGAAGAATTTAATTGGACGTCACGGGTTCCCTGTGGATGAAAACAATCATCACTGTGATCCGGGCTTTATTGTCATTGGTTATGGCAAACTGGGCGGCATAGAGCTGGGTCCCGGTTCTGACCTGGATCTGGTATTTGTTCATAATGGTGCCGCCAATAAAGAAACCGATGGCCCCCGCAAAATTGACTGCGCTACGTTTTATACCCGACTGGGACAGCGCATCATTCATATACTGACAACCCAGACGCTCTCAGGGGCCCTCTATGAGGTGGATATGCGGCTGCGTCCTTCGGGTTCATCGGGGTTACTGGTCAGTTCATTCAAGGCGTTTGAAAAATATCAGCTAAATGATGCCTGGACCTGGGAACATCAGGCTCTGGTTCGAGCCAGGGTTGTTGCTGGAGATAGCAAACTGGCTGAGCAGTTCGAAAAGGTAAGGGCCCAGGTATTAAGCCAGCAGCGCGAACCTGACGCCCTTCGCCAGAAAGTGCTGGATATGAGAAATAAAATGCGGGAGCACCTGGGCAGCAAAGGCCATTCTGACCTGTTTGATATTAAACATGATGAGGGCGGCATCGTTGATATTGAGTTTCTTATGCAATATGCCGTACTGCGATATGCCTCCAGCCATCCCTCACTGATTCAGTGGACAGATAATATCCGTATATCCGAACAGCTTGAGCATGAAAAACTGTTGGATGAAACCTTGGCCCACGCCATCAGAGATGCTTATCAACAGCTTCGATTGAGTATGCACAAACAGGCTTTACAAAATAAGAATTCGATAATCCCTGCTTCTGAGGTTGAGCAATATCAAAAGCCTGTTAAGGATCTTTGGGGGCAGTGGATACACTAACCCGGATATTGTTATAAGTGCCCAGCCTGATGAAACCCTATATTTTTAGCTAGGAAAAGAGCATGAAACTCAAATTATTTATGCTATTTGTAGCCCTCTTTATGAATAGCATTGCCATCTCTGCTCCTAAAGGTGTTCATTATCTTGTAGATCCAAAAGAGTTCCCTTTAAGTAGGTCATAGTTTGGTTTCAAATAAACTGGATGTTCGGCCAGTACGAGAAATCTACTTCTTGATCTAACGATCAGATAGCTATTGAATGATACATTTACTCTATTATAAAGAGAGTACTGGTCTTTAAATCCCTCTCCCTATGAAGTACGTCACTACAATCACTGATGAAGCTGTTTTATTAACTTTGAAATTCGCCAAACACTACGGACCTCTGAGATGTATAAGGGAAAGAGCCCATAGCCTTTTATTGAGCAATCGTGGCTTTACCCTTGAGCAAATTGCCGAAATACTTGAAATTAGATATCAAACTGCTTCTCAGTGGATTGATGATTGGGAAGAATATGGTATTCGTGCCTTGTACAAGGGGCATGGTGGCGGTAGGCCGTGCATATATGACGAATCCGAAGTGCAACGCATAAAAGAATTAGTGGCTGAAGAGCCTCGTCGCTTATCGTATGTCAAATCCAAGATCGAGGATGAAACCGGTAAATCTTCATCAAAAATTACTCTGGCAAACATTGTAAAAAAGCAGGGCTGGTTTACAAAAGACTCCGTAAATCATGCAAACATAAACGGGACGAAGAGCAATTCCATGACTGTAAAACTGCTCTGAAAGATGCCCAGGAAGCCGAGAGCAAAGGGTTAATCAATTTATTTTATTTTGATGAGTCCGGCTTTACCCAGGAACCTTGTGTGCCATACGGTTGGCAGGAAAAAGGAAAGCAGCTCAGAATACCATCAGTCAAAAGTAAACGCATCAACGTACTGGGGTTTATGAACCGAAGCTGTGAGCTATTTCATTATCCTGTTGTGGGTTCAGTGAATAGCGATACGGTGATTGCGGCCTTTGATGACTTTGCAGAGAAAATGGCAGATGAAAAATACAGCTCAAATGATCGTTACACGGTAGTTATGGTGGATAATGCCAGCATTCACACCAGCAAAAAGTTTTGTGCCAGAATTGATGACTGGATGATTGAAAAGAAATTGCTGGTCTGCTTTCTGCCAACATATTCACCTGAGCTCAACCTGATTGAAATCCTGTGGAGGAAAATAAAGTATGAATGGCTCAACCTCTTGTCAATCAAGAGCTTTGCGGAATTTGAAAAAGAAGTTGAACGGGTGCTTTTTTCATTTGGAGAGGAGTATATGATCTCATTTTCTAATACTGTCCGACTGGATGGTTAAATTATTCGAAAGCAATCTATACACTACTTATGTTATCCAAAAGAAGGAACCGTGGGGCGTTTATATATTATTAAGATGGAAGAGTTATTTTATGCCACTCTAGTCTTTACAGAAGAAAGCACTAACAAAGAGATTGAAAAAGAATTTCGTGTTTTAGCATTTGTAAATGAAGACGTCATTTTATCGCCTGTAGAGGGAAGTAGCTATCAACTAACAGTCTCATTGAATTTAGAGGATTATGATTAAATATCAATAATACTGATTCGAATAGGTTACTGAAACGCTGTTAAAAAATTAGACTAAAGCGCGCCTTGCCCAGATTTATCAAACTGTACTTTTCTAACTGGGCGTGGTTTAGTTGATACATATCATAGTGGCACGGGCCGGTCCTCAGTAGATTGCAGCTATTCTTATCCCTGATAACAGAACCTGCAACTATGACGTTATTTAAGAAAAGAACCCTGGCTGCGGCTATCTCCTCCCTGGTTATGCTCCCCCTGGCCCAGGCCTGCACTTCGGTGATTGTAGGCAAAGATGCCTCGGCATCCGGTGCATTGATGATCTCCCGAAACGAAGACTTTTCCACTAATAACTGGGCGAAGCGAATGCATGTTTATCCCCGTAAAAGCTATAAAGCCGGGGATGTGATCACCTTATCCAATGGTTTAAAAGTTCCCGCCCCGGAAACATCCTGGCGCTATACCGCCATGAATGACTGGGATGCCTATCAGAATTCTAACGATGGCAAAGTGTTCGAAGAGCGCGGAGTGAATGAATTCAACCTGGCCATGTCTGCCACCAATAGTGCCGAGATGAATGAAAAGGCTCAGAAAGTCGATCCCCTGGTGGACCAGGGCATTATTGAGCAAAATATGACCGGACTGATTCTGTCCCAGGCTAAAAGTGCCAGAGAGGCCGTGCAGCTATTGGGTGATTATGTGACTCGGTATGGCGCCGGTGAAGCCAATGGCGTCCAGTTTGCTGACACCAAGGAAGCCTGGTATATGGAGATAGGATCGGGGCATCACTGGATTGCGGTAAAAGTACCTGATGACAAGTATGCCGTCATTGCCAACGGCCTGCGTATTCATGATGTAGACCTGGGTGATACCCAAAATATAATGCATTCAAAGGGGCTGCTGGAATTTACCCGCAAGCATAAACTTCTGAGCAAGCCTGACAGCAGAAACTTTAACTTTGCCCAAGCCTTTGGCAAGCTGGGTGACCTCTACAACACAGATAGAGAGTGGATGGGACAAAACCTGCTGAGTGCCTCAGTTAAACAGAAAATACGACAGGATCAGTATCCCCTGTTTTTAAAGCCAGACCAGAAAATCAGTGTGACGGATATCGCCAAAGTGCTCCGTTCTGATTACCAGGGAACCCAACTGAAGGGCAAGGGTAAGCGTCCCATTGGCGTGGATCGCACCTCTGAAGCCCATATCATTGAAATGTACCCCAACATGCCGGGAGAGTTGGCCGCTGTGATCTGGCAGACACCCAGTAATATTAATTACAGCCCCTTCATCCCTGTTTACAATGTGATGAGTCATGTTCCCAAGGTCTATACCCAGGGCAAGGATCACTATGACAACAGCTCTGCCTGGTGGACATTCCGCTCCCTGGGAACCCTTGCCAGCCCCAACGTGATGGAGGGTAAATATAAGAAAGTGGTCGATGGTGTCATCGACTCAGCCGAACATTACCTGGTGAAAACCCATGCCTATACCCGGGACATGTTGAAACACATGTATAAGGATAACCAGGATATGGCTATCCAGTATGCCAGTAACTACTCCAATGGCCTATTGCAAACAGCCTATGACCGTGCCCAGTTTTTACAGTCTGAACTAATGACGGATCTGACTCGTAGTACAGAAAAAAAATACAGTCCGGAGGAGTTTGATAAGATTAAGAAATTATAAAAACCATTATCCCCCTTAAATATTAACCAATTAATTTAAGGGGGATAATTCAATTAAAAATCCTGAATAGCATTTTTATCCATATAGTCTAGCCTTAAGTCCTTTGTGAATGCTTAAAATAAGTTTCTGAAGAGGCAAATCAAAATGGTACAAACTCCGTTTAAACGCAGTATTAGAAAGCTCAGCACTAATGTTCTGTTTGTTATATGTGTTTTTTTCCCATTTTTCTGTAATGCTGATTATATAATGACGGTATATGTGGCTAATCATTCAGTTTATATTGTTTTTGGAGATGACCAGTCTGATACTCCTATAGCCAGCTTGCAAGGAACTACTACTCACCCTGCTCTATCAAAAGATATTGCTTCATTTAGTTGTAATGACTCAGTTCCTAAAGTGATAAAGGTTGTTTTAGATAGTCTCAAATTCTCTAGTGATTACAAAAAAATAAAAACCACTCTAAAAAAAGCGCCCCCATCAAGATTAGTGGTCTTTGCTTGCGGTCTTAATGACTTTGATTTAAATGTCAAAGCTGTTAAAGATACAGTGAAAGATAGCTATATTTTCGGTGAAAAGTTTCATGAAAATGCTGATGTTACTTCTTTCTTAGGTGGTGCCCCAAAGCGCAAGGAATCTCATGCATTTTTCTATACCAAAATCTTATCTGATTCATTTGAACATAAATTCAAGTCAGCCGAGGTTTATAAAGATAAAGATTTGGCTATTAAATGCGCAATAAATAAAATAGAGATGCTTGGTTTAGAAAAAGGACAGCCATTTGACTTATGGCATGAAACAACCTATTCAGCCCTCCATCTATTCAAGTCTGATGAAGATATCGAAGACTTTACATATAGAATGCCTGACCAATTCAAGCAGTTAGGTAATTGTGGAGGCTTTGATTTAGGTGAACGGTTTATTAGTTTAATAAAATCGCATTTAGGAAACTCAGAAATAGATGTACTTGATAGAACAATGCCGCTGTTTGTATATAAAAACTTCCTAACAGAATACATCAGGCTAGGTGATATTGATGTACAGAAAATCCCTCTAGATGCTGATGGAATAGTTCACAGAGTTACCAAGACAAAAAGAATAGAGATAGAGCCTAAAGTCATTCCTATGGGCTTTGTCAATGTAGGAGATTTTGTAATGGAGTTGATTGATGAAGAGCTGCTGGATACCGGCGCCTCAAGAGATGAATCTTTTTCAAAAGCTGTTGCAAGTGCAAAGAAATTAGCAAAAAATAAATTTGGTGATGAGAAGTGGAATAATCTTTTCCAAGAAGCATCAGGTATACGAAGAGGGGTCAAAGAAGATGCCATAATTAAATATATACTTCATGTTGGGCTTGGTGAAGAAAAGAGTGGTCTTGATAGCGGAACCCGATACGGTGTTGTTTTTGGAGAAACAAGTGGAGCAATTCTGGATGATGATATTGATATGCCTGGATATATCAGTGATCATGAATTTATGGATAAAGCGTATGATTATTTTAGTAAAATGCCAGCACCTCAGGATGCTGAAAGAGCACGTTTAGAAAGAACTTCTGCGGCATCAGGCACACCACAATTTAGACACTGTCACTCAAAGGAAGAATTTCAAGCATGGGCCAATCATAGATTTTCTCAGGAAAGGCATCGTTTATTATTCTTGAATCAAAAAACAGAACTTTTGCCATTTATACATAATGTTGGCAGGAAATGGTCACCTGAAAAATAAAAGCTGCCAATGTGACATTATCGGTGGTTTTGCTAAAACTGCAGGTGCTTTTAGTTAAATGATTATTTTTATGGTCTGTAACACTGCATAAAATTATAATATTGAGCTGGCATGTATATACCAGCTCAATATTGTATACCAGAGTAGTCAAACGAATGTGTAAAAAAAATCTAAATATATTATTAAACCGCGCCCATTTAGAAAACCGTAGTTTGATAGATCAGTGTAAGGGCGCGCTTTAGTATAAAAAGTATGTCATTCTATCTCGATAAATACGACCTGTCAGTCAAGTTAAAATCAGTAATATAGCGCTTTTTGCCTGCTTGACCATGGTATTGAAAGTCTCTCCAGAAAAGTGGAATCAAACCAGGGATTGCCTGCTTCAGCAATCCATACATGCTTCTCATCCCCGTACACGTGAGCGTTTTTCGGCGCTTTATCAAGTTTCTCAGGGAGACTCAGCCTCTAACGTCGCTAAGCAACTGGGGCGTCGCCTTGATACCGTCACGAACTGGATTCACCTCTATCATGATAGCGGGCCTGAAGCCATGATTTATAAACGGACAGGTGGCCGCCCCCCTTTTGCCAAATAATCAGTAAAGCAGCCGCAGGCCTGATTGACAGAAATTTAGAAAAAGCTGCTTCTCAGGAATACTCTCCCATCCGCCCTCGCTGGACTTTAAAGTATCTGGTTCAGTGGTGCTGGGATCAATTTCAGGTACGGTGTTGTCGTGAGACCATACGACAAGCACTCAAACGACTGGGATATTCATGGAAGAAAGCCAAAAAACTGCTTAATAAAGCCGATACCGGCAAGCGGGCTGATTTTTTGGAAACATTGAAACCACTGCTATCGAAAGCCATGTTCCAGAAACGCCTACTGGTTTACATTGATGAGGCTCATATACATCAGGAGACGGACATTGGATATGGCTGGTCTCGCAAAGGCGAACGCTTCTGGGTCAGCTCTCACTCGCCAAAACTGGCTGATAAGATTACGTTCTATGGTATTTATTACTACAACCTGGGACAGGTTAGAATCTGGCCTTATCCCTGTGGACGAAAAGAGCACACAGTCAATGTACTGGAACGCATCAGGCAAGAACATCCTGACAGGGAGATTGATATTGTTTGGGATGGTGCCTCCTGGCACACCGCTCATGTTGTGAGAGATGCAGGGCTTCGCCTCAACCTGAATATTATCCAGATGCCGGCGTATAGCCCCGACTTTATGCCTGTGGAAGCACTGTGGCGCTGGTTACGAGAAGATATCACTTATCACCATTGCCACAAAACGGCAGAAGACTTACTTAAGGCAGTCAATAGCTTCACTCACCGTATCAATCAGAACCCTGAAGAAATTGCTGATAGATTATGGGTCAAAGACAGCCTGAATGATGAGGAGGAGTCCATGAGGTCAGTCAGGCTGTCAGCCGTCTCATAAAAGTCCGGTTTTCTAAATGGTTGGGGTTTAGAACCTTTTCAACTGAATACAGCTTCGCCTTTAATTATTGATTTATGTAATCCTCGTCTTTATGCCCAGATGCATATCTTAGGATCCATTAATTTACTGCCGCAGCAACTATTATCAGGCATTTCGCCAGCAGCCGGTAAGCTTCCAACTCTGGGGCAGCTTGAGTCCCTTTTCAGCCACCTGGGTTATACCGGAAACAACCAGCATATCGTGGTCTATGACGACGAAGGTGGTGGCTGGGCAGGCCGTTTTATCTGGACTTTAGATGTCATTGGCCATACTCATTATTCCTATCTTAATGGTGGTATCCATGCCTGGTTGAAAGCCGGGTTACCCTTGGAAAATACACCGAACCAACCTGAGCCAACGGAAGTCAAGCTGACCATCAATGAGGACGTCATTGCCTCCCGGGAATATATTGAGGCCAACCTGGACAATCCTGATATCGTCATCTGGGATGCCCGTTCCCCGGAGGAATACCGGGGTGAAAAAGTCTTTGCCCAGCGGGGTGGCCATATTCCGGGAGCCATCAATTATGAGTGGACCCGTGCCATGGATCCAGCCAGGGATTACAGGATTCGGGAAGCTGTTCAGGAAGAGCTGGAAGCCTTGGGCATAACTAAGGATAAGGAAATTATTACCCACTGCCAGAGCCATCACCGTTCCGGCTTTACCTATCTCGTTGCCAAAGCCTTAGGCTATAAAAAGGTTCGAGCCTATGACGGTTCATGGTCAGAGTGGGGCAATCTGCCTGATACACCGATAGAAGTCTGACTCGGTTTTAACAATAGAGGCAGGTGTGGGTATAGACGGTTGTCAGGAATCTTCGCTTGTTGACTGACAGCATTTGCAGATGCACAGGTGGTTGCCATCCATTACAATACTTTCGCCTACATCTACTGATAAATCCATAGAGGCAATATCACCACCGTGAAAGAAAAACTGTTTGCCGGGGTTCAGCATATTCTGCCCCACCACCTGATTTCCCGGGCTGTTCACTGTTTTGTTGAAAGCAAAACTGGTTGGCTTAAAAATGGCCTGATTCGCCGGATTGTTAATCACTATGATGTGGATATGAGTGAGGCTCAGGATGAGCGTATTGAATCCTATGCCAACTTTAATGAATTTTTTACCCGCCCGTTAAAAGAAGGGGCCCGTCCTCTACCCGAAGATCCGCAGGCCATCGTCAGCCCCGCCGATGGCGCCGTTAGCCAGATTGGTAATATCAACAATGGCCGGATCTTTCAGGCAAAAGGCCATGATTACAGCCTGATAGAATTGCTGGGTGGTGATGTTGAGCTGGGACAGGAGTTTATGGGAGGTAAATTTGCCACCATCTACCTGTCTCCCCGTGATTACCACCGGGTTCATATTCCTCAGGCCGGAAAGCTACGTCGGATGATTCACGTTCCCGGACGCCTGTTTTCTGTGAATCAGGGAACCGTTGAGAATATTCCCAGCCTGTTTGCCCGCAATGAACGGGTTGTCAGCATTTTTGATACTGAACAGGGGCCTATGGCAGTGATTATGGTGGGTGCCATTATCGTTGCCAGTATCGAAACAGTGTGGGCCGGTTTGGTGACCCCCCAGCGTCGGCAGATAAGAAGTTTTGATTACGGTGCAACGTCTGGTCAGGACATTGAGCTCAAGCGGGGCGAAGAGCTGGGTCGCTTTAAGCTGGGGTCTACGGCCATTGTCCTTTTTGGCAAGGACCAGGTTGACTGGCTGGAAAGCTGGCAGGCCGGTAGCCCGATCAAAATGGGTGAAGCCCTGGGGAAGATCGCCCCATCTGAACAATCCGACAAAATCAAGAACCAACCTGTTGCGGAATAGCTATGACCATTAAGCTTGGTATTGTGATGGACCCTATCAGCGCCATCAACTATAAAAAAGACAGCTCGCTGGCAATGCTGCTAGCCGCCAGCAAGAAAGGCTGGAAGCTGTTTTATATGGAGCAGGCTGATCTCTACCAGAGAGATGGCAAAGCCTATGGCAGTATGCAGTCGCTTGCTGTGCAGGCTAATCCGGAAAACTGGTATAGCCTGGGAGAACGTCAGGAAACTGAGCTGGCAGAGCTGGATGTGATCCTGATGCGAAAGGACCCGCCCTTTGATATGGAATTTATCTACAGCACCTATATTCTGGAGCAGGCAGAAGCGGCTGGAACGCTGATCGTTAACAAGCCCCAGAGTATCCGTGACTGCAATGAAAAATACTTTGCCACCCTTTTCCCTCAGTGCACACCACCGGTAATGGTGGCCAGAAGTGCCCGGCTGATTCGTGACTTTATTGAAGAGCATCAGGATGTGGTACTCAAGCCTCTGGATGGTATGGGAGGTGCTTCTATTTTCCGTACGCATCTCCGAGACCCGAACCTGAGCGTTATTATTGAAACCCTGACCAACCATGGCCAGCAACAGGCCATGGTGCAGAAATTTATTCCGGATATTAAAGCCGGTGACAAACGTATCCTGATGATTGATGGTGAACCGGTGCCTTATGCCCTGGCACGGATTCCGGCCAAAGGTGAATTGCGCGGAAACCTGGCAGCAGGTGGCAGCGGTGTAGGGCAGGAACTGTCTGACAAAGATCGCTGGATTGCAGAGCAGGTAGGCCCGGTATTAAAGGAAAAAGGCCTGTTGTTTGTGGGGCTGGATGTCATCGGCGATTACCTGACTGAAATCAACGTCACTTCCCCCACCTGCATCCGGGAACTGGATAACCAGTTTGGCATTAGCATTGCCGATCAGTTGATGGATCGCATAGAAGAAAAGCTGGCTGTTCGTTAGGACTCCCGGTGAGAAAGGGTGTCACAAAAGATATTTTGACTAACCACAAAGGCACAAAGACACGGAGATTTATTGTTTGGAAATATCAAAACTTCGTGCCTCTATGCCTCCGTGGTAAAAAAAGAGAAAAGAATCTAACGGTGTTATATGCAAACAAAATAGGGTTCACGACACTCTCGAAACGCGGAGAGCGAGGTGCGAATTAAATCCGGTTGTTGACACTTGCCAGCACCCGATACATTGATGACAATGTATAATGCCAAGGAAATCAGGCAGTGAATAGATACCATGCCTCAGTCTTCAACTGTTACAAGCCATGACCGCCTCGGGTTCACCCTTTTTATGGCAGCGGCCATTCATGCCCTGATTATATTTGGCATAGGATTCAGTGTTCAGGATAGGCAGAAACCTCCCCAGACCCTTGAAATCACACTGGCCACCTACAAAGCCGAGGAAAAACCGGATAAGGCTGACTATCTGGCACAGCTCAATCAGCAGGGTAGCGGAACCCTGGAAAAAAAAGCACTGCCTTCCACTGATCGTCCTGTGCCTTTCCATGATACTTCAATACGGGATGTGCAAGAGATCAGCACCCCCTCTTCACCACCAGTACAAAAGAGAACAGGTTCTGGCAATCGTGTGGTGACCCAGGGTAATTCTGAAAATAAGCTTCCAGACACAGAAGCACATCAAAAAGCGGTAAAAGAGCCAGTTGATACGGAACCCGCTCCCAGAAAGAAAATTAACCTGAGGGATGAAATTGCCAGCCTTGAAGCCCAGTTTCGCACCGAGCGTCAGGCCTATGCCAAACGCCCCAGAATCAAACGGCTCACTGCCGCTTCAACACTTCAGGAACCCGGTGCCTTTTACAAAGAGTCCTGGCGAAGGAAAGTGGAAAAGGTGGGTAACCTGAATTATCCGGAAGAGGCCAGAAAAGAAAAGCTCTATGGCGAGTTAAGCTTGATGGTCGCCATTAACCGGGACGGCTCTTTACATGATGTGGAAGTGATGCGCTCGTCTGGCTACAAAGTGCTGGATGATGCCGCTATTCGCATTGTACGACTGGCTGCCCCTTTTTCACCCTTTGGCGAAGACCTGAAAAGTTATGATTTGGTAGAGATTATCAGAACCTGGCGCTTTGAACCGGGTGACCAGTTATTCAGCAATTAAATTTAAGAACTATTTTTTTAACGCACATATGGTTATTTGGCATTACACCGTTCAACAACTATCAAAGCAAATATATAGCTAATGTACCATAAATTTCTTTACAGCCGTTATTAAATAATTTTTAACCATATCAATATAAATAGTTACATTAATAGTAGTTATAGATAGTTATATCCTGACTTGGGGATGTTTGCGCCTCTAGCCCTTACAGGCTGTAGCCTGTAAGCGTGCAGTGTTAACTGCGTATTGTGTGATAACCATTCGTGGCGAACCTACGATTCGAGGTACTCTTTTTCTTTTTGTGCAAAAGGCTCAAGAAACTCTCATGGTTTTTTTTGAGGAAAGAAGCTTTTTTCTCTACTAAAAATTAGCAATTAAAGCTTTATTCCTTGTGTAGTTATCCATGAAAAAATCATTTGTTATTTGGTTGTTGTTAGCTGTTTTTTCGCTAAATTTAAATGCCGGATGGCATATAGCTGTTAGCCCAAATAATTTGAAATATGTTTTCTTTTTGCCTTCAGGAATGGAAGAGTCTTGGGCTAAAAGCAATTTATCATTTCAAAATGGAATATATTTTTTCCCTTATACCTTTCCTTCTCATCAACCTGTCGTTAACCAAAATCTATTAGGTTTAACAGGTTCTGCTCTGTTACTAATTAATAACGAACCGTGCCAAGTGTTTGGCCTTAGTTTGCGTGGGGATAACTCTTTTAGTGCAACCTTGTCACCAATTCCGGAATTTTTTTCTAATATTCCTTACCACGTACCGGTGGCGCATCAAGTAACTACTCAAAATTACCCCCCAGTTATCATGCCTAGGCTTATGTCGCAAACTACAACCTCCGCTAGCGGTACATTTGTTATATGTAAAAATTCTGTTTCGCAAAGATGCATAAGACAAGCATGCAATTATTATCACCCTAGAAACCAAAATGAAGTGGTCAAAATAAAAGAGTATTTAAATCAATTAGCGGCTACCGACACGCCAAGAGTTTGTATAGGTCGTTGTTCAGATGAAGCATGCGCTAATCTCCACATAGAATAGCTAAAAGAGTTAGTAGGTTTCTAAAACCTTTGTGCCACATATTCTGTAGAGCAGTTTGGTGGGTGATAGCACAAAGAACGGTGGCTAATAGTGTTATTATCTATCATAATTACAGGTATCAAAATGATAGGTTGTGAATGGACGTAACAAAGCCAAGACCATACAAGGAATTTCCGCTGACCAGACAGTCAGCGAAGAAAATCATCAAGGAACTGGCAAAGAAATACTCGTCAAGAGTGAAGTTTGGAAAGCATGCCAGAGAACGGATGATAGAAAGGAACATCACAAACAGGCAGGTTTTTGAGGTCTTGCGATCCGATCATAGTTTTTTTACTGAAGAGCCGCATCCGACCCCAAAAGGGAACTGGAAATTCAACCTGCAAGGCTTCGCAGCCGGAGCCACAGTAGAGGTGGTGGTTGATCTCAAGCGGCATGACGAAGACCCTACTGCTTTTGTAGTCACGGTGATCGTCAAATGAAATACAAATGGATTATGGGTAAAGAGGATAGGGCTATGCATCATTACGTAGAGTGTGGTCTGTCATACGTATATCTGGAGAATGGCTTCCACATTGAGGTTATTGATGGAGAAGAGTACGTCAGTGTCGATGATGTTGATAGCCTTCATGAAGTGATCGGCAGGGCTTTGGTGGACAAGCCCTCAGCCCTGGATGGAAAAGAAGCTCGTTTCCTTCGGGTGGAAATGAACCTGTCCCAGAAAAGGCTCGGTGAATTACTCAATGTACAGGATCAAAGTGTTGCGCGCTGGGAAAAAAACCAGATAGCCATGCCAAGGGCTGCTGATGTGCTGTTGCGATCACTGTATCTGGAATCTATTAGGCAAGAAAGTCATGTAGGCCATCTGCTGCAAGTATTGGCTGAAAGTGATGCCGAGCTGGCCATTAGGGAACTCACCTTTAGGGAGATTGAAAACCACTGGCAACGAACAGCTTGATGATGGTGGGTGATAGCACAAATGTTAAGGCTGCCTCGGCGGCCTTTTTTTGTTACCCATTCCCAGAGTTCTCTCTTTCCCACCAAGAACCGGATGGATAAAAGAATATTGGTATTATTTGCCAATTATCGGGTTTAAACCAATACTGGCATTATGAGCATCATGTCATTCACCAGTCTGAAAAGTCACTTTCTGATTGCCATGCCCCAGATGGCAGATTCATCTTTTGCGGCATCATTGACGGTAATCTGTGAGCATAGCCCCCAGGGGGCTCTGGGTATTATTGTTAATCGCCCAACCAATCTGAAGCTGGAAGAGATATACCGGCAGGTGGGAATACAACAGCCTGATGCAATGAGCCAGCATGGCGATATTGTTTATTCCGGTGGCCCTGTGGCTGTAGAAAGAGGGTTTGTCCTCAACAGTGGAGAAATGAAATGGGAGTCCTGCCTTTCTATCTGTAAAGGTCTTCAGTTAACCACTTCAAAAGATATTCTGATGGCCATGGCCCAGGAAAAAGGCCCCGCTGACTCCCTGGTTGCCCTGGGTTATGCAGGCTGGGGAGCAGGACAGCTGGAAAAGGAAATAGCAGACAATGCCTGGCTTAATTGCGAGGTTGATCCCGCGATCATTTTTGACACCCCCACCCATCTGCGACTGCATAAAGCGGCATCCTGCCTGGGCATAGACCTGGGGCTGATTTCATCGGATGTCGGACATGGGTGACACGTGAAAACAGCAGGAGTGTAGTACACTGCCCTGAATTCTTTCCATGCCTAAAGGCTGTAAAACTGTAATGAAGATTAATACCCTGCTGGGCTTTGACTTTGGCACTGGCAACATTGGCATTGCTGTGGGGCAGGTGATAACCCGAACAGCATCGGCGCTAAAGCCCCTCAAAGCACGGGATGGCATTCCTGACTGGGATCACATTGCCCAACTGATTGATGAGTGGAAACCGGATGCCGTTGTGGTGGGTATTCCCTTTAATATGGATGGCACCGAGTCAGAAATGTCCAGACGGGCCCGTAAATTTGGCAAGCGTATCCATGGCCGTTTTAATCTTCCCTTCTATGAAGCGGATGAGCGCCTGAGTTCTTTTGAGGCTAAGGACTGGGCCGGAAAACTGGGACATCACGGCCATTACAAGTCGAAGCCTGTGGATGGCATGGCGGCCCAGATTATTCTGGAAAGCTGGCTTAACGATGAAAATAATACAGTAATCATCACCTAAACTTGTCAGGATCTTTGGCTTTATCCCGGGCGGCCTCTGGTGTGATTAACCCTTGCTTGATCAACTTTTCGAGACATTGATCCAGGGTTTGCATGCCCAGAGCCTGGCCGGTCTGAATCGATGAGTACATCTGGGCAATCTTGCCTTCACGGATCAGGTTTCGGATAGCAGAGGTTCCCAGCATAATCTCATGGGCTGCTACCCGGCCACCTCCTTTTTTCTTGAGCAGTGTCTGGGAAATAACCGCTTCCAGGGATTCTGACAGCATGGCCCGAACCATGGCCTTCTCATCGGCAGGGAATACATCAATAATCCGGTCAACGGTTTTTGCTGCCGATGTGGTATGAAGGGTTCCGAAGACCATATGACCGGTTTCCGCCGCCGTTAATGCCAGCCGGATGGTTTCAAGATCCCGCATTTCACCCACCAGGATAATATCAGGGTCTTCCCGCAGGGCTGAACGAAGGGCCTCATTAAAGCCATGGGTATCCCTTTGTACTTCCCGCTGGTTAACCAGGCATTTTTTAGGGGGATGAACAAATTCAATGGGGTCCTCGATGGTGAGTATATGTTCATATTTGGTGTCGTTAATGTAGTCCAGCATCGCGGCCAGGGTGGTACTCTTTCCCGAGCCGGTAGGTCCCGTCACAACAGCCAGGCCCCTCGGTTTTACCGAAATATCCCTGAACACTTGCCCCATACCCAAATCTTCCATGGATAAAATCTTGGTGGGAATGGTTCTGAAAACAGCGCCAGCCCCTCTGGACTGATTGAAAGCATTAACACGAAAACGGGCTATTCCCGGCACTTCAAAGGAAAAGTCCACTTCTAGAAGCTCTTCATAGTCCTTACGCTGCTTGTCGCTCATAATATCGTAAATAAGCCCGTGCACTTCCTTATGATCCATCGCCGGCACATTCACTCGCCTGACATCGCCATCAATCCTGATCATAGGAGGCATACCGGCAGATAGATGCAGATCCGATGCTCCTTGTTTGTTGCTAAATGCAAGCAGTTCAGTAATATCCATCAGAGCCTTTTCCTGTATCCTTTTTGCGATAAGTATCCGGCAAAAACCGTAGTTAGAAAGAGTAACGGGTATTATATCGGCAGTAATACAGGACTCATTGAGTGTACTTGATCGCCTGAACCCAGGCAGCATTGTGCGCCTTTCCCGTTTCAGCCAAGTGAACCCAGATGACCGATTTACAACGTTGTTTTAATGATGTAATTGCCAGAATCCAACAGGCAGAGCATGCCTGTAACCGACAAGGTGACGTTCAGTTGCTTGCGGTGAGCAAAACCAAGCCTGACTCAATGATTCGTGAGGCCTATTCGCTGGGCCAGAAACATTTTGGTGAGAACTACCTTCAGGAAGCGCTGGATAAGATAGCTCAATTGTCGGATTTGACGGATCTTTGCTGGCACTTTATTGGCCCGATACAGTCCAATAAAACCCGGGATATAGCCAGTCATTTTCACTGGGTACACAGTGTTGACCGGCTAAAGATTGCCAGAAGGCTGAGTGAACAGCGTCCCGAAGGGTTACCGCCATTGAATATTTGCCTGCAGGTTAATATTAGTGGTGAAGCCAGTAAATCGGGTATTACACTGGCAGAATTGCCAGATCTTGCCAGGGAAATAGCTAGCCTGCCCGCACTGAAACTTCGGGGTCTAATGGCAATTCCAGCTCCGGAGACTGATCCATCAAAACAGAGAGCGCCTTTTCATACCCTTGCCACTGCATTCAGACAGTTAAACCAGGAATCTGACCTGCAAATGGACACACTGTCCATGGGGATGACCGGCGACCTGGAGGCGGCTATTTATGAAGGGGCTACCATGGTCCGGATTGGCACAGCCCTATTTGGTGCCCGGAACTATTTGTAATCTGAGAGGTTCATATGACAACACCGTCAAAAACCATTGGTTTCATTGGCGCAGGAAACATGGCCCAGTCCATTATAGGGGGCTTGATTAACCAGGGATGGTGCCCAGACCGTATCATAGCCACAGCACCATCAGAATCCACCCGGCAAGAGGTTGGCAATCGGTTTGGCATCAGGACATCCGGGCATAATTCAGATGCCTGTCATGCAGATATTGTCTGCGTATGTGTCAAGCCAGCCCTGGTAAAACCGGTTTTAACCCACCTTACTCCGATTCTGGCAGAAACACAGCCGCTGCTGATCTCTGTAGCGGCAGGAATCTCCATGAGCTGTCTTGAAAGCTGGGGAGACGACTCCCTGGCTATTGTCAGAAGTATGCCTAATACGCCTTCTCTGCTGGGTTTTGGTGCCACCGGGCTATTTGCCAATAACAAGGTGTCTGATAGACAAAAGGCTGAGGTGGAATCCATATTCAATGCCGTAGGCATAAGTGAGTGGGTTGATGAGGAAGCGCTCATTGATGCCGTGATCGCCGTTTCCGGTAGCGGACCCGCTTACTACTTTCTGTTTATGGAGACTATGAAAGCAATGGGATCACAGCTTGGCCTGGCCCCTGAAGTGGCAGAACGGCTGACGTTACAGACAGCCCTGGGAGCCGCCAAAATGGCCTCTGAGGCTAACCTGGATGTTGCAGAGCTACGCAGGCGCGTCTGTTCCCCTGGCGGCACCACAGAACAAGCCGTTCGAACTTTTCAGGAGGGGGGGCTCGATGGCCTGGTTAAAGAAGCTATGGATGCAGCCGTGCAACGTGCGAAAGCAATGGCTGTGGAGCTGGGCAAGTAGTAATCTATTGGAATTCACTAGCCCGGATATTTCATTAATTAGAGGGGTATTATGTCTGCACTGTCATCCAGTTTTAGCTTCCTGATACAGACCCTTGGCGGGTTGTATATCATGGCCGTATTGCTGCGTTTTTTACTACAAATCGTCCGGGCTGATTTTTACAACCCAATCTCCCAGGCCATAGTAAAAGTGACAGCACCTTTGTTAAATCCTATTCGTAAAGTGATTCCGGGGTTTGGAGGTATTGATGCCGCTTCACTCGTGTTGGCACTGGCACTACAGATCGCGCTACTGTATCTGTTGGTAACTATGAAGGGTATTGCCCCTACAGCCATTCCTTTTCCAACCATTTTGATCACTAGCCTCATCAAGCTGGCAGAACACATCCTTGATATTTATATGTTCAGCCTGATTATTATTGCCATTGCCAGCTGGATTGCCCAGGGCAGCTATAATCCGGGATTAATGTTGCTTCACCAGATTACAGAACCGCTATCCAGCCGGGTAAGAAAAGTGATTCCTCCCATTGGCGGGCTGGATCTTTCCCTCATGGTGATCGTCATTATTATTATGATGCTGAAAAACCTGCTAGCCGGACTCATGTAATGATTGAAACACCCAAAAGTCGGAATATTGTTCGGCTTTTGGGGATGACCTTTCTTTCCTCTTCCCTAATTCCTTATAAAAATGATGAAAGCCACTCCATATACTCAGTGCGTGTAGCTTCAAGCTCATTAGGGAGGTGGTGACGGGCTTGTTCCAGATAAAGAACCGTGGCCCCTTTATACAAACGCTTCAGTACCGCAATGTTATGGGTAGCATCAATGGTCTTGTCATGAGTGCCCTGTAATATTAAGGGAGAGACAGGCACTGTCAGCCCCTGTATTTTCTCGATTCTGCGTATCCATCGATCCATGGCATTGACCCATTCCACAGGAAGAATCCTCGGCGCCAGAGGATCCTCCCGGGCAAAGGCCAGAAAGGATTGATCCCGGCAATTATCGGTAAACTTTCTGGGAATCTGCTTAAGGAAAGGACGGGTAAGGTATAGCTGTACCCGACCGAGATTCCATAAATAGGGGCGAACCAGCGGAGCAGAAAGCACCACCTGCTTAAATTTGGGAGGATTAAGTTGGCGACTATGGTTTACCAAATAGTCTGTAATGATTGCACACCCCGTACTTTGTCCATAGACATTCCAGGGTTTGGGTAAGTTGCTTTCACAGTAGTTAAGGATATTTTCCAGCAACAGGCTGTATATGGAAAAGTCCGGTATAGTAGCCGATGGTCCACTTGATAGCCCATGACCTGGCAAATCATAGACGAATACACAGTAATTCTGCTCCAGAAAATACCGGATAATATGCCGGAAAAGACCCGTATGGTCATAATAGCCATGTAACAGGAAAAAAGTGCCTTTGGGCTTTGCCGGTTGGTAGCTATGACAGGCCAGCCGATAGTGGCCACTGTCTATATAGCCAAACTGGTGAGAGATCCCTGGTATCTGAGTCTCAAGACCCAGTCCGTAATAGTGATTGTAGGCCTGGTGCTCCGGCAACATTGAGCGCCCTGAGAAATCCAGGGCTGGCATTGATTCTTTAGTGGCCTTGATATCCATCGGCTTTTTTCAGGTCTTTCAGCTTTACCGTTAATTTCCTGGGAGGTCTTGTGTGCTTTTCTTCAACTGTACCATCGATACTGCGCTGCTGCTTGATATATTCAATGAGGATAACCCCACGGTCTACACTGATTCCTTTTATAAAGGTGGCCTTAAGGTGATCAAATAAGGGGTTGCAGACCGTGACCACATCACCGGTGTGAAAAACCGCATCGCTATCCCGGGACTGTTCCAGGAATACCACCATTTCCTTAATCTGGGAAATAATGTTCTCGCCATTAGGTATGGGCTGGGGTAAAAGCTCTTTTAGTTCATTACCACTGTTTGCCGGAAGTCTTCCATCTTCCAGTAGCCTGCGACTGACTTGATTAAACTGAACGACAGTTGACACGCCTCTTGTTGAGCGAATCAGGTAATACCGGTCAAGGTCTTTAAGATCCAGATACAGAAAAAGGTAACCGGGAAATAGAACCTCTTCTTTTATTACTTTTCCTTTTTCTTGCCGCTTTATGATGGGGCAAAATGCGTCAAAACCCTGATTTTCAAGATTTTCATAAGCTCGCTGTTCTTGTTTTGTCCTGGCTTTAAGCAGATACCAGCCTTCTTTCATACGCGACATACTATATCCCTGAATATTCCATTCTTAGTACTTTTAAGCCACAGAGGTTACATGAATATAAAACAGGTCACTTCAACGTGCAGAGTCATGCAACAAATACTACCTTCCCTTGCTACAGTAATACTGTTGTCATCAGTCGGGTAAGCAACATTCGGGTTTGCTTTTTTCTTATAATCTATGCTGGTCTGTTACTACAGAAAACAGGCACTAACTAGTGCTATTTTAAACACAATACCCGTGATTTTCAGTATAAATAAAAACTAATGATATAAACAGTCGGGCATGAAAAGTCTTTTGTCGTATAAATAGAAAAAGAGAAGGCTATTGATTTTTTATTATTCAGCAAAGCAGCGCAAATCGCCGCTTTGCTGGTAAGCCACTATTTTGCAGCGGCTTCTTTCAACATTGCCACGGCAGGAAGGGTTTTTCCTTCAACAAACTCAAGGAAAGCACCGCCACCGGTGGAAATATAGGATACTTTTTCCTTGATGCCGTATTTATCAATGGCAGCCAGGGTATCACCACCACCGGCGATAGAGAATGCGGAAGATTCTGCAATCGCCATGGCAAGGGACTTGGTTCCTTCACCAAACTGATCAAACTCAAATACCCCCACAGGGCCATTCCAGAGAATAGTTTTAGCGCTTTTCAGAACTTCAGCGAACAGTTTTTGAGTTTCCGGGCCAACATCAAAAATCATATCGTCATCACAGACTTCATCCACAGTCTTGATAACCGCTGGCTCATTTTCGTCGAACTTCTTGCCGCAGATCACATCCACAGGCATAGGTACATTAACCTTTTCCATCAGCGCCTTGGCTTGGGGAATCAGGTCTTGCTCATACAGGGACTTGCCTACATTTTTACCCGCCGCTGCCAGGAAGGTGTTGGCAATGCCACCACCAACAATCAGCTGGTCGCAGATTTCGGACAGGGATTCCAGTACTGTCAGCTTAGTGGAAACCTTGGAGCCACCAACAATGGCAGTCATCGGACGGGCTGGCTCACCCAGGGCCTTGCCCAGTGCATCCAGTTCTCCTGACAGCAGTGGACCGGAGCAGGCAACAGCCGCAAATTTACCAACACCGTGGGTGGAAGCCTGGGCACGGTGCGCGGTGCCAAAGGCGTCCATTACATAAACGTCACACAGGGCTGCCATTTTGCAGGACAGCGCTTCATTATCCTTTTTCTCGCCCTTGTTAAAGCGGACATTTTCCAGGATAACCAGCTCGCCTTCTGCAACCTCGAAACCACCATCAACCCAGTCTTTAACCAGTCGAACTTCTTTACCCAGCAAATCACTGATGTAATCGGCCACAGGCTTCAGGGAAAACTGCTCATCATACTCGCCTTCTGTAGGACGACCCAGGTGAGAGGTAGCCATCACTCTGGCACCGGCTTCAAGAGCAAGTTTGATGGTGGGCAGGGATGCCAGAATGCGGGCATCGCTGGTAACTTTACCGTCCTTGACCGGAACATTCAGGTCTTCGCGAATCAGCACGCGTTTTCCGGACAGATCCAGATCGGTCATTTTCAGTACGTTCATGATTTTTCCTTCGTCGAAAGTGACAGGAATGGACCGATAGCTGAACCCGGGAAGTACATTTAAATGGAGTACTAGGTACAGCCTGGCCTTAAAAATGTTCGGGACAATAGCACAAAATAATCCTGGCTGGTACGTACAAATCTCATCCAGTGATTTGGATCAAACCGGTTTTCAATGGATCACGAGGGGTAACGTATAACTGGTTTTTATTGTTGTCTTTTGAAATGGAAAACCCATCTCAATAGAGGCTTAACCAGCAATGGGCAACATCCAGCATTCTATTGGCAAAGGCCCATTCATTATCAAACCAGCAGAGTACTTTCACCAGTTTTCCAGAGGTCACCCGGGTCTGGGTCGCATCCACCACACAGGAACGGGCATCGTGATTAAAATCCATTGATGCGTGGGGTTCATAGGTTAGCCCGATAATCCCTTCCAGCCGTCCCCGGGTGGCTTGCTGCAGTACATGGTTAACTTGCTGTTCGGTGGTCTGTGCCTTTACATGAACGCATAAGTCCATGCAGGAGACGTTAATGGTGGGCACCCGCATGGATGTGGCTTTAAAGCACCCCGTTAGCTCTGGTAACAGGCGGTCTATCCCCTTGGGCAGCCCGGTATCAACAGGAATTATGGATTGCAGGGCACTTCTCGTGAGCCTGAGATCATTCTGGTTATAGGCATCAATCACCGGTTGGTCATTCATGGCAGAATGGATCGTAGTGATGGAGCCATACTCTATTTCAAAGGCTTCATGCAGGGCCTTGATAACCGGCACAATACAATTGGTTGTGCAGGAGGCTGCTGAAACAATGGTATGTTCAGCGGATAATCGTTCTTCATTGACGCCATAAACAATAGTGGCATCCACATCAGGCTGGGCAGGCTGTGAAAAAAGTAACCTTGGCGCTCCGCTTTCCAGATGCAACTCTGCCGTTCTGCGATCCTTAAATGAACCCGAACACTCTAACAGCAGGTCGATATTCATGCTTTTCCAGTCAAGCGCCTCAGGATTTTGCTGGTTAAACACCCTGATATAATCGTCGCTAACCCGGAGGTGTTCATTCTGGCTTTCAACTCTGGCTGGAAAACGCCCGTGGGACGTGTCATACCGGGTGAGATAAGTGAGGGTTTCAAGGTCAGAGAGTTCATTAATAGCCACCACTTCAAAGCTATTCCTGTAACTATTTTCGTACAGTGCCCTGAGCACGCATTGGCCAATCCGGCCATAGCCGTTGATAGCAAGCCTGAAACTCATTAATAACTCCCTGAAACAACCTGGGGGCGATAACGTTGCGGAATCCTCTCGTTCCTGGCGTCCTCGCTGGGAATGCATACGGATGTTTCCACCTAATACCGGGATTACGGCCTGGGGAGGTATGCATTCCCAGGCAGGAGCCTGGGAACCAGTCTAACCATGTTCGGGGGGAAATGGTAATAACAATTACTGCGTTTAACTATGGTTTCTGTCACTTATTTGTGTCGCTCCAGGAAAAATACTTCTTCATATAAAAGAAAACCGGCCAGCAGGCCGGTGTGGTATTCACTATACCAGGTTCAGGCAGAGGCTCCCCGGTTAACCGGATTACCTGACCCGGTTAACTCTGTTAGCTCTTCCGCAGTGACTCCCTGATTCCTGGTAAGCAGTAAAGAGCTTACAGAGAGCAGGCCACAACCTGCCATCACCAGAGCCATGGACATTGCAGTGCCATCTTGCAGAAACCCTACGGCAACAGACGACAATCCTCCTATAGAAAAACGCAGGGCACCAGCCAGGGCATTGGCTGTACCGGCTGTTTTTGGAAAGTGAGCCAGGGCCAGGGCATTGGAATTCGGGCCGGTAAGTCCCATACAGGCCACAAATGCCATGACTGGCAAGACTATTCCAAACAGACCACCAAAGCCTGTTTTAGCATTAAAAAGCAGCGTCAGTGATGCAACGGCGGCAATAACACTGCCTGTTTTTAAAATAGTAAACAGCTGTAGCCTGCCAATCAGGCGCATATTGACCATATTCATTATGGCCATAGAGATGATATTCAGGGAAAACAGCAGGCCATAGTTCTCAGGTTTGACACCGAACAGCTCGATGTAGATGAAGGGAGAACCGGAAATAAAGGCAAACATGCCACCAAAAAAGAAACCATGGCATAGAATGCAACCCATAGCCTCCCTGTTTTTCAAAATATCGAGGTAGTTCCAGACCAGTTCTCCGCCTGAAGTCCTCGAGCGTTTCTCCAGGGGCAGGGTTTCACTGATGCGGGATAAAGCCAGGATGAATCCCAGCACGGCTATTCCCGCCAGAAATAGAAATAATGTTTGCCACCCCCAGAACTTGAGTATTTGACCGCCTAATATGGGAGCCACCAGCGGGGCAACAGTCATAACCATCAGGATCGAGGAAAGTGCCTTAGCGCTTTCTTCCCTGGGGAAGAGATCCCGCACCATTGCGGGAATGGTGACCATAATAGCCGCTCCAGCCATCGCCTGAAGAATACGAACCATAATCAGCTGGTTGGCATTAGTGCAGGTAGCCGCTAACAGGCTGGTGAGCATATAAAAAATAATTCCTGGCAACATCACCTTTTGACGACCAAAGCGATCCGACAAAGGCCCATAGATAAGTTGACCAAGGGCAAAACCTACGGTGTAGGCACTGAGGGTAAACTGTATTTTATGGAGAGGCTCACCCATATCACTGGCAATGGCCGGAAGTGCAGGCAGATACAGATCAATGGCCATGGGGCCAAGGGTAGTGAGAGCACCCAAAGTTAATATCAGGAGAAAGCGTTCACTCCTTTGTGTTATATCTATTGTCATATAAAACCCTATTTATTTAGTAGTTATATGTCGTTTAATGCTCCTTGTACCTGATATCTATCTCCCTTGGTGGGATATGACTTATCCGGAAAATACATCTTCAAAGCGGCTGTTAAATACAGAGACATTCGTCGTTTAGAAGACGTTGGATATTCAGTTTTTCGAGGGGGAAATGCTTAGGCTCAAGTGCGATATGCAATACCTGTAGGATCAGGAGAGCCAAGGAGAAGACGTAATGTCTTAGGTCATAAAGCAACTAGATAATGTTGCCATTAAAACTGAAGGGAATAAATAGGGTTTGACCACATTTACAGAATGTAGAAAAAAGGCTGCGTATAGCAGCCTTTTAACTTAGAACTTGTAGGATACGGCCAGATATGGAGTCTTAGAGTCTTTCACTTTTACTTCAGAAATGTTGGAGAAATCAAGCTTGTTATCAAGTTTCAGATAGCGGTATCCTAGCTCAACATCAAACTGTCCAAACTGACCAACAACACCCGCCTGTGCGCCATAAGCCAGAGCCCAGTTTGATTCAGATGTATAATCAGTTTTGATTTCAGCCCAGTTTGCTCCCAGTGTTGCACCGATAAATGGTTTTACCGGGTAGCCAGTATCAAGGACATAGTCCGCAGATGCAGTAAGCTGGCGAGTTGTAAGCTTACCCCCATCTTCATCTTTTTGCGCCTGATTCAGGTTTCCATAAATCCGGATACTGTCATTGATATAAGAACCGACCCGGATGCCATATTGATTGGCTTTTTCATAGTCACTGGTAATTTTTGTCTGAGAACCGAATGTCAGGGTTGTCTCCCCATCAATCTTAGCCTTACCAAACTCAGCACCAACAAACATGCCATTATCAGCCATAACGGAGGAAGCGCTGGTGGCTGCGATAGTCATGGCAGCAACTGCAAGCAGTTTTTTCATTAAAAACTCCAATAATTTTTTGGTTTTAGTTTCGACATGCGCCCAGAGTTTTATTGTTAGCCCTGGGTCACATTGACTGGATAGCCCTTTTTCTAGCCCCACAGGCCAGGCAAGTATCTTCCAGCGTGAATTCAGTGAGCATATTTTGAGGCGTGAAGTATATAGAGCTGAATCTAAATGAAAGCTTACATTGGGGACATTCCTCCCGCTCCCAGCGTCCTGAGGGTGTCGCGAAAGTGATTGTTATTAACCACGGAGACACAAAGACACGGAGATTTCCTCTCGTTCCCAGCGTCCTCGCTGGGAATGCATACGGATACCTCTGACCGTTACGGCTTAGAGAGATATGCATTCCCAGGCTGGAGAGGGTGTCGCAAAAGTATGCTTTGTTTTAACCACAAAGACACAGAGGCACAAAGTTTTCTTGTTTTGGCCCTTATCAGGAGCAAAAATGATACAAACAACGCTTTTCTCTGTGTCTTTGTGTCTCCGTGGTTAATAAAAATAACTTTTGCGACAGTCTCGGGAGCCTGGGAACGAGAGGAATGAGAAAAATATTAATAGCCTGCCCAGTCAGGGAAGCTGTTTTTAAAGCGCACCTTGCCCAGCTCCAGCAAATTGCTGGTTTTCTAGCAAGGCGCGTCTAGTTAACCAGCCTGAAAATCAATGGATATTGATAGTACTTACCCCGACTGGCGACAATGGCAGCCCGTACCATCAAGACAAGCACAATAATCGTTACAACAGGAACCAGAGGTAGCAACAAAAAACCTACCAAGATCATTTTTAACGCTATCCACAAAGCAACAACTAAAGCGACTGTAATTTGAAAGTTAAGTTCCTCCCTGGCGTGATGATCAAGAAAAGGGGATTTATCCCTTTTCATAAACCAGATTACCAGGGGAATGGCTATATTCATGCCAGGAATCATAAAACCCAGAAAGGGTAACAGATGCACCAGCATCGCCAGGTTTTTTTCATCTCTATCCGGCTTATGCTCAGGTATAATGTCATTCATTATCAAACCACAATGCCTCACTGAAACAACCCTATTATTCTTATTAATATGGCATTTTTCAGCCATCAAGTCTCAGGAGGATGGGAAGGAGAGAGCCACTGAGTTCATGATAAAGCCTCAACAGCCCCTGCATATCGATCATTAAAAGGCGTATCTCATCTCAACAAAGTAATTATTACTTACATAACCTGATTTCTGATTTCGCTCATATCCCGTAGCAAAGCTCATATTATCAGCATGATGGTATTTCAAGTTAAATGTAGCGGTATAACTGTCTTTTTTAGGCGTAACTCCCTGCACCGCGAAATAGTTTCCTCCTACCAGGTAGCGAGAAACATTCTCTGGTGTATCCCTCTTTAAATCATGCCAGGCCATTACACTTAAAGAAGGCTCAAGGGTTCCTTTATCCAGTAAAAAGGTACGACTCACTGCAATACCTGCCCCCAACTCCACTTTCCTGACCACATCTCCCCGAACAGATTGCGCAAACCCCGTATCATAGCTATCTTTTTCTCTATAGCCCTCGTTACTAAACCTCGAAAAAGAAAATCCCAACAGGGGTTCAATAGTAATATTCTTATAGAGTGCATTGTATCCAACTAACAACTTTAACCCTAAATGCTTGCTTTTAAAATCCGCAAGGATGGGGGTATTAATAATGCCATCTATATATCGAGTCCGGTCATGATGCCCCCAGCCAACATTCAATACGCCATCAACAAACCAATTTTGCCAATTTAAAGAACTATATAATCCAAGCTGATAGTTTTCTACATTGCTACGATCACTGGAGCGATGTTTAAATACATCTACCATTGCACGAGTAAAGGCACTTCCAACAGTTAAGCCAATGCTATTAAACTGAAACTGCTTATCAGCCCCCAAACTAATGCCTGTCACTTCTGCATCAAATCCTTTCAACTCAATATTATCCGAATTCCTGGTGTTATCCTGTGATGCATCAGATGACATCACCTTGACCCAAAAGCCTCTCTCTGTATCTTCATCTCCATAGGAAATGGAACTGTATGCATCCCTTTGGCTATCCAGTCGTTTTAATACAATAGCCATCGTTTCTTGTTGCACAAGGCTATTAACCTGCTGGGATGAATTGTTCACAGCGCTTTCTTGCAATAGGTTATTCAATTGCTCTACATCATCATAAGGAGCGATGATATCGAATAATCTTGTTGAGTTTTTAGTGGCTTCAATAAAATTTTTAAAGTGGATGGATTTCGGCAAAATATCATCTGTTTGTCTTCGAGAGACTGTTGCTGTCAACGTATTACCATCTATTGCTTTAGTCACCTGTAGCAAAAGACTCGACTCCATTGTTGAACCATTATCTACTAATGTCCCGGAACTGAGTACTTTGTAGACCTCACCATTGAGTTTACTATCATCAAAATAAATGTCCGTGGTGGGAATAACCAGAACAGTACTACCTGGAGACAGGGTTGTTGTTCCGGATACAGTGAGGGCAGGCGAGGTAATAGAGTCTTCATCAATATCCAGCTCCAATACACCTGTATTGGTAACATCACCCGTTATAGAAGATTGTCTGCCTGATGAAAAAACTCCCTGGTTATCAAGGTTTATCCGTCCTGAAATTTTCCCCTGCAATAAGCCAAGAGGTCTATTTAATACTTCAAGATCATGATCAGCATTATCATTTTTAATGGAATAGCCACCAATAATAGCTCCATCATTGTCCACACCATCGCTAATCAATCCCGCCGTACCCAATGCATCTGCCGGGTTAGCCCCTATATAAATCGCTGCTTTATCTGGATCATGGGTAATAATTCTTGATCCTGCCTCATTTATAATGCCACCACTAAATGACGCATTGGTAATTTCGATGGCATGACCTGTTTCAGTTTCCATACTGCCCCAGTTCTTATTTTCAATACCACCACCAAATCGGGCAAATGAGTCACCCGCCGTTTCATCACCACTGATTTTAATAACGCCACTGGTTCCCGATAAACTTCCTGTATTAATTATCTCGCCATCAAAAGAACTGGCATCATTAATCCAAATGGCAGACCCCTTACTACTCCAGGAACCATGATTTTCAATGTTGCCCACCAGATGACCCAATTGAACTGACAACCCGGAGCTACCTGATGTCTCAATCGTCCCCTTATTGATAAAGCTGCCATCAAGATCCCCCTCAAAAATTCTCAGTGCCGCGTATCCTTTAATTGTTCCATGGCGCTCATTAGTAAAATCTCCTACAACAGTAGTACCATTTGGATTATCCGGTGAAATAGATATGGCTTCAGAGTCCCGACTGTATAAATAGCCACTATTTGAAATGCTGGCTCTTGCAGATTGGCCAAATCTTATGGGAGACCCCAGTCCGGCGAGTACCTGTATACTACCTCCGGAGGCTATATTGAGGTCTATATCAGGGTTATACTGGTCATAGTAAAGGATTCCGCTGGTGTTTAAGCCTTTATTAACAACCAAGTTTCCATCAATATTTAGCGTCCCTGACGTTCTGAAAACATAGTTTTTTATACCTCTTGTCACCATGACTGAACTTAGTGTTAGCATGCTCACATCACTGGCAGACTCGTTATAGTACGTGCCAGAAGAAATGGTAACATTGCCCACATTATTGGGGAAAACAACGGTATCAGCAGAAACAGACTTGGCAATGGCAAGGCTTAATAAGCTAAGTGAAAATTGGTTCTTTAAACTATGAGCAGGCATTGTTGAATTCCCTCCCGGCCATCCTATCTTCCTGATATCCATAAAATAAACAGCCTCTAAGGCATATCTACCACTTTTATCTTTTCTTAACTGTAAATATTAAAATTATTTTGGCGTCCAGGCCGTAACCCGCTATCAATTGGAGACATCCCTATGCATTCCCAGCGAGGAGAGGGTATCGAGAAACCCTCAGGGTGCCGGGAATGAGAAAACGAGAAACATCAAACTACGGTTCTCTAACCGGGTGTGGTTTAGCCACGAAACCGCTGGTTTTGGCTGAGCACACGAGCAAACGTCAACAGCCCCTAATGCGCCCTAATATTCTCATAAAGATTGCCTTCCAACTGCTCAAGCAGTTTATCCACTTCTTTAAAGCGGATCTGAACAGGCTTTCCTCCCACCGGGCGAGCGCGGTCATTACTCCAGTGTACAGACCAGCCATCAGTCATCCTGATACACTGCCTTGAGAAGTCAGGTAATTGGAAGCGTTCACCCTGTTCAATGCACCCCGTTAGAAACTCATCAACCCGGGACTGTAATATTGGGTAGTTGGCAGCGGGCTTGTTTAACTGTTTTGACTGAACCTGATATATCCAAAACTGGCCTTTTTCCGGTATGGACATACCAGTCATTGATTGCAATTGCTCTCGCGACACCAAAACCCGGCATTGCTTGTGCTCTTTTCTATCCATTCCCTTTATTATGCTGGGAGAAACAGACAACAATATGCCATTAAACTGTTTACCTTTAGCCGCTGTAATTGCCAGACTGGTGTCCTTTACATCACCAGGCTTGCTACGAGCAATCCAGCCACGTTGAAAGTCATTAACCATGATGGGCAAAAGTTTGACTCCAGTAGCACCTTCAAGCCGGGATCGTCTTGTTGCCTCATAGAAAAGACCACCAAACCCAATGACATACTGGGGTAGGCTTTCATCAACCCTGGGGAAACACACTTCTTCCCTGGTCTCGGTACAACTGGCAACAAGCAATACACCTGCAATGACTGGCAAGCAGCGTTGAATAATGGCTGTTATAATCTGCATAATCATTCTCCGGCCTTATTTTAAGGTCTTTCCCAATAACTCGATTAATAATAGCCCTCTCCTGAATTTTTGATTGTGAAGTAGAGACCATCATGCCTGTTACTGTTGAAGAAGTGCGCCAGCCATCCGATCAGGATCTGGAAGACTTGCAAAAAATCTACGAGGATGCTCCCAGCTGGATGCTTGAAGACTGGCCGTCTTCCTCTCACCAGCAGGCTATTAAAAGACTGATAGAGTCAACCCGGAAAGATAAGGCACATAAACTCTTTGCAGCCCGTTTTAACAACCGCTTATTAGGTGCAATAATGGTGGATGAAGCACCGGATTACTGGCTGCTTCATGGTCTTTGTGTAAGGAATCTGACCCGTAGTCGGGGTGTGGGTGGCCGACTGCTTGAGCAGGTGGTGAATAAAGCAAGGGAATCAGGAAAGCGTATCCAGCTTCACGATCCCCAAAGGCAACTGCGTCATGAACAGTTACAAAGCACCATCGGTGACTATGAATTAACAGCCCGGATAGACACCTGAGCGAAAATCAGGCGAAAAGTTCCAGCAGGTCATTTAAAAACAGGCGCCCCTGTTCAGTAGGTGCCAGCCTCTTTTCTTTAACCATAAGCCCTTTCTGAACAGCCTCACTTAAGCCCTTATTAATAGAAGACAGCGGCTGCCCCGTTCTCTTTTCATACAAGCTGGCATCAACTCCATGGTAAAGCCTCAGGGCATTCATCATAAATTCCAGCGGAATTTCACTGGCTTCCAATGTTCTTAAACCAGCCTGAAATGCCTTCCCGGCAGACAGGTAATCCTGGGGCATACGGGTTTTCCAGTTTCTGGAAATATCACCGGTACGTGCACAGGCCCACTTGCCATGGGCACCGGCACCAATCCCGATATAATCACCAAACTGCCAGTAATTCAGATTATGGCGGGCCTGTTTTCCGGGAAGGCTATAGGCTGAAATTTCATACTGCCTATAGCCGGAATCAGCTAATAGCTGCTGGCCTGACTCCTGAATAGACCACAAAATATCATCTTCAGGAATGGCGGGGGGTTTGGAATAAAAAACCGTATTGGGTTCAATGGTCAACTGATACCAGGATATATGCGTTGGTTTCAGACTGATCGCCATTTTCAGGTCATTAAGCGCATCATCCCTGGACTGATCGGGTAATCCATGCATCAAGTCAATATTAAAATTAACCTGACTATTATTTTCCTGCTGCAATGAAGAAATAGCTTCAACCGCCTCTTCTGCACTATGAATACGGCCCAGTGCCTTCAGCTTATTATTCTGAAAACTTTGCACGCCAAGAGAAAGTCTGTTAACTCCTGCATCAAAATAACCCTGAAAACGTCCATGCTCATAAGTCCCCGGGTTGGCTTCCAGGGTAATTTCAATTTCACTGGAAAAAGGAATCATTCCTTTTAACCCATCAAACAATCGCTGATACCCCTGGGGCGAAAGCAAGCTGGGGGTGCCACCACCAATAAAAATGGTCTGTAATTCACGCCCCTGTACTTTGGGTAGTTCAAGCTGAAAGTCTTTTAGTAAAGCTTCAATATACTGTCCCTCAGGAATACCATCCGGCCCTTTGGCATGGGAGTTAAAATCACAGTATGGACACTTCCTGATGCACCAGGGCACATGGATATACAGACTGAGTGGAGGTAAAGAAAGCGGACTTAACAAAATGACTTCAACCTTTCTGCCAATACCTGCAAGGCACGGGCTCTGTGACTCAATTGGTTTTTCTTACCCGCAGGCAGCTCTGCAGCAGAACAGTGCTCAGAAGGCACAAAAAACAGGGGGTCATAGCCAAAGCCATGCTCTCCCCGAGGCTCTTCGAGGATAAAACCCTCCCAGGTTCCCTGGCAAATAATAGGGGTCGGATCATCGGCATGTCTCAGAAAAACCAGAAGACACTGAAAACGCGCCGTGCGGTTTTCCGTGGCAACACCCGATAAATTACGGAGTAACTGTTCATTGTTATCCGCATCAGATGAGGCTTCACCAGCATAGCGGGCAGAATAGATGCCTGGCTCACCATTTAGAGCATCCACTTCCAGGCCAGAGTCATCTGCAATCACCGGCAGCCCTGATATTCTAGCAGCATGGCGAGCTTTTAGAATGGCATTTTCAACAAAAGTGAGTCCTGTCTCCTCAACAGAGTCCACCTCAAAGTCACTTTGAGGAAGCATGGTAATATCCATGGCTCCCAGCATCTGCTGAAATTCGTTTAACTTGCCCCGGTTGCCACTGGCAAGGACTATCTTTGTAATAGTCTGCATTGCTTTTCCTGTCATGGTAGGACTGCCTTAAAAAGGGTTTATTTTGCCCGAATCTTGCTGAAGATTATACCAGCCAGGGATTCCGTATCTATTACGGATATAACCAGCTGGACAAGGAACGGCAGTGTTTTGACTTTAATTTGCTGGCCACTGTAGTGTTGAAATACAGTTAAAGAATGATTTTTTTAATCATGAAGTACTAAACATGTCTATATTTTTAAAGCCAAACATTCCTCTGATTATCATCCTGTTTTTTTCAGATAATGGCATCTGCGGTATACTCCTCACAAAGTTATTAGCCCCTTATACCTCAACGAAGTATGACCAGCAATTCCCGCAGACTTGATTAAAGCCCTTAATAACAAGGGCTGTAGCTTGGTAGCCTCTTGCTAAAATCGCAGACTATCCGGTAGAATTTCACCACAATAATAATAACGATGCTCATGTTGTGCCGCTAACGAAACCAAGAACCATTGCTGAAAAACTGCTCAAAATAGTCTCTGATGAAGCGGGTCAAATTCCAGACTTTCGCAAGAAAAGCCAACATGACAAAATTGTCCTTCATGATGCGGTCATGAGTGGCCTGGCAGTCATGCACCTGAAATACCCTTCATTACTGGCTTTTGATCAGGATTGTGTCAATAACCCAGATAGGCTCAAGAACTTAAAGTCGATGTACAATGTCAGCTGTGTCCCCAGTGATACCTATCTGAGGGATCTGATTGACCCTATCGAAACACGCTATTTAAGGAAGTTCTTTACCCGCCTGTTTGCCTTTGTGCAACGATCTGGGCGGCTTAAGCAGTTCACTTATTTTGAGGAAGGGTATCTTGCGCCTATCGATGGTACGGGGCACTTTTGCTCAGGGAAGATTAGTTGTCCTGAGTGTTGTGTAAAAAAGCCAGGCAGCAAAAATCCGCAATACTACCATCAGTTACTGGCCTGCTGTCTGGTAAAGCCGGGCAAGAAAGAAGTATTACCTTTAATGCCTGAACCCATCATCAAACAAGTTGATGCGTCAAAGAATGATTGTGAGAAGGTAGCGCTCAAGCGGCTATTGGCGAATTTATCCAGAGAGCATCCGCACCTGCCACTGGTTCTGACTTTTGATGACCTGTACTCAGATGGACCGACCATCAAGTTGGTAAAGTCCTTTGGCTATAGCTTCATTATGGTGGCAAAGGATTCAACCCATGAGTCGTTATACCAGGCCGTCGATGAGCTGGATTGTGCAGACAAAGTGGTGCGCTATGAATATACCGATGATAAAGGGTTTACGCACTGGTTCCGGTTTGTGAATGGTGCCCCCATTAACAAGTCACACCCGGATGTGCTGGTTAACTTTCTCGAATATATAGAAATTGATCCAGAGGGCAACAAGAAGTACGTCAACACCTGGGTCACGGACATTGAGCTTTCAGCCGAGAACGTGAATAAATTCATGCGAGGAGCACGCGCTAAATGGAAAATTGAAAACGAAACGTTCAATACACTGAAAACACAGGGCTACCATCTCGAACACAATTACGGGCACGGAAAGCAGCATCTGGCCAGCAATCTGGCATGCCTGACTTTTACGGCCTTCCTCATCAACCAGATAGAACAACTGTCTTGCAAGCTCTTCCAGGAAGCGCTCAAGATAAAAAAGTCTAAAAAGGCATTCTGGCATGCCATACGAGGGCTGTTTGACTGGTTCTGCATTGATAACTGGACAGACGTATTTACAGCTATCATTGAAGGGCGAAGTGTGAGCTTGAAGTTGCTGACTGTCGATACGACATAGAGCGTTGATGTTAGCCCTGTGACCTGTGTTACCTGTCATTAAAACCGACTGCCGATATAGCAGCAGTCTGGCTCTGTTCATCCGCGATAAAATCATTTTTAATTAACTGAAAATGTGCCAGCCGGAATCTGGTTTGCGGGAATTGCTGAAGTATGACACCCATACTTTATTAACAGAAGCATATAAACTATTCGGCACAGGTTGCTACCAGGATACTATAGGGCTAATGACACATCACTCAGCAATACTTGAGATGAAATCAGATCAGCAATACGAATTAAACTACTTATTACTTAGATCTTATGATAGAGCTGCCAGAAATTTTCTAAAAAAAGACGAAAACAGCATATCATTTTTTTCCATGCCGCTAATATACAGGGCTTACGATCAAATTAATCTATTAAGAAAAATAAACCCAAATGAAGTTATTAAACATGACTGGCGAGAAGCTAAAAATTTTGTTCTGGAATTTGAAGTAAAACGGCATTTTGAATATGATATCGAGGCTAGATTCACGAAATTAACTGATAAACATCTCGCCAAGCTTCATAGTCATGTAAACACACTTGGATTCAACAATCCACACACCCATGACATTGATCCTACTTTACAAACTATTAGTTATTTTAAAAAAACGGCAGAATTTTTGCAGTTTCTTAATTATCCTGAATTTATCATGGACCTCCATATTACCCTCTCAGATATTTTACTTATAAAAGCCCAGTTATCAGAAGAACCATCCCAGTTATTAAATCATGGCTTTCGTGCTATTGCCTGTATTTCAAAAATGTATAACTATACAAAAACGTTAATTGCCTCCAGACCAGAACAATCTCACGATACCCTATTCACCCTATTCATGCTGTTAGGTATTCGATCAGATGCCCTATGGCGTTTTTCTGAATTACCTCAAATAATTCCGAATCCAGATAGCAGAAAAAAAATCAGGGATCTTGCAGTCAGCTTTCATCTTGACTTAAAACAAGCAAGGGACTTTTACCTAATCTGTATATTTAGACACTTTGAAGGAGAAACGGTAACAGATCCAAATGGTTTTCTTGCAAATTTTTGGATGCAATTAGATCCAGAAAAAACCGCTGAACAGATTAAAAGAAACGAGCATAGTATTCATGAAGGGCTAGAACGTGATTGCCAGCGTCTGGAAACATTAACGCTACTCGAATGAATGATTCCAGATTAAAACGACACCTTACCACTTTATAACGCCAAATGTGACAAGGTGTCGTTTTTTAATCATCAAACATTTAAAGCTGCTTGATAATATCATCCACACTCTGGTGGGCATCACCAAACAGCATTCGGGTGTTTTCCCTGTAGAAGAGTGGATTCTGAACGCCCGCATAGCCGGTCGCCATGGAGCGTTTGAATATCACCACATTCTTGGCATCCCATACCTTCAGTACCGGCATACCGGCAATAGGACTGGAGGGGTCTTCTGTCGCTGCGGGGTTAACTGTGTCGTTTGCACCGATAACCAGCACCGTATCCGTTTCAGAGAAGTCATCATTGATTTCATCCATCTCCTCAACAATGTCATAGGGCACTTTGGCATCTGCCAGCAAAACATTCATATGACCAGGCAAACGTCCCGCCACCGGGTGAATCCCAAAACGCACCTTGATCTTCCTGTTGTGCAATTCAGAGATCAGTTCCCGCACAGCATATTGCGCCTGAGCCACAGCCATACCATAACCCGGAGTGATAATAACGCTGGACGAGTTTTTCAGCATTTCCGCTACATCTTCAACCGTGGACTCCGTATGTTCTCCCTCTACCTCACCACCGGAGGATGCACTACTCTCTGCACCAAAGCCACCCAGAATAACGGACACAAAAGAGCGATTCATGGCCGCACACATCAGGTACGACAAAATTGCACCAGAAGAACCCACCATGGCACCGGTAATAATCAGCAGATTATTATTCAGCATAAAACCCGTGGCAGCCGCCGCCAAACCTGAATAGGCATTGAGCATGGACACCACCACCGGCATGTCCGCCCCGCCAATCCCCAACACCAGCAGCACACCAAAAGCCAAAGCAAAGGCTGTCATCAAGGTCAGGGCCAGTATACTTTCCTGCTGGGTATAGACAACACCCATCAATACCGCTAGCCCCACCAGTACCAGATTAATCCAGTGGCGACCCGGCATCGACAATGGACTGCTGGGGATCAAAGCATGTAACTTACCTGCTGCAACCAGAGAGCCACTAAACGTCACTGCGCCAATAATGACACCCACAAAAATTTCAACGTGATGAATGGCCTGCTCCGTTGTCGATAAAAACTGCGCCAGACCTGCAACGGTTGAACCTGACTCAAGGGCGCTGGAGAACCCGATCAGCACCGCCGCTAACCCGCCAAAGCCATTAAGAATGGCCACCAGCTGTGGCATTTCTGTCATCTGGACTTTCATGGCCAGATAGATGCCAATGCCCGTCCCCACAATCATACAAAGGGTAACCAGAGTGAAGCCTTCGAGATGGGCATGGGCCAGGGTGGCAAGAACAGCCATCACCATTCCTGCCATACCGTACAAATTACCGGTTCTGGCACTTTCCGGCTTACTGAGCCCAGCCAGGCTCATAACAAACATCAGGGCTGCTACCAGGTAGGCAGCCATTAATAATCCCTGGGACATCGTGATATGACTCCTTTACCTGTCCAGACGAAACATCTTAAGCATCCGCTGGGTTACAGCGAATCCACCCACTATATTGATCATCGCCACCACAATAGCGATCGCCGACAGGGTCAGAACCAGGGCATTGTCACTGCCCATCTGCATCAAGGCACCCACCACGACAATACCACTGATGGCATTGGTCACACTCATCAGTGGCGTATGCAGTGCAGAAGTTACATTCCAGATGACGTAATAACCGACAATGGATGCCAATATAAAGACCGTAAAATGCTCAAGAAAACTGGCAGGTGCCGCATTGGCAACCCAGGCAAACAAACAGGCACCACCGGCAAAAAATGCAGGTTTTAGCCAGGGCTTGGGCCGGGATTCCTTTTTTTCTTTTGGCGCAATAACCTCGGCAGGTTTGCTGGCAGGGGCAGCACTGACTTTTACCGGGGGAGGAGGCCAGGTAATCTTGCCTTCCCGGATAACAGTCAGGCCCCTGATCACCTCATCATCAAAATTGATAGTGATAGTGCCATCTTTCTCCGGACACAACACCTTGATCAGGTTCAGCAGGTTAGTACCATAAAGCTGGCTGGACTGGGTTGGCAAACGGCTTGGCAGGTCACTGTAACCAATAATGTTAACACCATGACGTACCACCACCTTGTCTTTTTCAGTCAAGGCACAGTTGCCACCGGTTTGCGCCGCCAGGTCAACCACCACACTGCCGGGCTTCATGGCCTTAACCATATCCTCCGTAATCAGCTTCGGCGCCGGCTTTCCGGGAATCAGGGCCGTGGTGATAATAATATCCACCTCTTTTGCCTGTTCCATAAACAGCGCCATCTCGGCATCGATAAAGGCTTGGCTCATCTCCTTGGCGTAGCCATCGGATGAACTGCCGTCTTCCTCAAAGTCCAGCTCAAGGAATTCCGCCCCCATACTTTCCACCTGCTCCTTAACTTCCGGGCGGGTATCAAAGGCGCGGACAATGGCACCCAGGTTACCTGCGGCACCAATAGCAGCCAGGCCGGCCACACCGGCACCAATGACCATGATTTTAGCGGGAGGAATTTTACCGGCAGCGGTAATCTGACCATTCAGAAAACGACCGAACTGATGGGATGCTTCAACCACGGCTCTATAACCGGCAATATTGGCCATAGAACTCAGGGCATCCAGGGACTGGGCCCGGGAAATACGAGGCACACAGTCCATGGACAAAACATTGATATTGCGCTGGGTCAGCTTATCAAGCAGGGCTTTATTCTGAGCCGGCCAGATAAAGCTGGCGAGGGTTGCCCCTTCCTTTAACAGCTCGATTTCATCATCAACGGGGGCATTAACCTTGAGAACAATATCTGAGCGGAAAACCTCATTACGGCTGGCTATGATTTCTGCGCCTGCTTCCTCATAGGCGACATTCTCAAAGCGTGCCCGGGTTCCCGCCCCGCTCTCTACCACCACATCAAAACCGAGCTTGATCAACTTGCTGACTGTATCAGGGGTTGCAGCTACACGGTTCTCACTTTCCTGGATCTCTCCAGGGATACCTATCCGCATAATGGTTACCTGGTTATTGAATTAACAAATCTGGTACTTCGTCCGGAATCTGTCATCCGGCTCCATAAATACCCGACCGACCTAACGGGATTGCTGAGTTAATAATTATTGTTCTTATACGACATAAATATTTAGTTGATCACAGAACGATCAACTACAGCTGTAATACTGATACTGGCTGGTAATCAAAGTCTCTCCGGTAATGCTTTCCCAGGAATCCATTACCCCAAACAATTTCGCACACCATACTATGTTATTTTTTTTGAAAGTGATAATTAACTAACTCTATCAGCCTAATTACTTAGCCTAATAATAAAACCTTGGCAAGAATATTAATTTTCAAACTATATTATGACGTGGGGAGTTCTTCATTCCCGAGCTGAAGAGGCTGTCGCAAAAACTTCAGTGCAATGGCCAGTTTTTTTGGAACCACAAAGAACACCAAGGCTTTTCTTTAAATTCTTCATGTCCTTCATGATTCCAAAATGCCTTTTTTGGCAGGGCTGTGGATACAGGTAAGATCCTATTTATAATGACTGTCTTGGTGAGATCACTATGTTGGCAAAGATCAAACCTGCCACTAGAGACATAAAAATCAAAAAGGTATTTGACCCAAGATTGGTCATACCGGCTACAGTATGCCCTCCAATCAAACTATCCAGGCCCATATAGGTTCTGCTGCCAGGTACCAATACGACAATACCCTGCAATAGCACAATAGTTGCTGGTGCCTTGCGCCATATTGCATAGAGGTTACCATATATGCCTACAGCAAAAGCACCGATAAAATAGCCCAGGGCATCACCGAGGATATTAATCCCGGCCTTTGTTGCAACATAGGCCAGCAAACCGGACAAGACACCCCATCCTATATCCTGCTTTCTGACATTAAAAACGGCTCCAAGGGTCAATGAGAGTAAGAACACACCCAACCATACAGCCCACCACGGCATGGCAGCCGTTTCCGGAAGTGGTGTTGGACCCCATATTAAACTGCCAATAGCCACTCCCAGCATAGCCCCGAAATAAAGCTTAAACAGCAGCATGATGGCATTCATTACCCGGGCCGTGCCCGACATCAATTCCTTGGCTGCCAGTTCGCTTAATCCCAGGGTAATCGACAGGCCGGGAATAAAAATAATAATACTGGACAATACCGCCAGGGGGACATTAAGTCCGGGTTCGAGGGAATAGATACCCACAGCAATAAAACCATTGACCATCGCCACCAGAGGCTCAAGCACTTCTGGCATTCGTTTGGAAAACTGGGACCAGTAAACAAAACCAAAACAGACGATACCCAAAAAGGTTGACCAAAAGATATTCAGCCAGTCTGTACCAATTAACATGGCAAAGGCACCACTACTCACACCATAGGCCAACAGGCTAACGACACTATTGTAATAGCCCTTACTGGCTTCAATTTCATTGAGCCGGATATGCGCCTGAACCACAGTGATCCTTTCTTCTAATAAATCCTCGACCACTTTATTAACATTAGCCAGTTTTCCAAGATCAATGCCTCCCGGCTGCACCCGCAAAACGTGGGTATGTTCATTTTGTTTATCCGGGCTGGCAAAAACAAAGGTGAGCGAGGTGGGTGTCATCAGAAAAGAGCCATCCAGCCCCAAGCTTCCGGAGACTTTTATAAGGTGAGCTTCCAGGCGAAATGCCTGAATACCAAAGGCATGCAGAGCACTCCCCAGCTTCATGATAAATTGGTATTTCGCCTTAAATGCCGCCGGACTCATGACCGGCGTATCATCCGGACAGAATGCGGTCAGTTCTTGATAGCTGGACATAAGCCAGAAACTCCCGGTTAGTTATCAGTGGGCATTATTCTGGTTCTATCAGGTTATGAAAACATTGCTCTCTATCATACCGGCATCTGACAGGCTTTGAGATTTATCCCCGGCAAGCCTCCATGACCTGAGGGGGTGACGATTACACGTCAACGGCCACTGGCCATAAAAGCTTAAGGCGATTTTTATCAAGCCGCTTCTTGCTGTTGAGGCGCTGGTGTTCTGATCAGATAATCAAAAGCTCCCAGAGCCGCATTGGCACCGCTGCCCATGGCAATAATAATCTGCTTATAAGGTGCGGTGGTTACGTCACCGGCGGCAAAGATGCCGGGAACAGAGGTTTCACCCTGAATACCCACTTCAACTTCACCGCGAGGACTCAGATCCACAGTCCCTTTCAGAAACTCTACATTAGGTATCAGGCCAATCTGGACAAAAATACCTGCTAGTTCTAGTGAGACACTTTCACCGGCGCCCCTGTCAGTGTAACGCAAGCCTGTTACTCGCTGGCCGTCGCCTACCACTTCAGTGGTCCATGCTTCAGTAATAATAGTGATATTACCCATGGAACGCGCCTTGCGCTGCAACACATCATCCGCCCGTAGTTTATTATCGAATTCCAGTACGGTAACGTGCTCAACAATACCTGCCAGGTCAATGGCTGCCTCAATGCCAGAGTTGCCGCCACCAATCACAGCCACTTTCTTGCCCTTAAACAGGGGGCCATCACAATGGGGGCAATAGGCGACACCCTTGCCACGGTATTCCTGCTCACCCGGTACATTCATCTCTCTCCAGCGAGCACCGGTGGCAATAACCAAAGCGCGGCTTTTCAGGGTTGCACCACTTTCCAGTTCTACCTTAATCAGATCGCCCACCTGTTCAGCGGCAATAATTTTGCTGGCACGCTGTTGGGTCATAATGTCCACATCGTAGTCACGCACATGTTCTTCCAGACTGGCGGCTAGTTTGGGGCCTTCGGTTGCCTTAACAGAAATAAAGTTTTCAATGCCAACGGTATCCATCACCTGACCACCAAAGCGATCAGCCACCACACCGGTACGAATACCTTTACGGGCACTGTAAATAGCGGCTGCCGCACCCGCAGGACCACCCCCTACAACCAACATTTCGTAAGGGGCTTTTTCAGACAGCGCCTCAGCCTGACGTTGTGCCGCTCCGGTATCCAGCTTGTTGAGAATCTCTGGCAGGGTGATACGTCCCTGGGCAAAGAGTTCACCATTCAGGTAAATCGATGGCACCGCCATAATATTTCGTTTGCTTACCTCATCTGGGAATAAGCCACCATCAATCATGACATTGGTAATGTTTGGATTAAGCACGGACATAATATTCAATGCCTGAACCACATCCGGGCAATTCTGGCAGCTCAGGGAAACATAGGTTTCAAAACGGTATTCTCCCGGCAAAGCCTTGACCTGCTCAGCTAACTCTTCTGCCACCTTGATGGTGTGGCCGCCACTATGCAGTAGTGCCAGTACTAAAGAAGTAAACTCATGGCCCATGGGCAGGCCTGCAAAACGAATTTCACTGCCGGTGGCTTCAGAGCGAACCAGCATGGAGGGCTTGCGCTCATCACTATCCGGGGAAACGGTTACTTTAACCTTATCCGATAAGCTGGCAATGTCGTCTGCCAGGGAAGCCATTTCTCCGGATTTTTCCCCATTATCCAGAGACAATAGTAGCTCAACTGGTGTTTTCAGGTTTTGCAGGTAGGCTTTTAATTGGTTCTTCACTGTTGTGTCTAACATGACAGCAGCCCTGTATTCAAAAGTATTAAATATTTAAGTGTGTCAAAGCTGACCAGGAATTATGGCTAGGGGATTTTTTTCACCACTTTTTTTCACCACAGAGGTACAGAGAACACAGAGATTTCTTTTTAACGAGAACAAAAAAAACTGTGTTCTCTGTACCTCTGTGGTGAAAAAAATCGGTACTAACCAGAATGCCTGGTCAGCCTTGCGGCTATGCACTTACTGTAATGCATAGCCCGAGGCTTAATTCACAGGCCTTAGATCTTGCCAACCAGATCCAGTGACGGAGCCAGAGTCTCTTCACCTGGCTGCCATGCAGCCGGACAAACTTCGCCGTCGTGTTCAGCGATGTACTGGGCAGCCTGCACCTTGCGAACCAGGTCTTTGGCAGAACGACCAATACCCAGATCGTTGGTTTCGATGGCCTTGATCTCACCTTCCGGATTGATCACGAAAGTACCGCGCAGTGCCAGACCTTCTTCCTCAATCATCACACCGAAGTTGCGTGTAATAGCGCCAGTGGGGTCACCGATCATTGGAAATTGAATCTTGCTAATGGTGTCAGAGGTATCGTGCCATGCCTTGTGAGTGAAGTGGGTATCAGTGGATACGGAGTACACTTCAACACCCATGGACTGCAGTTTTTCGTAGTGGTCAGCCAGGTCGCCCAGTTCAGTTGGGCAGACAAAGGTGAAGTCTGCTGGGTAGAAGAACACCACAGACCACTTGCCCAGCAGGCTCTGTTCAGTCACGTCAACAAACTCACCCTTGTGGAAAGCAGTGGCTTTAAAAGGCTTGATTACGGTGTTGATCAGGGATTGAGTCATTTTCATTACCTACTTAGTTATGGGAGCGCTTAAAAAACATCAGGCTTTTCCAAGCGTCCTCAGTTTGTCTCGCCGTTGTGGTGAAGATTACGGGTTTCTTATCATTGTTAAAATTGATTAAAATAATACTTTTAATAGATATTAACTATTATAGGTAATGACTTATATGAAGTAATTATCTGAGAGGTTATAAACATGCTCTGTCGTATTTACTATGACACCTGATAAAATATGGGGTCTTATGGTTATAGAGTCTGTCCTTACGCTATCACCATGGCCTGAATAGTTATGGATAGGGTGTGACGGGCGGTAGTGTGTTTGGATGTAGTTGGGTGAAGTTTGTGCATGCATATTTAGGCTTCTTGGCAGAAGGGACTGATATTAAGCGTGTCACTCATATCAGCATATAGGCTTTGTTTCTGAGAATGATGAGCAAAATTAGAGATTATATGTATCATATCTTAAACAGAAGATAAGTTGCTTATTATATGATCTGGAACAACTACCAAGCATTTAAGCATTAGCTGCAATACCAGCTATTCCCGTGACATCAATTAAATCACTGCAACAGCAAGGCTTACAGTAAATTCCAAATGGAGTGATTTCGCACAAAATAACGTCTACTTTTGATCAGCAATTCCCGCAAACCAGATTCCGGCTGGCACATTTTCAGTTAATTAAAAATGATTTTATCGCGGATGAACAGAGCCAGACTGCTGCTATATCGGCAGTCGGTTTTAATGACAGGTAACACAGGTCACAGGGCTAACATCAACGCTCTATGTCGTATCGACAGTCAGCAACTTCAAGCTCACACTTCGCCCTTCAATGATAGCTGTAAATACGTCTGTCCAGTTATCAATGCAGAACCAGTCAAACAGCCCTCGTATGGCATGCCAGAATGCCTTTTTAGACTTTTTTATCTTGAGCGCTTCCTGGAAGAGCTTGCAAGACAGTTGTTCTATCTGGTTGATGAGGAAGGCCGTAAAAGTCAGGCATGCCAGATTGCTGGCCAGATGCTGCTTTCCGTGCCCGTAATTGTGTTCGAGATGGTAGCCCTGTGTTTTCAGTGTATTGAACGTTTCGTTTTCAATTTTCCATTTAGCGCGTGCTCCTCGCATGAATTTATTCACGTTCTCGGCTGAAAGCTCAATGTCCGTGACCCAGGTGTTGACGTACTTCTTGTTGCCCTCTGGATCAATTTCTATATATTCGAGAAAGTTAACCAGCACATCCGGGTGTGACTTGTTAATGGGGGCACCATTCACAAACCGGAACCAGTGCGTAAACCCTTTATCATCGGTATATTCATAGCGCACCACTTTGTCTGCACAATCCAGCTCATCGACGGCCTGGTATAACGACTCATGGGTTGAATCCTTTGCCACCATAATGAAGCTATAGCCAAAGGACTTTACCAACTTGATGGTCGGTCCATCTGAGTACAGGTCATCAAAAGTCAGAACCAGTGGCAGGTGCGGATGCTCTCTGGATAAATTCGCCAATAGCCGCTTGAGCGCTACCTTCTCACAATCATTCTTTGACGCATCAACTTGTTTGATGATGGGTTCAGGCATTAAAGGTAATACTTCTTTCTTGCCCGGCTTTACCAGACAGCAGGCCAGTAACTGATGGTAGTATTGCGGATTTTTGCTGCCTGGCTTTTTTACACAACACTCAGGACAACTAATCTTCCCTGAGCAAAAGTGCCCCGTACCATCGATAGGCGCAAGATACCCTTCCTCAAAATAAGTGAACTGCTTAAGCCGCCCAGATCGTTGCACAAAGGCAAACAGGCGGGTAAAGAACTTCCTTAAATAGCGTGTTTCGATAGGGTCAATCAGATCCCTCAGATAGGTATCACTGGGGACACAGCTGACATTGTACATCGACTTTAAGTTCTTGAGCCTATCTGGGTTATTGACACAATCCTGATCAAAAGCCAGTAATGAAGGGTATTTCAGGTGCATGACTGCCAGGCCACTCATGACCGCATCATGAAGGACAATTTTGTCATGTTGGCTTTTCTTGCGAAAGTCTGGAATTTGACCCGCTTCATCAGAGACTATTTTGAGCAGTTTTTCAGCAATGGTTCTTGGTTTCGTTAGCGGCACAACATGAGCATCGTTATTATTATTGTGGTGAAATTCTACCGGATAGTCTGCGATTTTAGCAAGAGGCTACCAAGCTACAGCCCTTGTTATTAAGGGCTTTAATCAAGTCTGCGGGAATTGCTGACTTTTGATAGGGATACTTTATCAATGGCTGTCTCTCATGGCTTATCCATTCCAAAAAAGTCGTAAGCATCTTTGTGCAAACAGTTTAATTACTACGATTTCTGAAAGTTATGAGCAAATTCCAGATGTCCGACCAAACAAGGATTCCAGAAAAATAACAATACATGATGCCTCCATGTCCGCTTTTGCCATGATGCATCTCAAGTACCCATCGCTCCTCTCGTTTGAGCGTGATAAAACAGAGCAAGAAGTAAGGCATAACCTTGAGCACCTGTATCAGATAAAAAAACGTGCTCCCTGTGATACCAGTATGCGGGAAATCCTGGATCCAATAGATCCCGTAGAGTTCAAAAAGCCTTTTAAGACATTGCTGTCTAACGTCCAAAGGGGCGGATTACTGAAGGCATTCGAATTTCACTGCGGGAACTTGAAAAATCACTACTTGCTCCCGATCGATGGAACTGGGCTATTTTACTCCTGCAATAATAAAAAACCTTGTCAGGAGTGCTGTACTAAAAATAAGGGAAAGGCCAACGAAGCTCACTACCACCAGTTAATGGCAGCATGCATTGCTCACCCGGATCAAAAAACAGTCTTGCCATTGGCACCGGAAGCCATAGTTTGCCAGGACGGTTCGACCAAAAATGACTGTGAAAAAAATGCCATTAAACGGTTGTTTGCCACCATACGAGAGCATCACCCACGTCTAAAGTTCGTTATTCTTCTGGACAGTCTTTATGCTGACAACCCCACTGTCCAACTGATTAAGAGTTATGGCTGGCATTACATCATTGTCGCGAAAGATGGCAACCATGCCTCGCTGGTTGAAGCGATGGATGAGCTGGATAAAGAAGGAAAAGTTCACCGTGCTGAAAAAGTTAATGAAGAGACTGGAATTAAGTGGTGGTTTCGCTATGCCAATGACGTCAGGCTGAACAAGGCAAAATATGCAGAACAGGTTAATGTGCTTGATTTTGTCGAAACCGATAAAAAAGGTAAACAGCATATCTGGTGCTGGGTGACTGATATTCCGCTTAACGAAGAAACCATAGAACCCGTCATGAAAGGAGGGCGCTGCCGATGGCATATTGAGAACCAGACGTTTAACACCCTGAAAAATCAAGGCTACGATCTCGAACATAACTACGGTCACGGTGAGAAGCACTTAGCCACAAATCTGGCCTATCTGACGATGCTTGCTTTTCTCGTAGATCAAATACAGGAACTGTGCTGTCCCCAGTTTCAGGAAGCTTTAAGAACCCGCTCAAAAGGAGTCCGTATAGCATTATGGAAATGGATACAGGGCTATTTTTTGCATTGGCTGATAAAAACGTGGGAGGGGCTTTTTTACACAGTAACTCATGGTATTGAAGAGAAAAGGGTGATTCCATTCGATACATCATAACCGGCCATATCGTAGCTACGTTCAGGGGTGACATTTTTTCTTTAAAGCTCCGCTTTGTTAATTGGCGGCTCAGTTTTGATCGGCTTCATTATTTTTGCTGCCTTATTGTCAATACCAACGATCATCGACGTTCATCATGCGGGAATAGCTGCTGCAATACACTCTGCAAACCGGCACTAATTTTATTATAATCAGACATTATTTATATAAGTACTCACGCAACCGCTAATAGATAAAAATAACTGTACGACCGTTTAATAACTCCCCATTCCAATTTGGCTATACTCATTGCCTAATATCGTTAATTTCGCTGTTGTCACGATGAAAACTGTTGATCCAGTAACCGATGTCGCTGTCATAAAAACATTGAGAGAAGCTATTCGACATGGGCCATATCCGTACCTAAGGGAAAGGGCTCATGCTATTTTACTCAGCATACGTGGTTATTCTATGAGCGAGATTGCTGCAATATTTGAAGTTCGATATCAGACAGTCTCTGACTGGATTGATGCCTGGGATGATTATGGCCTTCGCGGCTTGTACAAAAAACATGAAGGTGGAAAACCACCTATCTATACTGACCAGGAAGCACAACGCATTAGAGAGATTGTCTCCGAGGAACCTCGCAGGCTGTCTTATGTTCAAACAAAGATTGCAGAGGAAACCGGTAAGGTTGCCTCAAAGCAAACCCTGTCGAGACTTTTAAAAAAAGCTGGGACTTGTTTATAAGCGGTTTCGTAAAGCTTGCAGCCATAAGCGCGATGAGGAGCAATTCAGATGTTGCCAGTCTGCCTTGAAAGAGGCCCAATATGCTGAGGATAAAGGGCTTGTCAATCTGTTTTACTTTGATGAATCTGGTTTTAGTCAAGAGCCTTGTGTCCCCTATGGCTGGCAAGAAAAAGGCTCACAGCTAAAAATACCCTCTGTAAAAAGTAAGCGTATCAATGTGCTGGGATTTATGAATCGTGCCAATGACCTTTTCTACTACCCAGTAACAGGTTGTGTTAACAGCGAAACAGTTATCAGTGTCTTTGATGATTTTGCCGCCAGGATGGAAGAACCCAAGTACAGCTCTAATGAGCGCTATACCATCGTCATGGTGGATAATGCCAGCATTCATACCAGCAAACTTTTCAGAGAAAGAGTAATAGACTGGGCAATTGAGAAAAAGCTCTTAGTCTGTTTTTTACCAACCTATTCACCTGAGCTAAACCTGATAGAAATATTGTGGAGAAAAGTGAAGTATGAATGGCTGAACCTGCTGTCAATAATGGATTTCAAGGAATTCGAACAAGAGGTCAAACGTATATTTGATCTATTTGGTCAAAAATATCTGATTTCGTTTGAGTGACTACTTATAGGAAATCATAAATGAATTTATTGACTCAAATAGAAGATAAACGTAAAGAGATTTTCACTGATTCTTACCCTATGTCAATAGGTGAATTAGTCAACCTTTATAAAGAGGGTGATCTTGAAATAAATCCAGCATTCCAACGATTTTATAGATGGTCTCACACTCAAAAAGTGAGATTGATTGAATCAATATTATTAGGTATTCCATTACCATCCATATTTGTTGCCCAACGAGAAAATGGTGTTTGGGATTTAGTAGATGGTTTGCAACGAATCTCAACAATTCTCTCGTTTATGAATGAATTAAAGGGTGAGGATGGAAAGAAAGGTGAAGCTTTAACCCTGGCTTCCACAGAATACCTTCCTCTTTTAGATGGAGTTTCTTGGAATGATGCAAGTAAAACGCTGGATGATTCATTAAAGAGGCTTTTTAAAAGGGAAAAAGTCGAAATAAAAATAATTAAGAAGGAGAGTGATACTAGCACTAAATTTGAACTATTTCAGCGCTTGAATACAGGGGGATCACAATTATCAGATCAAGAAGTAAGAAACTGTCTTCTTATTATGTTAAATGAAGACTTTTATAAAACTCTTGCAAAGATTGCTAAAGATCAAAATTTCAACGAAAGTATAAGCATAAGTGATCGGTTATATGAAGAAAGGTATGAAATGGAATTGGTTTTAAGACTGATTTCTCTATCTCATTCTACAGATAGTCAGCTAAAAGGAATTACTGATGTTTCAGAATTTTTGACAGACAGTCTAAAATCCTTCTCTGACAGTGATATAGATTGGACTGAAGAGAAAGAATTGTTTTCTAAAACCTTTAGGATAATTAATGCCACACTAGCTGATGATGCATTTAAGCGCTATGTAGATGGAAGGTATAAAGGCGGATTTCAACTTTCAATTTTTGAAGTGATTGCAACTGGTGCATATTTATACCTGAAAGGAGGTAAACTCGACTTTAGAGTTACCAAAGAACAATAGTACGATTTTCATCTGAAATCGGTTAATAGCAACCATCTCCAAACAAAATACAAAGATGGTTGCTATGCTCACTTCAGATCATAAAGAGATCCTCCGGGAGCTTGCCTTATATACAACGTTTCTTGCTTCAGCGCTATCCCCAACAGCAGTACCTACGTTCTGCGAACTTCTTTTTGGCTGCATGCTATCCGGGCAAGGCTTTGTCACTCAGGCGCTGTTATCTATTAATAACTTTCAATGCGTATGGAGCAGTTACCACCATTGGCTCTCTCAAGGCAAGTGGCGGTGGAGGAGCCTCGCATGCCGGCTCATTCAGCTGGTATGCTCAAAAGTACCACGGGGTGAACTTATCAACATTGGTCTTGATGATTGGGTGGTGGAGCGTTTTTCTGACAAGGCTCCCGCTTGCCGAACCCATCACCAGCACAGTAAAAAAAGGAACCGGCCAACGTATATCTGGGGACAATGCTGGGTATCCCTGGCTGTTGTATTTGAGCGGGCTAAAGATGAAGTATTTACTGCCATCCCTGTGCTTTCCTTTCCATCTCCTGCTTCAGGCAATGCCAGTAAGCTAAAAATCGCTGTTGCCATGCTAAAAGTGGTGAGACAAGAGGTGAAGGTGCAAGGACTGCGCTTGCTGACAGACTGTTGGTATATGAACTGGACGCTAATGCAACCCGTTCTGGAAATGGGCTATGAAGTAGTAGGGCAAATCCCGTTAAACCGGGCATTGTATGCCTTACCGTTGGAGTCCACTGCAAAAAAACGTGGGCGACCCAAAAAGTATGGCATCAAAATGACGCCCCCGGAAGTGGAGAAGCTACCGGAATATCAAACAACCGTAAGAATATACGGCAGATTTCGAAAGATACGTTATCGCACCCGGGTATGTCGGGCTCGCTTCCTGAAAGGCCGCAAGGTTCGGGTTGTCTGGGGTCGGTTTGAAAATGATAAAGGACTGACAGAAAGCCGTATATTCATTGCAACCAATACTGGACTTGAAGGTATAGACATCCTTCGTATTTATGCGAAAAGATGGCCGGTTGAACCCATGTTTCAGCAAATTAAACATTCATTTGGTTGCCGCCAGTTATGGCAGCAAAAGCTGAGAACTCTGTTGCGGTGGATGCATCTGAAGATGGCTGGATACGCATTATTGCAACTGTTGACCGTCTGTAAAAATCAAGCAAGCGTGGGCATTTCAAGGATTCCTTGGCGGGATCAGGACACAACCACCGCTGGCATGCTAAGATTTGCACTCGCAGGAATTATCCCCAGATTACCTATTCGTGAGGGCTGGAACCGATATAGCCAAAAATATGAGTTCAATTTTAATAGTTTGACTGACGGAATAGTCAAAGAAAAGAAAAAAGCGGCATAAATAGCGGCGACAACGCAATAATCAAGAATAATACCGAATCTGAAAAAACGTTTGGATGTATTTTTGCACACAATTTTTAAAATATAACCAGACGTTCATGTCATACTAACTCTAAAGTTAAGGAGGTAAAGATGAAGCAGGTCTTCCCAATAAATTAAGAACTGTATCAACTAGCTTGTTTTCTGATCCAATTTTTACAAAGTATAGCGGTTCAGGTTCCAGAGCTAATTATCGTTGGCCTCGTCTTCTCCCATTAGCTAGAAGGTTTTTCTTAGATGAAAATCAAGAGTAAGAATCAATTTCTTGATCACATACAAAAAGAGCGAGCTTGGAGAAGAAAGGAATTGACAAATGTTAAATCACTCATCCATGGAGCAAGAGCTTCACATAGCCATACTCTTATAAGAAGTGGCATCTTACTTCTATACTCTCACTGGGAAGGTTACGTGAAAAAAGTTTGTGAGGCTTTTTTTTATTATTTGAATTTTAAGGCTATTAAATATTCTGAGTTATCTAACAATTTGAGGGCTCTTGGTATTATCAGTGAATTCGACAATAATTTTCCATATAAAAAATTCAGTTCTTATTTGAAATCAGTAAACTTTGTGCTCACAGACTGCAAAAATAAGAGGTTTAAGTTAGATGTTGAAAAAAATATCGATACTCAAAGCAATCTTAATACTGAAGTACTTAATGAATTACTAGATAAGGTTGGTGTAGACTCAACTTACTTTTCTAACCACAAATTTTATATAGATAATAGGTTGTTAAAGTGTAGAAATGCCATAGCCCACGGAGAGCGCACTGATAACAATCAAGATTTATCATTAACTAATGAAGAGTTTTATGATTTATATGCAAAAGTCAATTCATTAATGGATCACTTTGAAAATATAGTGGTAAACCATTTAGAACGAGAATCATATAAAACACCTAGACTCATTCTCCAGCCTGGGAATACATGCCTACCCGAGCTATAACAATCAGAAGTATCCGTATGCATTCCCAGCGGGGAGAGGGTGTCGCGAAAGCCTGTTTTCATATATCAGTATGAAAAACTCGTCTCTACACCCCTTGTATATCAAGAGGGTTAATTCTCATTTAGAGAAGGAGAAACTATGACTTTCGCGACAACCTCGGGACGCTGGGAACGAGAGTTTATCCTTTAATATTTACCATGGAAGTCGTAGAGTTTTTATCCTCCCCAAAATAAATCTCTGTGTTCTCTGAGCCTCTGTGGTGAAAAATATTCCATATAAACAGTCACAACCATAGGAAAACTAAATTGCAGTACGTAGGTTTTTGGAAACGTTTATTAGCCTACATAATTGATGTTACACCCATATTTATCGCTGTGTTTTGCATAGCTTATTTTTTATTGGGTTTTGATGTATCCATGGCGGACTATTTAAATGGTAACCAAATACTGGATGAGAAAATTCAGTTTATAGCTGAGCGGAATATGATTCGAGATACGGCATTTTTACTATGGGTAGCATACGGATTTTTTATGGATTGCTCAAAATTTCAAGGTACTCACGGAAAAGTGTTATTAGGCATTAGAGTCGTTAATGACAAAGGGGGAAGAATTACATTCTCCCAATCTGCTAAACGAACTGTTATGAAGATAGTGGGTTTCCTGCCACTGCATTTAGGTTATATATGGGCTGCTTTTAAGAAAGATAAAGCGGCCTGGCATGATCTTGTGGCAAAAACACATGTTGTAAAACCTATAGCTATTTCATAAAAAATAATTAATAAAAAAGACATCCACTTATTTATCCATTAGCTTGCCCTTTATAAAATATACATATTTTTTAGTATATTGATTTTGCTTTGATACTATTCCATTTAGTTTAAAAAGCTTTAGTTACGCATGGTAAGGCAGGCATTTATAAAAGAGGCTTAGTATGACCATTAATAGTAGCAATGTTCACGCTATCGGTGGAATTCATTCTGAATTACAAAATATTAGTCCACTGGATATTAAACTGACTAACTACTTTGCAGATAGGCTTTGTAACTTTGCCGTGATGGGGTTTGGCCCTTATCCAGATCAGGATAATATTCTCGAAATAGTAAAGGAGGAATACCCCAGTCTTTACGATGAGATTATTTCTGATGAATACCTTTTGATGCTTGTACGTTTTGCCATTAAAAGCCTGGTGTCAGTATTAAGCAGTCTGGGTATGTCATTGTATACATTGGTTCCGGGGGTCATAGTTGATACCGGACGCCTGAAGCGTGATGAAGGTGAGCCTGGCACAGCGAACCCATGTATTAACATGAGTTTTTACAATGCCGCTAATCCTGAAAATGGTAACGAAGAAGATATATTCCAGATAGGACTTCTGGTTGTTAATCGTTCCGTATTAAAAAACTATCAGGATTTAAGTCATTCTAATATTGAGCATGGGCGTTTTCATCATCTGGAAGCAACTGCCAGATACTATGCTGAGCATAATCTCGGGGGCGTTTCCCTTTTTCAGGCAGAAAGTCTATTAAGAAAGCTGGAGGCAGAGCATGCTCATCAGGCTGGAGGCATGTTTGATATTAACAACAATGTTTATTTCTTTGAAATTCCCCATGTAAATGAACAGGCTGCTTATATCTGGCGCATTCAAATCAATCCTGATTTCTTTAAAGTATTTGTGGATATCCATGGTGATATAAGAGAGCTTAATTGATTATCATTAATAAGGGTATTAATGCGCTTGAGAACTTTTTTATTAGTATTTTACCAATAAAGGTGGTCATCCCAAGCATTATTACTCCATGATAAGATAAGCTGTTTCCTGATATGACTTAAAATCCTCCAGAGACATAACCACTGCCGATTTACCATTTTATCGGGTAACAAGCACAGGTTTACAGTCCTCATTGACTTTATCCAGCATTCTAGCCAGCTGGCTGCGAAAATCGGAGTAAATTATTTTATCCAAAATATAGTCTCTCAATTTGAATTATTTACATATCCTTGTTCTTGTTTTATAACTCCAGGATAGATCCTAAATCTTGAATCAATGCCATCAAGAAGAAAGATCTACCCCTATTGCTTGAATCCAGATTTACTCAGCTATGTATCAATGTGCAGTGACAGTCTTAAAAACACAAGGCATCAATAAATGCTGCAGACCTGAAAATTTATGAGACCTCCTGATTTCAGGAAGAGGTTGTATATCCATTGGCTCTGATACATCAACCATATCAGGGATATTGCTATATTCTACAAATAGCGATGGCTTTATGCTTAATAATCTATCAAGATAATACAGCATAAAACTTATTGAATGCACCGACAGCCCATCAATTTCTTCAAAAGCCATCTCATCCAATTCCAGGGCTTTTCGCTTTAAAGGCATTTTCAACATACGCATTTTCTGCTTGCTATTGATAATATAGTTGTCCAGCAAATCAAAGTAATAATTAAATTCCATATAATATATTCTATAAAGGCTCGCACTCTTTTGTCTTTCCACCTCTTCAGCATCAGGAATAAACAATGATAATACTTCAAGCGCTAACAGCCTTAATTTTCTCCTATGAGTTGCATCGAGCCTGGTGGCTATTACGCTATAAACAAGAAATACTTCTATAGAAACATAGGGCGTATCACCATCAAAAAAAACACTATTTTCTAAAGAAGATAAGGAACCAACTTCTGGCTCCAGCAAGCTTTCTTTAAATACACCCAATAAAGACTCATCGCTACAACGCTCTTTGCTACAGCCATTATCATGCATCGCTTTCTGAAATAATTGTTTTATAATAGCGAGATTAATATATTTCCTTCCATCAACGACTCTAATTAAATCAGCCTTTTCCATTTCAGAAAAATTGACAAATGCTTCCCTGAATCCCAGCTCTCTATTAAAGTCTTGCAACCCTTTTACAGGGACACCTCTGACACTCCTAACAGCCACCATCAAACTATATAACTTAAGAACAACATCTTGTTCAGAGTCTTGAAAGGGAGCCATTTTCTTTTTATGATCATGGATATACTTTGAAGGATTACATTCATATTTTGACAAAACCGGACTATCATTTAATACTCTTTCAAGATGATTAATCACACTCCCCCTTTTAAAAATATTTTCCATCACAAGATTAACCGATACCGATAACAAAAGGGCAATATTCTTTTCTGAAATAGCTATAAGTAGGTCATAGTTTGGTTTCAAATAAACTGGATGTTCGGCCAGTACGAGAAATCTACTTCTTGATCTAACGATCAGATAGCTATTGAATGATACATTTACTCTATTATAAAGAGAGTACTGGTCTTTAAATCCCTCTCCCTATGAAGTACGTCACTACAATCACTGATGAAGCTGTTTTATTAACTTTGAAATTCGCCAAACACTACGGACCTCTGAGATGTATAAGGGAAAGAGCCCATAGCCTTTTATTGAGCAATCGTGGCTTTACCCTTGAGCAAATTGCCGAAATACTTGAAATTAGATATCAAACTGCTTCTCAGTGGATTGATGATTGGGAAGAATATGGTATTCGTGCCTTGTACAAGGGGCATGGTGGCGGTAGGCCGTGCATATATGACGAATCCGAAGTGCAACGCATAAAAGAATTAGTGGCTGAAGAGCCTCGTCGCTTATCGTATGTCAAATCCAAGATCGAGGATGAAACCGGTAAATCTTCATCAAAAATTACTCTGGCAAACATTGTAAAAAAGCAGGGCTGGTTTACAAAAGACTCCGTAAATCATGCAAACATAAACGGGACGAAGAGCAATTCCATGACTGTAAAACTGCTCTGAAAGATGCCCAGGAAGCCGAGAGCAAAGGGTTAATCAATTTATTTTATTTTGATGAGTCCGGCTTTACCCAGGAACCTTGTGTGCCATACGGTTGGCAGGAAAAAGGAAAGCAGCTCAGAATACCATCAGTCAAAAGTAAACGCATCAACGTACTGGGGTTTATGAACCGAAGCTGTGAGCTATTTCATTATCCTGTTGTGGGTTCAGTGAATAGCGATACGGTGATTGCGGCCTTTGATGACTTTGCAGAGAAAATGGCAGATGAAAAATACAGCTCAAATGATCGTTACACGGTAGTTATGGTGGATAATGCCAGCATTCACACCAGCAAAAAGTTTTGTGCCAGAATTGATGACTGGATGATTGAAAAGAAATTGCTGGTCTGCTTTCTGCCAACATATTCACCTGAGCTCAACCTGATTGAAATCCTGTGGAGGAAAATAAAGTATGAATGGCTCAACCTCTTGTCAATCAAGAGCTTTGCGGAATTTGAAAAAGAAGTTGAACGGGTGCTTTTTTCATTTGGAGAGGAGTATATGATCTCATTTTCTAATACTGTCCGACTGGATGGTTAAATTATTCGAAAGCAATCTATACACTACTTATGAAGTACGTCACTACAATCACTGATGAAGCTGTTTTATTAACTTTGAAATTCGCCAAACACTACGGACCTCTGAGATGTATAAGGGAAAGAGCCCATAGCCTTTTATTGAGCAATCGTGGCTTTACCCTTGAGCAAATTGCCGAAATACTTGAAATTAGATATCAAACTGCTTCTCAGTGGATTGATGATTGGGAAGAATATGGTATTCGTGCCTTGTACAAGGGGCATGGTGGCGGTAGGCCGTGCATATATGACGAATCCGAAGTGCAACGCATAAAAGAATTAGTGGCTGAAGAGCCTCGTCGCTTATCGTATGTCAAATCCAAGATCGAGGATGAAACCGGTAAATCTTCATCAAAAATTACTCTGGCAAACATTGTAAAAAAGCAGGGCTGGTTTACAAAAGACTCCGTAAATCATGCAAACATAAACGGGACGAAGAGCAATTCCATGACTGTAAAACTGCTCTGAAAGATGCCCAGGAAGCCGAGAGCAAAGGGTTAATCAATTTATTTTATTTTGATGAGTCCGGCTTTACCCAGGAACCTTGTGTGCCATACGGTTGGCAGGAAAAAGGAAAGCAGCTCAGAATACCATCAGTCAAAAGTAAACGCATCAACGTACTGGGGTTTATGAACCGAAGCTGTGAGCTATTTCATTATCCTGTTGTGGGTTCAGTGAATAGCGATACGGTGATTGCGGCCTTTGATGACTTTGCAGAGAAAATGGCAGATGAAAAATACAGCTCAAATGATCGTTACACGGTAGTTATGGTGGATAATGCCAGCATTCACACCAGCAAAAAGTTTTGTGCCAGAATTGATGACTGGATGATTGAAAAGAAATTGCTGGTCTGCTTTCTGCCAACATATTCACCTGAGCTCAACCTGATTGAAATCCTGTGGAGGAAAATAAAGTATGAATGGCTCAACCTCTTGTCAATCAAGAGCTTTGCGGAATTTGAAAAAGAAGTTGAACGGGTGCTTTTTTCATTTGGAGAGGAGTATATGATCTCATTTTCTAATACTGTCCGACTGGATGGTTAAATTATTCGAAAGCAATCTATACACTACTTAAGCTGTTCATTTAGATGAACTCTTCCCGATATCTCATGACCTGTTTTATCATGTTCTGAAACACCATGTATAGCATTCGCCATCAAACCAGCCACAAAAATCATCATCATAGATCGCTCATCGAATGCTACTACACCTCCCTCCTTATTAGTCATTGCTATGATTTCATTAGCCGAATCTATTTTGAGCAAATGAATGGCATCCTCTAATAAGTCTTCCCACATGCTGAAGCCCATGTGATTTTTCATCTCCCACTCAAGCAAATGGACAATATTATGTGAAAAACCAACAATATCTTTCTGTATTTCATAATTCGCACATGTTTTATAACATCCATCTAATGAAACTTTTATCTGATTGACTAGTATCATCACATCATCCCCCCCTCCTGAAAAACAGAATGAAGAAAAAGCCAGCATAGAGGCAGTCAATAAAAAGCCTTTTATAAAAGAAAAAAAATAATATTTTGCTGTAAGTTCTCAATAACTGCTGGTTAACCCACACGAAAAGTCGCTGGATGCTTGTTCTATCAGGTCGGGCAACCAGGGAAAACTGCCACTGCCCATGATTCGATCTTTCAGATAATGCCAAAACGATAAACCGTACAACCGGCAAGTTTTTTTCAGGCTGGCAAACGTATCCCGGCACTTTCTTCCCGCTTTGCTTTTTGTGCCGCCGCTGATTTTTCGTCGTTTCACGTATTCCCGTATTTGGCTTTCGCTCAGGTTGTTATGGAGCGGAAGGCTTGGAGCATCGAGTACCTGTAGCAATTCCTTCTCTATAACGACCAGCCCTGACAGTGCGTCCTGTAAATCAGGAAAGTCTACCTGGGTATTAGTCAGGGCCTTGAAATCGCGACGTATGTTTTGAGCTTTACTTTTATCGGGGCTGGCCTTGAAGACTTTTAAATCGTTGTAGATAGCCCAGAACCATGTACGACACCAGTACTGTGCACTGGCTTGCTGCTCATTGACCGGGTGGACTTTAGCCAATCCCCGCTCCGCATGAACCCAGCATTGAGCATGGTTGAATACGTTGAACTGCTGAGCACCATCACTGAATGTGGTCAGGTGTCCCATACCATGAGCCATTAAGCTGCTGTAAATAAGCGCTTCTGCTGCTTGCTTGCGCCGGGTCTTTCCCGTTAGCCCATGGTCGTTAAGGGCTGCTTCCCAGGCTTCCCGGTTTAAAAACGTAACGCCCATGTATTGCCTGATGATGCTTAGCCACTTCTCCGGGTAATCAAATTTTTCCAGATAGTCCAAGGCGTCCTGCGTGACGGAATAAGTCTTCCAGGGGCGATGCAAGAGGCTCAGGAAGTTTTCCCTACTCTTACTGCCTGTGCTCTCAAACCAGGCAAATAGCTCATTGTTGATAATGGTACAGTAGCCATTTTGTCCTTTATGCCTAGCTCCGGTGTCATCGGTCTGGATGTAGCGGGAGCATTTGAACCCTGTTGCCAGCAAAGCGTCTTTTTCTTCATGAAAGTCAGTATGACCTTCAGTGAGTAGCCGATGAAGTTCTCCCGCGGACATTGAGATTCCTATATCCCACAACCAGTCCAACAGCTGCGGCTGAGTCACCGAGCAACCGTGATGCTGGTACAACAAATAGGACTGGAGTTGTGGTCCATAGTGATGTCCATGCAGGCTTTCGGGAGGTTTTGCTGTGATGGTTTGTCCGTCGGGCGTCTGCCATTGCTCCAAATGATACTCGACCGTGAACGCCTGAATAGTCAGCTCTTGTACAGAAAAAGAGCTAAATCCGTTTGGTGTCGAACCAGACGGGACATCAGATACTTCTACGGTGATGATTTTTTCTGTTGCTGGCTTATCAGGCTGTTGGCGATTTTTTCGTGTTCGTTCGCCAGGCTTCTCAACCTTACGTTTCCCTGAATTATCAGGCGGTTCGTTGTCATCACCGGGACCATTATCACCCTTTTTACCATCATCTTTTGGTTTTGTATTGGGTCTGATATCAGGCTTTGGCGGCAGTTTTTTAAGACGACGAATCTGCGCTTGCAGTGCCTCAACAAGCGCTTGAAGCTTCGCTATCTGCTCTTGCTGCTGAGTAATCTGCCCTTGCTGCTGAGCAACAAGATTCAGTAATCTCGCAGGTGAGTACACTTGCTCTTGATTGATTGGGGGTTGCATGAGGGAAGGATAGATGTATATCAGAATTTTGCAGCTATCCAGCAGTTATTGAGAACTTACCACTTTGACCTATAGTAAGTCTAGGCAAACCATTGGATAGTATCTTGTTTGACGTATATTTGCGAAATAGTGATGCATCATACCCATGTTTATTCTCACTATCCTCTTTTCTTTGTCTAGCCACCTTGTTGAGCAAGGATAAAAGAGAGTCATTATTTTCGATATGTACATAAAATGGAAGAATATCAACATAAAAACCATAAAGGTCTCTATTCTCTCTAGGACGCGTACTTACTGGATATTCAAAGGAGAGTTCACTACATTGAAAAATGCGGGAATAAAAAGCCGTAAACAGCGTTGAGAATAGTGAGAAAGGTGTAGCGTTGTTTTTATGGCAGATACTAATAATTAAATCAGATGTTTCAGGATCCAGATCTATGATTTCTTCTTTGATTTCAACAATGCTATCTTTCTCTAAAGCATCGTAGTTATTAGTTAACACTTCATTATCAATACAACTTATTTTTGTCGCTTTATCCAGCCAGTATTGTTTATCCAGCCCATTAGCTTTACTATTTTCCAGTGCATGTTTAACATTATCAATCTCTGACTGATTGCCAAATATTTCGCTTAATGAAGCTAATTTGTTACCATAAGTACTCACGCAACCGCTAATAGATAAAAATAACTGTACGACCGTTTAATAACTCCCCATTCCAATTTGGCTATACTCATTGCCTAATATCGTTAATTTCGCTGTTGTCACGATGAAAACTGTTGATCCAGTAACCGATGTCGCTGTCATAAAAACATTGAGAGAAGCTATTCGACATGGGCCATATCCGTACCTAAGGGAAAGGGCTCATGCTATTTTACTCAGCATACGTGGTTATTCTATGAGCGAGATTGCTGCAATATTTGAAGTTCGATATCAGACAGTCTCTGACTGGATTGATGCCTGGGATGATTATGGCCTTCGCGGCTTGTACAAAAAACATGAAGGTGGAAAACCACCTATCTATACTGACCAGGAAGCACAACGCATTAGAGAGATTGTCTCCGAGGAACCTCGCAGGCTGTCTTATGTTCAAACAAAGATTGCAGAGGAAACCGGTAAGGTTGCCTCAAAGCAAACCCTGTCGAGACTTTTAAAAAAAGCTGGGACTTGTTTATAAGCGGTTTCGTAAAGCTTGCAGCCATAAGCGCGATGAGGAGCAATTCAGATGTTGCCAGTCTGCCTTGAAAGAGGCCCAATATGCTGAGGATAAAGGGCTTGTCAATCTGTTTTACTTTGATGAATCTGGTTTTAGTCAAGAGCCTTGTGTCCCCTATGGCTGGCAAGAAAAAGGCTCACAGCTAAAAATACCCTCTGTAAAAAGTAAGCGTATCAATGTGCTGGGATTTATGAATCGTGCCAATGACCTTTTCTACTACCCAGTAACAGGTTGTGTTAACAGCGAAACAGTTATCAGTGTCTTTGATGATTTTGCCGCCAGGATGGAAGAACCCAAGTACAGCTCTAATGAGCGCTATACCATCGTCATGGTGGATAATGCCAGCATTCATACCAGCAAACTTTTCAGAGAAAGAGTAATAGACTGGGCAATTGAGAAAAAGCTCTTAGTCTGTTTTTTACCAACCTATTCACCTGAGCTAAACCTGATAGAAATATTGTGGAGAAAAGTGAAGTATGAATGGCTGAACCTGCTGTCAATAATGGATTTCAAGGAATTCGAACAAGAGGTCAAACGTATATTTGATCTATTTGGTCAAAAATATCTGATTTCGTTTGAGTGACTACTTATAAGTATGATAGTGCCTTGGTAAAAATTCCGCCTGAAATCGCATCGGAAACTAAATGATGCTGTACTAGCATCAGACAGTGCTTATCTACTCCATAACTGGTGACATAAAAACGATATAGTATCCCACCGTTAAGCTCAAAATTAATAACTAATTCTTTTTTAAGGAAATTAATAGCAGCTTTCTTTTGTGATTTTTGTGATAAAGATGAGTCTTCAAAATTTATATATTGAATAACAGAGCTAGACTTACCGTCTTTAAGAATTGCTTTTTCTATTGTGCCATCAGAACCCTGAGTAAAATACGTACGAAAAGATGGAAAGAATTCAATAATTAACTGGATACAGCGCTCAAGCTCACCAAGATCAAGATGCCCACCTATTTTGTAAGTCCACGAACAATTATAAAGATGTGATGACGACTTGTTTATCTTACAGTCCGTCCATATACCTAATTCTCTAGGGTGAAAGTCTCATATTGACCACAACTAAACACTGCCACCTTTCTCAGGGAATGGTATGACATTGCTTGTAGCAGCCTTGGTGACTTTCTCGCAATAAGTTGCAGCAAATAACTTCCAGCCATTTTCAAACCAGTGGCTCTGAACTAATGACCGAAGCGTCAATATGCCCTGACCACCCGGATTTCTCCAGCGCATACCTGAGCACTTCATCCGCTGGGTAACCAAGGTTTTACAGGCTGCCTCTACCACACCAGAGCCGATCGGAAGGTTATTCGACAAGTGTTCAGCATAGCGCATACGCTGGCGATTTTTTCTGAAATACTCCAGCTCGGTCTTTAATTTTGAGCGGCGCGGATGCTTTTTATGCTGATAAGCCAGGGCTTTAATAATGCGCTCAACCCCATCAAGTTCCTCTTTGAGGACGTGTCGGTAAGTGACAAACTTTTCTTTGGACTTGATGCTGTTTTCTCCATAAGCCTGGTCAAATGCTTTCTTCAGGTGATCGGCTGCGTGGTAGTAATCAATAACCTCAACACCCGCTGGTAGTTCCCGGGAAAGGTATGACCAGTTGTCCTTGGCGCCATCAGCGACTTTGACCAGTGACAGCTGTGGCTTTTGTCGCAACGCTTCTTGCAATAGTGCTGACAAAGACTGCTTGAGTGTGAGTTTTTTAGTTTCTGGCATTCGTCCTATGCGGACTGTTGATAAACGCTCCCCCTGTTGATCGTAAAACGACAAAGTTCCGCAACTGGCCTCCTTGCAACCTGTTGGCCCTTGAGTCCGTTTGCCTTCAGAAGCGCTCCTGGCTCGCTTTTCTACTCGTTTGCCATCTTTCATGGGCAGCATAACGCCATCCAGGGAGGCGGCTACTGTGACCGCATTGGTGGGCACGTTAAGTTTCTCAATAAGCATCTCTTCAAAAGGCTCACGGTGCTGTTCCCACTGAGTATTAAATTGCCTGGGGAAACGAGCAAGACTGCTTTCTGAGGGAGACATACCTCCCATGAGATCAAGGAGGCTTTTTGCTTCACCGGGAGACATTTGAGCAACAACCCAGGCAGCTTGCTTTGCAGCCCGAGGCGTCCAGAAGCCTTCCACGATCCCGGCTTTCAACTCCATGGGCACGATACACGGCTCTTTGCCGTTACGGTAAAGTGTTCGCATAACCCGGACTGAACCAACCGCTGTCTGGTAGGTTTTATAACTGCGCAACACCTGCTTATAAGTGATCCCGCTGACCTCAATAGCTGGGGTATCAATATCAAGCTCAGCCAGCGCCTCTGCTAAAAAATCTTGCTGAGCTTGATTAAAGAGAGCATTAACGGTCTGCTCAAACTCTTCAAAGTGCCTGATAGGATTGCCAGACTCTCGCAGAGCCTGCAATTGGTGGCCTAACCGTTGAATCGCATCACAAGAAATGGTGGCGGCTTCAGTCCGTAGCTGACATACTTCCATGGGGCGGCCTCTCACTGGCAAGGTGTTGTGTGCTATCAACATCATACCTGTGATTGGCTGCCTTCTGTTTAAGCATTGAAAAAATAGCTGCCTACTACTTTCCCCGGTTGGCAAGCTGAAGAAGCTCGGTCAATTTGAGACTTTCACCCATTCTCTATCATTGATAGGTTTGAATGATTTATATTTGCTAAAATCAAACTTGTACATTATTTTCTCTTAACCTAATAATTCATTGATGGCTAGCTGTTAGGAAACTAGTAAAATGGATTGTAAAAATTAATCTAACATACTAAACCGGCAACACAATCATGAGCTTTTTTAATACCTTTTCCTTATTAGAATAGAAATACAATCTCGCTCCACCTCCAGAACAGCCTTTCATCAAAAGAATGAACTAATCTACAACGAGTTGCACATAATAAAACCCCAAACTGGATATTTTATAATCCACCCAGATAATTGCACTGGATTTTATAGCTCTAAGAAATTTTATTAAATAGCGCCATACCTGAGAACATAGACAACTAAATAAAACTTTCTTATGTTCGCAAAGAGCCACCAGGTCTTAGAACACAATTATAACTATCTGGATCAGTATAATTAACTCGCCAAAAAACGATTTATATTAAACTCTACAAATAAAACTCTGTCAACAATAGTAACGTTTAAATCCAAGTCACAGATAAAAAACCCCCGTCAAATTGATTAATATCAATAATATGCTCAGATACTATTTAATTATTTAGTTAATGAATCCAAATATTTTTACTCAATAGAACCACTATTTATTAATCTGTATGATTAACACCAAGGGAAGCTACAACTCTATCTTTGTTATCACAGCAAATGCATACAGCTTTAATAACTGCCATAGGAAAAAATGCGCAGTGCATTTACAATGCCTTATATGGGATCAGCACATCAGGTTCATGACTATTACTTGAACCTAGCTTTTTGTCATTCAAGAATTTTCCGGTTCAAAGGAGGCTATTTTCCTACCCTGCACGCTGTTTCGGCTGAGCCTATTCCAGGCTCACTGCCAAAGGCGGTGGTTTACCAAGATTCAATTAATTTTCTAAACCTTTTCTAAACCTTTTCTAAACCTTTTCTAACCCGGATATTTCATAAATAAAGGCAAGTTCCGTCCAATCTGTTGGTACGATTGGATTGACAAAAAAATGCTTCGGAAAAAGCAAACCGGAACTTGCCATGACCCAATCTACACAAGAGCAGCTTCGCTTTCATCCTTCAAATGGTAAAACTATCCGTGCGGACTTCAATGGTGGAGAGTTATCTTCAGATTTTGGGGCTCTGCTGTTACGGGAAACCATATTGCATAGCGGACTTATTTCCAGACTGACCCAGGCCATTGATGACAAGCGTCACCCATCCTACATTGACCACTCTCTGCAAAACCTCCTGGTTCAGCGAATTTTGCAAATGGCTTGCGGTTATGAGGATGCCAACGACAGCAACCGCCTCCGTAAAGACCCCATGTTAAAGCTGGCTACCGGACGAAACCCTTTGGATGATGATAACCACCTGGCTTCATCTCCCACCTACACACGGCTCGGGAAGTCCATGCGGCGCAAAGATATCTATCAAATGGCTGAAGCATTTGTGCATCATTTTATCGCCAGTTATGACTTGCCACCTATGGCTATCGTGATCGATCTTGATCACACACCGGCCATTACCCACGGATCGCAGCAAATGAATTTGTTTAATGCCAAATATCAGGACTACTGTTATCTGCCTTTGCTGATTTTTGAAGGTCTCAGTGGCAAGCTGATTACTGCCATCCTCCGTCCAGGCAAAACGCCAACAGGCAGGGAAAATGCCGCTATTATCAAGCGTGTCATCAAGCTTATCCGTAAACGGTGGCCAAAAACCCATTTGCTGGTGCGCGGGGATAGCCACTTTGCTCAACCTGAGTTAATGCATGTTGTTCAGGCTAATACTCATGCTGATTATGTGCTGGGTAAAGGTGCCGGTCACAAGACGGCCTTACGCCCTAAAGCCAAAGAGTTGCTAGATGAGGCTCGTCGAGCTTTCAAGGTTAAAACAGCCTTAGCCAAGTTGAACGATATGCCTGAGCCAGAACGACTCAGGCTGTACGGTGAGGCCGAGTATCAGGCTAAAAGCTGGAAAGGGCTCGATACCCGGATAATCTATAAGGCAGAGGTTAACGAGAAAGGCGACAATCCCCGCTTTATTGTCACCTCAATCAAAGAGGCTTCCCCAGAGGTGATTTATGAGGATCTGTACTGCCCAAGAGGGCAGGATGAGAATTTCATTAAGCACCTGAAAAGTGATCTGTCCGGTGACAGACTGTCAGACCAGACCTTTCTGGCCAATCACTTGAGACTGTTTTATGCCTGTGCGGCTTACGTTCTGCATTACGAGCTGAGAACCAAGGCTTTGAAAGGAACGGAACTGGAGAAAGCCCAGCCATCAACGGTAATCACAAAACTCTGCAAAGTAGCGGTTAAGGTGGTTGAGTACAAGGATCGGATCAAACTGCACCTACCCAGCAGCTGCCCATTCAAGAAGCTTTTGCAGCATGTAACAGAGATATTTTATCAAATGCCGTTGCCTCGGCCTGGGTAGCAGCCTCCACAACGCTTAGCCCGCCTAAATAATAACCAGATGAGAGACGTTTGGAGTATTCATTCGGCCTAAAAAAGCAGAATTGATCGTTAAATGTTCAGATTGGTGTAGTCGGAGCCTGAAGACCTTTAGTCACAGAGTGATAAAACAGCAGCCCCCACAGAAAAGTCAAAATTGAATGGACAGCCTGCTGCTTTATGAAATATCCGGGCTAAACCTTTTCTAAACCTTTTTTAAAGTTCTGATTCTGAAACTTTGCTCAGTTTCATACAGATTGAGGATGCCTGACAGAGGCTCCATGTCCCATAAACAGATAATAAAGTACTCCTCCTATCACCGCACCGATCATCCAACCAAACCCTTGAAGTGCAGAGAGCGCAGGAACCCACACCGTACCAATGGCAAAGGCGGCAGCAATGGCAAATGCCTGCAGCGCTTTGCGATTCCAGCCATTGTGGTAGAAGTATGCACTATCGGGTTCTGACGAGAATAAATCCTGTACATTCAGCTCCTGCTTTTTCAGCAGGTAGTAGTCCACCATCATAATGCCGTAGACCGGTGCTAATACTGCTCCCAGGGTATTTACAAACCCGTCAATTCCAATATTGCTGATTAAAGATACCCAAAGGGCGCCAATAAAGAAGGAAATCAATGCTGTAATCACGCCGCCCATTTTAAAGCTGACTTTATGGGGCAACAGGTTGGCCAGTCCGTAAGCCGAAGGGATAAAATTAGCCACTAGGTTGATACCTATGGTGGCAGCAAAAAAACAGGTGGCCGCCACCACGGTCAGGAAAATATTATCAACCCGTTCAATAATTTCCGCCGGGTTAGTTAACTGTTCGCCGAACACCACCACAGTCCCTGCGGTAACAAACAGGGCAATAAAAGAGAATAGCGCCACATTTCCCGGCAAGCCCCACCAGTTCCCTTTTCTCAGGGACTTTTCATCTTTTACAAACCGGGAAAAGTCACCGAAGTTGATCACCACAGCGGCAAAGTACGCAATCATAGTGCCGACAACGGCAAAGAATGCCACAACCGGCCCCCTGGTATACTCCCCCGTTCCCTTGAAAATCGTGCTGACCGCAGGCAACAGTTGATCTCCTGCCTGAAACCAGATCACCACCATCAGGGCAATCATCACCAGATAAACGAACGGACCCGCCCAGTTCAGGAAACGGGTAATCCAGTTGATGCCCAACATAAACATGACTAACTGAAATAACCAGACAACAATGTACGAAAACCAGCTGACGGCAGTCATGCCCAAAAAGGTTTCTGTTCCTTGAAATTCAAACAGGCTGTTCAGCAGCAGCGCCACCGCTGTGGAAGCAAAATAGGTCTGTACACCGTACCAGAACATCGCCACGACCCCACGGGTCATGGCAGGAAAATTCGCCCCATGAACCCCCATGGAGACACGGGCCAGCACCGGACTGGGAATTCCGTATTTAACGCTGGGCTTACCCGCCAGATTACAGAGAAACATGATGATCAGGGCAGCCAGAATAATGGCAGCCATCACCGCCCAGCCGTTCAATCCGGAGGTGATAAACAGTGAGGCAGCCAGGGTATAACCAAATAGGCTCTGGACGTCATTGGCCCAGACATTGAAAATTTCAAAGGCTCCCCAGGTTCTCCCCTCCGGCTTCAGTGGTGCCAGGTCTTTGTTGTATAACCCGGGATCAACCTTGTGGGTATCAATACAGGTATGACTGACGTGTATTTCGGAGAAGTCGCTCATGACTATTACCCTGTTCTTATAGTACGTCATTTCAGTGAGTTTGATGTCTTCAGCCTGAGGAGGCTAGCGCAAAATGCCCCTCTCGTTCCCGGCATCCTCGCTGGGAATGCAATTAAATTCCGGCCGAATCAGCTCGCCAGTTCCCGGATCGGCACACACTTCACCCTCCCGGAAAACCGTATGTCCCCGCACCATTGTTTCAATCACCTGTCCCTTCAAAGCCTTACCTTCCCAGGGGGTCAGACTGCTTTTCTGCTTGCCCACTGACCGAGCGCCTTCATACACCCAGCAATGGTTTGGATCTGCCAGCACCAGGTCAGCATCCATACCTACCCGGACCGCCCCTTTTCGAGTACCAAGACCAAAACGGCGGGCCGGAGCGGAAGACATTAGGTGAGCCAGTTTTTCCGGTTTAATCCCCCTCTGATTTAATCCGGCATCCAGCATCAGTGGCAACATCAGCTCAATACCCGGCAAGCCGGGAGGCACTGCCCAGATATCCCCCTTGTGTTTCAGCCGGTCGTCGTCAGTGTAAGGGCAATGGTCAGACCCGAGCATATTGATCTCACCTTTTAACACCATATCCCAGAGCACTTCCTGATTTTCCCGGCTGCGAATGGGCGGATTACACTTGGCAAAAACACCCCAGCGATCCAGGTCAGCGTCATCCAGAACCAGATAACTTGGCAGGGTTTCTACCGTCATGGAGACACCCCGTCCACGGGCCTGGCGGATAATGTCTCGGGCCCGGCCACTGGACAGGTGGCAGATATGCACATCACAGCCCGTCTCTTCAGCAAACAGGGCGATGCGGGAAATGGCTTCCATTTCAGCGATGTCCGGTCGTGACTGAAGATGAGCCAGCCCCCCGGATAGTCCGGCCGCTGCCATAGCCGCAGCAGTGGAATCAATAATATCGGCATTTTCCGCATGAAAACCGATAAAGCGATTGTGTCTGCGCACCTCCTTCATGGCTTCCAGCAGCTTGTAGCCTGTAAGTTTCGGCGCATCCGGATCGGTGGATAAAAATGCTTTAAATGCAACACACCCGCAATCAATCAGCTCCTCTATCCGGTCAAGATCATCGGCAGGCAGCAATCCCCATAGTGCGTAATCCGTGACCACCTGAGATTTTGCCACCTCGTATTTATGCATAAAAGATGCACGACTAGTGACCAGAGGCTGACTCAGAGGCATCTCTACTGTGGTGGTTACACCACCCGCTGCTGCTTGCCGGGTGCCACTGAGAAAATCCTCCCTGATCCTTCCCGGCCCCGGTTCCTTGAAGTGCACATGGGGATCAACAACCCCGGGGAATACCAGTAAATGTCTGGCATCAATACGACGCTGAGCAGGTAACTCAACACCCTCTGCCAGAATCGCGGCAATCTTACCGTTACGGATCGCAAGATTGCCCTGCACAGTTCCGGATTCCAGTACCAGGGCTCCCCCGGTAATCAGCACATCCATTGCTGCATGAAAATCAGTTTTCATTGTCAGCCTCAACTTACTTTGAAAAAAACCAATGGAGGAAAGCGTGAATATCCATACAGCTATTGAATAAGTTGAAATACCCTTATGCATTCCCTGCGGGGAGAGGGTGTCGCAAAAGACATTTTATCTACAGAATTGGGTTTCGCGACACCCTCGGGACGCTGGGAACGAGGTAACAGGTATCAATCAGGAAATACCAAATAGCTCCCTGAACTCCTTACCGGTGTTTTCCATATCCGATGTTTTCTGACTTCTTCTTTTGCGATGGAGAGTGGGCATTCCCAGATTAAACTCATTGAGCCAGGATTTTGCGAACTCACCCTGTTCAGTTTCCTCAAAGACCTGTTGAATCTGTTCGTGGTTTATAACCCTTGGGCCAGCAGTGCGCACCGCAAATTCACAGGTTCTGCTGGCACGACAAGTCAGGTATTCTTCAATACCCACTTCATCAATATCATCAATAATGGAGCGGATAGAACGCACAGCTTTTGCGTAAGCAAAGTATTTTGGATAGCCGTTATCAACCATTGTCTGATAAACCGTTCTCATCAGTTCAATGGTTCCTCCATAGAGCACCTGCTCTTCAAAATTATCGCCTTCTGTTTCCTTCTGGAAATCCAGGGTAATGGTCCCTACCCTACAGCTTCCCACACCTTTAGCTATTGCCAGGGCCGTTGCCATGGCTTTTCCGCTAACATCCTGCTCTACAGCCACTGCACCATAAATGCCAGAACCTTCCTCAAATTTTTTGCGGACAACGGGGCCAGGGCCATTAGGGACAAACAAGATGACGTCAATATTTTCCGGTGGCTGGATAGTTCCGTACAACACAGCAAAGCCATGGGCAAAACTCAGGGTCTGGCCAAGGCGCATCTTGTGATGGATATGTTGATAGTAAACACTTGGCTGGGCCGGGTCCTGCAATAGAATATGGACAATATCTGCCTTTTCCACTGCCTCCTCTATGGCGTAAACCGTAAAACCATCATCAAGGGCCTTGGCTTTATCCGGATAACGTTCAGGATCTCCCGCTCCCACAATAACGTTAATGCCACTGTCTCTCAGGTTAAGGGATTGAGCTCGCCCCTGGCTGCCATAGCCAATAACGGCAACTGTCTTATTTTTAAGAACAGCAAGGCTGACATCTTCATCACGATAGACTTTATGATTTTTCATTTTTTTTCCTTCAATAAAGAATGCTTTTATTTATTGTTCAGCTAATAACCGAACCGCTGTTTCAGCTAATACCTGACACCCGACTACAAGGTTCGATTCGTCGGTATCTTCAGAAAAACTATGACTGATCCCGCCAATACTGGGCACAAATAGCATGGCGGAAGGCATAACTTTGGCAAACATGCAGGCATCATGAACGGCAGCACTGGGTAACATCATCCAGTTACCCGGCATTGATTTTTCTGCCGTATCGGCCATTTTCGAAACGAACCCTTCATCCATTTTCATCGGCTGGGTAACGGGCTGGCGCTCAAGCTCAATACCTACGTTAAATTGCTCAGAGATAGAGTGGCTTAATTGATGGAGAATCTGTTCAAACTGTTCCAGCTTACTCTGTGAGGTGTCCCGAAACTGTACCCGCATAACAGCCTTTTCAGGAACCACACTGGCGGCTCCCGGAAAAGCCTCAAACCGGCCGATGGTCCAAACGGTATATTCACCAGTGGCCTCTTTGAACAGAGTATCCAGCTGATAGCCGAAGTGAATCAGGGTCATGGCAGCATCCCGTCGCATATTCATGGGCGTTGATCCGGCATGGTTCATCTGCCCGTAAAAATGCACATCAAAATTTCTGCACCCCACAATACCGCTGACAACCCCAATCTGTTTTTTTGCCAGCTCAAGCCTGGGACCCTGCTCAATATGGGCTTCAAGATAACCAATATATCGATCAGGTTGATAGCGATGAGGCCTGCCGCTTAATCCTGAGGTATTAATGGCTTCCTTTAAGGTTTTGCCTGTCAGGTAACTTTTTTCCTCCAGCACCTTATCCTCAAGCATCCCTAAAAACCCCTGACAGCCAAGGAACCCGTGATAGGTATGTTCTTCATCCATCCAGGAGGCAACATCCACCGCAAGGTGGGCTGTTGCGGGATTCTCCCGGAGAGTTCTGGCAACTTCCAATGCGGCGATCACACCATAGGCCCCATCAAGCCATCCTCCCTGGGGCTGGGTATCCGAATGGGAACCCATCAGCAGCGCCTTGCCGGAATTCCCCGAATAACCAATCACATTACCGATGCCATCAATGTCAGCACTCAGGCCCGCCTCGCTAAAACGCTCTTTCAGCCAATAGCGTGCCGCCATATCCTCCTCGGTGAAGGCAAGTCGTACCACTCCTTTGCCACACTGCCCGATAGAGCGGAGTTGATGTAAATCAGCTAAAAGCCTTTGTGCATTGATGGTTACTGCTGTCATTTTCTTTGTCCAGTAAGCACAGAATGAGTAGGAAAGCTGCCAGTGAGCAGCTCATGAAGGTTGTTTAATGCCTCTAAAACGGCCCAAGCTCTATCACTTGAATGCATAGGAATTTGTAAAACTGATCAGCTCAAAAAATCACCAGAAATTTCCGGCTTTTCAGTTTTCTCTCAGACAGGCTGATGATGCAGTGATCGCTCAACCAGGAAAAAACACTGCAAACCTACCATTATTTCCAGCTTTTACCTGTAACCCCGGATTCCAGACGGATTGAGGGCGTGACTCAACGGATCGGCTTCGCAAGAGCGAGCGCCTGTGAGTATTTGTGCAGTTCCCTTTGCGGTCTTCCTCGGGTAATACCGGCAAACACCATCGCTGACTGGCAGAGAATGCATTGGTGAGGGTCAAGGCCAAAGCTGCTTTTCAGCAAGCCTGCATAGGTGATTGTCAGGGCATTACGCTCCGGCTGGTTGAGCAGGGTGTAGACCTTCGGTAGTAAGGTTGAGCGTACCCTGTTTGCCAGAAAACCATAGTAACGAATCATCTGGAAACCCTTTTCCGGAATATGCTGGATCAGCCGGTCGAGGAACTCCTCACCTTCACAGGTAAAGTTCAGGTAGCGTTTGCTTTTGTGATCCAGGTACTCAAACACCACGGTATTGCCGTCGTAGTGTTTGAGTCGTGACATCGCCAGCGGTGGCCGCTTCAGGTAGCGCCCGAGATAACTGATGGTCGCCTTCGGTGTTTTGGTGGCCTGGGCAAAGTGAACGATCCAGCTTTTCTGGTAATGGGCATTCAGGAAACGGTTAAAGTCCGTCAGGTTGTGGCAGTTGGCTTGCAATGTGTCCGGCAAGGTTAGCGTACCGCTTTTGTAGGCTTCCCTGAGCAGGTTGATCATCCCGTAACGCCACTGGGGCATGATGGCTTCACGGGAGAAGAACAGGGCTTTCCAGTGTTGACTGTCTTCAGTGATGCCGCCACGGGTAACGGACAGGTGAATATGGACATTCCATTTCAGGTCACGGCCAAAGGTATGCAGGGCGGTAAAGATGCCGGGAGTAATGCCTTTCTTTCTGGCAACGGTCTGTATGGCCTTGGCGGCAATGGCGCTGAGTGGCTTCAACAACTCACGGTTGAGCAAAAAAAATGCCCAAAGCTCACAAGGCATAGTGAAGGTGATATGTTGCCACTCGGTATCGGGCAGTAAGACTCGCTGCTTTTCAATCCACTGGTCAGTGAGTTTTTTTCCGCAGGTATTGCAAAAACGTGACTTGCAACCCATGCAAATTTTTTTGGAGTGACTACACTGTTCGTTACTGCACAACCATGTGGCATAGCCCATGAACAAGCGACCGCAGGCGAGTATCCGGTTGATGTTGTCCAGTACCACGTCCCGCAAATTACCAGTGTGTTTCTGGTAGTAGTTCCACCAGAGCTGGCCGGTCAGGAGTAGCTGTTTTAGTTTTGATGGGATGCGGATAAGAAAACAACCGTACAAAAATTAAGGAGGGAAGAGTATCTACGTTTACTTGCAATTAATATCCGTAGGTATTCTGATGTCAATTGCCCGCATTGTTATTTTTACTGTTGTTTTGCTGCGTTTTCTGTGAAGGTGGCACTGGAGATAATCAGCAGAAGGAAATTATAGAATGCACCACTCAAGGAAATAGTTTTATTTGTGAGAAAGTTGCGATAAAGGGTACAAGTCAAGAACAAGAAAAACCATTAAATTTAGAAATAGACTGTAAAGTCGTCGATGAAATACCACCTACAAAGCCGATGGATTTAAGTGTAAAAATAAAAACAGAACCGGTAGATGATAATGAAAATAAAACCGATGAGTGTATTTTTACTACTCCGTACAGTCAGGCTGAAGCTACTCAAATAGCGATAGGGGTAGCTATTGCAAATACACCTGATCAAGGAAATCCTGTAATTGTCGGTTTAAATGAAGAAGGACAAATAGTGAATATTCAATCTGATGATAATGCTTATGGTGTAATAGCGACGACAAATACTGGAATAACAGCAGGCTATTTAATAAATGAAGACAAAAAAAGTATAAAAAGAAAAGGAGTGGAATATATTTGTGAGCCTGATTTTAATGGTGAGCCTCCCCCTTCAAAAAAAAAATATAAGTGTACAAAAAAAAGGTCTTATCCTTGTTCTGTTGAAGGTTGTTATTACGCAACATCGAGTACAGTCAATCTGACTAGCCACATGCTGGGAAAGCATCCCGGGAAGCAGACTCACCCTGATCACCTGATCTGCAAGGAGTGTGGTTTTCAAGCAGTACATACAGGCCATCTGACTAGCCACATGCTGGGAAAGCATCCCGGGAAGCAGACTCACCCTGATCACCTGATCTGCAAGGAGTGTGGTTTTCAAGCAGTACATACAGGCCATCTGACTAGCCACATGCTGGGAAAGCATCCCGGGAAGCAGACTCACCCTGATCACCTGATCTGCAAGGAGTGTGGTTTTCAAGCAGCACATACAGGCAATCTGACTAGCCACATGCTGGGAAAGCATCCCGGGAAGCAGACTCACCCTGATCACCTGATCTGCAAGGAGTGTGGTTTTCAAGCAGTACATACAGGCCATCTGACTAGCCACATGCTGGGAAAGCATCCCGGGAAGCAGACTCACCCTGATCACCTGATCTGCAAGGAGTGTGGTTTTCAAGCAGTACATACAGGCAATCTGACTAGCCACATGCTGGGAAAGCATCCCGGGAAGCAGACTCACCCTGATCACCTGATCTGCAAGGAGTGTGGTTTTCAAGCAGTACATACAGGCAATCTGACTAGCCACATGCTGGGAAAGCATCCCGGGAAGCAGACTCACCCTGATCACCTGATCTGCAAGGAGTGTGGTCACAAAGCATCAAGTACAGTCAATCTGACTAGCCACATGCTGGGAAAGCATCCCGGGAAGCAGACTCACCCTGATCACCTGATCTGCAAGGAGTGTGGTTTTCAAGCAGCACATACAGGCAATCTGACTAGCCACATGCTGGGAAAGCATCCCGGGAAGCAGACTCACCCTGATCACCTGATCTGCAAGGAGTGTGGTTTTCAAGCAGTACATACAGGCCATCTGACTAGCCACATGCTGGGAAAGCATCCCGGGAAGCAGACTCACCCTGATCACCTGATCTGCAAGGAGTGTGGTCACAAAGCATCAAGTACAGGCCATCTGACTAGCCACATGCTGGGAAAGCATCCCGGGAAGCAGACTCACCCTGATCACCTGATCTGCAAGGAGTGTGGTCACAAAGCATCAAGTACAGGCAATCTGACTCGGCATCAAAAAAAACACAAAACCTCTCAATAAGCTCGGGATCAAAAGTCGCCGCGCAGCGGCCTACCTTGAGCAATAATCAAACCGCTAACCGCCATAAAAAGAACATACAAAAACAGAGGAAAATAAAATTTCAGCCACTTACCAATACTGACCCGACCAATCACCAGGATTGCCATAAAGTAACCAGAGGTAGGGAATAAAATATTGGTAATGCCATCTCCCCAATGCGTTGCCAGAACCACCACCTGTCGTGTGAGTCCCACAAGATCTGCCAGGGGAATAAGGAT
>NZ_CP092489.1:1035000-1037500 GCF_025643335.1 Endozoicomonas sp. Mp262 | reverse complement strand
GGCGCCATAGTCGCAGGGTGTAGACCCGAAACCGGGCGATCTAGCCATGAGCAGGTTGAAGATCAGGTAACACTGATTGGAGGACCGAACCCACCGTCGTTGAAAAGCCGGGGGATGACTTGTGGCTAGGAGTGAAAGGCTAATCAAGCCCGGAGATAGCTGGTTCTCCTCGAAAGCTATTTAGGTAGCGCCTCGTGTCTCACCATCGGGGGTAGAGCACTGTTTGGGCTAGGGGGTCATCCCGACTTACCAACCCCATGCAAACTCCGAATACCGATGAGTGCAATCACGGGAGACACACGGCGGGTGCTAACGTCCGTCGTGGAAAGGGAAACAACCCAGACCGTCAGCTAAGGTCCCCAAGTAATAGTTAAGTGGGAAACGATGTGAGAAGGCCCAGACAGCCAGGAGGTTGGCTTAGAAGCAGCCACCCTTTAAAGAAAGCGTAATAGCTCACTGGTCGAGTCGGCTCGCGCGGAAGATGTAACGGGGCTCAAACTATTCACCGAAGCTACGGGTTCAGCACTTAGGTGTTGAGCGGTAGAGGAGCGTCCTGTAAGCCGTTGAAGGTCAAGCCGGGAGGCAGGCTGGAGGTATCAGGAGTGCGAATGCTGACATGAGTAACGATAAAGGGGGTGAGAGGCCCCCTCGCCGGAAGACCAAGGGTTCCTGCGCAACGCTAATCGGCGCAGGGTGAGTCGGCCCCTAAGGTGAGGTCGAAAGACGTAATCGATGGGAAACGGGTTAATATTCCCGTACCGCTGTTGACTGCGATGGAGTGACGGAGAAGGCTAGGCCAGCATGGCGATGGTTGTCCATGTTTAAGGTCGTAGGCCGAGGGTTCAGGCAAATCCGGACCCTCAAGGCCGAGAACCGATGACGACCGATCTTTAAGATCGGGAAGTGGTCGATGCCAGGCTTCCAGGAAAAACTTCTAAGCTTCAGGTCAACAGGGACCGTACCCCAAACCGACACAGGTGGTCAGGTAGAGAATACCAAGGCGCTTGAGAGAACTCGGGTGAAGGAACTAGGCAAAATGGTACCGTAACTTCGGGAGAAGGTACGCCCCCGCCGGTGATCGGACTTGCTCCGTAAGCTAGTGGGGGTCGCAGAGACCAGTTGGCTGCGACTGTTTATTAAAAACACAGCACTGTGCAAACACGAAAGTGGACGTATACGGTGTGACGCCTGCCCGGTGCCGGAAGGTTAATTGATGGGGTTACCTCACCACCAAATTGCTCTTATGTACTACATATATGTGATTCAAAACGTAAACGATGAGACAGATTTTTATCTGGGTTATAGCTCTGATCTTCGAAAAAGATTAGATCAACATAATTCGGGTATGAATGCTTCTACCAAGGGTAGAATATGGCGCATTGCTTACTATGAAGCATATCAAGTCAAAGAGTTTGCGAGAGCTCGCGAAGCTAAACTAAAGCGCAACAAAAAAATGCGTCAGATGTTAATGCAACGTGTGCGAGAGCAATTTGGTGGTGAGGGAAGCTCTTGATCGAAGCCCCGGTAAACGGCGGCCGTAACTATAACGGTCCTAAGGTAGCGAAATTCCTTGTCGGGTAAGTTCCGACCTGCACGAATGGCGTAACGATGGCCAAGCTGTCTCCACCCGAGACTCAGTGAAATTGAAATCGCTGTTAAGATGCAGTGTATCCGCGGCTAGACGGAAAGACCCCGTGAACCTTTACTATAGCTTCACAGTGGATCTTGATGTTGCTTGTGTAGGATAGGTGGGAGGCTTTGAAGCGTGGACGCCAGTCTGCGTGGAGCCAACCTTGAAATACCACCCTGGCAATATTGAGGTTCTAACCCAGGTCCCTAATCGGGATCGGGGACATTGTGTGGTGGGTAGTTTGACTGGGGCGGTCTCCTCCCAAAGAGTAACGGAGGAGCACGAAGGTGCGCTAAGTACGGTCGGACATCGTACGGTTAGTGTAAAGGCACAAGCGCGCTTGACTGCGAGAGGTACATCTCGAGCAGGTACGAAAGTAGGTCTTAGTGATCCGGTGGTTCTGAATGGAAGGGCCATCGCTCAACGGATAAAAGGTACTCCGGGGATAACAGGCTGATACCGCCCAAGAGTTCACATCGACGGCGGTGTTTGGCACCTCGATGTCGGCTCATCACATCCTGGGGCTGAAGCCGGTCCCAAGGGTATGGCTGTTCGCCATTTAAAGTGGTACGCGAGCTGGGTTTAGAACGTCGTGAGACAGTTCGGTCCCTATCTGCCGTGGACGTTGGAAGTTTGAGGAGAGCTGCTCCTAGTACGAGAGGACCGGAGTGGACGAACCACTGGTGTTCGGGTTGTGTCGCCAGACGCATTGCCCGGTAGCTATGTTCGGACGGGATAACCGCTGAAAGCATCTAAGCGGGAAGCCCCCTTCAAGATGAGACTTCCCTGACTCCTAGAGAGTCCTGAAGAGCCGTTAAAGACTATGACGTTGATAGGCTGGGTGTGTAAGCGTTGTGAGGCGTTGAGCTA
>NZ_CP092489.1:1025000-1030000 GCF_025643335.1 Endozoicomonas sp. Mp262 | reverse complement strand
TCTAAGCTTCAGGTCAACAGGGACCGTACCCCAAACCGACACAGGTGGTCAGGTAGAGAATACCAAGGCGCTTGAGAGAACTCGGGTGAAGGAACTAGGCAAAATGGTACCGTAACTTCGGGAGAAGGTACGCCCCCGCCGGTGATCGGACTTGCTCCGTAAGCTAGTGGGGGTCGCAGAGACCAGTTGGCTGCGACTGTTTATTAAAAACACAGCACTGTGCAAACACGAAAGTGGACGTATACGGTGTGACGCCTGCCCGGTGCCGGAAGGTTAATTGATGGGGTTACCTCACCACCAAATTGCTCTTATGTACTACATATATGTGATTCAAAACGTAAACGATGAGACAGATTTTTATCTGGGTTATAGCTCTGATCTTCGAAAAAGATTAGATCAACATAATTCGGGTATGAATGCTTCTACCAAGGGTAGAATATGGCGCATTGCTTACTATGAAGCATATCAAGTCAAAGAGTTTGCGAGAGCTCGCGAAGCTAAACTAAAGCGCAACAAAAAAATGCGTCAGATGTTAATGCAACGTGTGCGAGAGCAATTTGGTGGTGAGGGAAGCTCTTGATCGAAGCCCCGGTAAACGGCGGCCGTAACTATAACGGTCCTAAGGTAGCGAAATTCCTTGTCGGGTAAGTTCCGACCTGCACGAATGGCGTAACGATGGCCAAGCTGTCTCCACCCGAGACTCAGTGAAATTGAAATCGCTGTTAAGATGCAGTGTATCCGCGGCTAGACGGAAAGACCCCGTGAACCTTTACTATAGCTTCACAGTGGATCTTGATGTTGCTTGTGTAGGATAGGTGGGAGGCTTTGAAGCGTGGACGCCAGTCTGCGTGGAGCCAACCTTGAAATACCACCCTGGCAATATTGAGGTTCTAACCCAGGTCCCTAATCGGGATCGGGGACATTGTGTGGTGGGTAGTTTGACTGGGGCGGTCTCCTCCCAAAGAGTAACGGAGGAGCACGAAGGTGCGCTAAGTACGGTCGGACATCGTACGGTTAGTGTAAAGGCACAAGCGCGCTTGACTGCGAGAGGTACATCTCGAGCAGGTACGAAAGTAGGTCTTAGTGATCCGGTGGTTCTGAATGGAAGGGCCATCGCTCAACGGATAAAAGGTACTCCGGGGATAACAGGCTGATACCGCCCAAGAGTTCACATCGACGGCGGTGTTTGGCACCTCGATGTCGGCTCATCACATCCTGGGGCTGAAGCCGGTCCCAAGGGTATGGCTGTTCGCCATTTAAAGTGGTACGCGAGCTGGGTTTAGAACGTCGTGAGACAGTTCGGTCCCTATCTGCCGTGGACGTTGGAAGTTTGAGGAGAGCTGCTCCTAGTACGAGAGGACCGGAGTGGACGAACCACTGGTGTTCGGGTTGTGTCGCCAGACGCATTGCCCGGTAGCTATGTTCGGACGGGATAACCGCTGAAAGCATCTAAGCGGGAAGCCCCCTTCAAGATGAGACTTCCCTGACTCCTAGAGAGTCCTGAAGAGCCGTTAAAGACTATGACGTTGATAGGCTGGGTGTGTAAGCGTTGTGAGGCGTTGAGCTAACCAGTACTAATGACTCGTGCGGCTTGACCATATAACGCCAAAGCGATTTAGCTATACCAAGAGAGTGTATTGCAAGAATTGAAAGCTTAAATAAAATGGATTCCGAGCGTGTGGATACGCTACCGTTTTTTGCCATCCCTGGCAAAACGGCATAAGCACGTCCATGTGCAAAAGTTTCGCCTGGCGACCATAGAATGTTGGAACCACCTGATCCCATCCCGAACTCAGCAGTGAAACGACATATCGCCGATGGTAGTGTGGGGTTTCCCCATGTGAGAGTAGGTCATCGCCAGGCACTTATTAGAAAACCCTGATAGCATACGCTGTCAGGGTTTTTGCTATGTGCAAAAAAGAACGAAGCCACTCGTTCCCAGGCTCCCGAGGTTGTCGCAAAAGATGTTTTGATTCACCACAGAGGCACAGAGAGCACAAAGGTTTACTGCTTTAAGAGTATAAAAACTCTGTGTCCTCTGTGCCTCTGTGGTGAAAAGAAAGACAGCTCCCGGTTTTTCACGTTGAACCAAGTTTCACGACATCCTCAGGACGCTGGGAACGAGAAAACATCCGTAGGCATTCCCGGCGCATGGTTAATCTAATTATGTTGCGTAAGTAAAAGGTAAGCGCCAATTTAAACCCACCTTAAAACTCCAAATCAAAAAAGTTAGGTTTTCTATTTTTTAGGAAACCCTACTATGAAAACAGATGAAGCCGCCAAACTCAGACAGCTTTGGCAGCAGCACCTTAAGGACTGGCAACAATCTGGCATAAGGCAAACTCCCTGGTGTCGCCAGAGGGGACTGTCTCCCCATCAGTTCAGTTATTGGAAGAAAAAGTTGATGACCAGGCCTGCACAGCCAAAACTGATTCCTGTTGCTGGGATGTCAAAGCCTGACCTTGTTTCTCAGTCTCCGGTTGTCATGCACCTGCCCTCTGGTATCAAGCTGGAGGTATCCGTCGAGCAAGTGCCTGGGCTGGTTCAGGCGTTGCAGTGCCTATGATTCGTCCAGCGGCTGATACTGACGTATTCCTTTATAGTGAGCCCGTGGATATGCGTAAGTCTATCAATGGCCTGGCCACTCTGGTGGAACAGGAGATGGCTCTGTCCCCCTTTGACCGCAAGCTGTTTGTGTTTTGCAACCGGGGAAGAGACAAGGTGAAGCTGCTTTACTGGGAGCGCAATGGCTTTGTCCTCTGGTATAAGCGACTGGAGAAATTCCGGTTCCAATGGCACTGGGATAGCATGCCCTCCCATATTGATGGTGATCTTCTCAACCGACTGCTGGATGGCTATGACATTCGTCCTCCTCAACCTCATCCTGCGCTGACCTACACGTCAATGATCTGATGCAGGGAATTGTCTTCCTGCCTTAGGGTATCCTTCAGGGATGAACGACACCCTTGCACATCTTCCTGATGACCCCACTATCCTCAAAGCCTACATTGCCCAGCTGCAAGGCAGGCTTTCCACTCTTGAGGAACATATCCGGCAACTGATCCGGCAGCGCTTTGGCGCGTCTAGCGAAAAAGCACCAGCCAATCAGTTCGGCCTGTTCAATGAGGCCGAGCAGGACCAGCCTGACAATCCTGATGCAGTGGCAAAAGCAGAGGCAGAAATCACAGTCCCTGCCCATCAGCGCAAGAAGCCGGGGCGCAAGCCATTACCTGAAGCCCTGCCCAGGGTTCGTCGGGAACATGACCTCCCTGAACAGGAAAAGGTCTGCTCCTGTTGCGGTAGCCATGACCTGCACAGGATCGGCGAGGAAGTCAGCGAGCAACTGGATATCATTCCCGCCAAGGTTCAGGTTATTCAGAACGTGCGCCCAAAGTATGCCTGTCGCCATTGTGAAGGCTCCATCCAGACCGCACCCATGCCTCCCCAGCCCATACCGGGTAGTATCGCTACACCGGGCTTGCTGGCCTACATTGCCACCGGAAAATATGTGGACGGCTTGCCCCTGTACCGCCAAGAACAGTTTGTGCTGAACCGGCTCGGGGTTGAAGTGGCCAGGGCAACCACAGCCCAGTGGATGGTGCGTTGCGGTGAACTGGTACAGCCCCTGGTCAACCTGATGCGAGATCATTTACTTGAATCTCCGCTGATCCATTGTGACGAAACCCATGTCAAGGTGCTGAGGGAGTCAGGGAAGAAAGCACAGAGCCTGTCGTACATGTGGGTACAGGTGGCAGAGCCTGTTCCAGATCACAGAGTCATTCTATTTGATTATGATCCCAGTCGGAGTGGGTCCGTTCCTGTCAGGTTGCTGGAAGGCTTTAAGGGGTATCTGCAAACGGATGGCTATGAGGGCTATGCTGCCATAGGCCGACAGGAAGGCATTATCAGCCAGGGCTGCTGGGCCCATGCCCGGAGAAAATTCAATGAAGCGGTAAAAGGCCTGAAAAAAGGGGTAAAAACTGGAAAGGCTTATATGGGAATGGCCTATATCCAGAAGCTTTACCGTATTGAACGGGAAATAAAAGACTGTTCCTGTGAAGAAAAGAAAATGATCCGGCAACAGAAAAGCCGGGACATTCTCAGTCAGCTACGACAATGGTTAGATAAATCGCTACCACAAACGCCCCCTAAAACACTGTTGGGTAAGGCGCTTAATTACCTCAATAACCAGTGGGATAAACTGATTCGCTACTGCGATGAGGGTTATCTACGCATGGACAATAATCTGGCAGAAAACGCCATTCGCCCCTTTGTCATCGGGCGTAAAGCATGGCTGTTTAGCACCAGTCAGGCAGGCGCTAATGCCAGCGCTAATCTGTACAGTCTGGTAGAGACAGCGAAAGCCTGTGGCTTGGAGTCATATGCCTATTTAAAGGAGGTGTTTACCCAGCTACCCGCAGCAAAAACACTGGCGGATATTGAGCAACTGCTGCCATGGAATCAAAACTCTTCTTAAATCAAGGTGGGGTTAATTAATCGCTTACAGTAAAAGCCGCGGGTTGTGCTATCCGTCAACTGCCCTATAATGCGCATCTCATTCAGGCAGCACGCCTTCAGTACTTTCTCACCAGCGTCCAAACAGTGGTTGACAGAAATGGCTGAATCGGTAAAATGCGCCTCCGCTGACCAAGCAAGGTTAGCGAGTTGAACAGCTTCTTTTGACTTTCAAACGAAAGCTTCTGAAAAAGAACGCTTGACAACGACAGCGGTCGCAGTAAGATAGGCGGCCTTGCTGATCGGCATTCACTGCTAAATCAGCCGGTTCAACCCCTTGATTGAATCGAGTTCTTTAACAAAGTATCAGATAATTCGTGTGGGCGCTTGTGTGATGGCATTCAGTCAATCAGTTGTTCTCAATAGAGAGCGCTGAAAATGATTTAAAATGCTGATCAAGCAAGTGAACATACTCGTTAATTCGACTGTCTTCACAGACAGTTAAATAAATGTGACGTTTAATTGTAAGATTGAGCAGTTTGGCT
>NZ_CP092489.1:890000-1022500 GCF_025643335.1 Endozoicomonas sp. Mp262 | reverse complement strand
GGGGAGTGAAATAGACCCTGAAACCGTGTACGTACAAGCAGTGGGAGCCCCGCTACTAAATTGCTCTAAGGGAGCTGTAATGTATTACGTTTATATTTTTCGATGTGTTCATGATCATGATGATTTCTACACAGGTTATACATCAGACCTGAGACGTAGGTTTCAAGAACATAACTCTGGAAGAAACACTTCTACCAAAGGTAAGGAGTGGGAGCTGGTATATTACGAAGCCTATATGAGTGAATCTGTAGCTAGAGAAAGAGAACGTATGCTAAAGCATGATGGTCGTGTAAAGCGTTACCTCATGGAGCGTATAAAATCTCAGTTCTGCTAGAGCAATTTAGTAGCGGGGTGACTGCGTACCTTTTGTATAATGGGTCAGCGACTTACATTCTGTGGCAAGGTTAACCGCATAGGGTAGCCGTAGGGAAACCGAGTCTTAATAGGGCGCCATAGTCGCAGGGTGTAGACCCGAAACCGGGCGATCTAGCCATGAGCAGGTTGAAGATCAGGTAACACTGATTGGAGGACCGAACCCACCGTCGTTGAAAAGCCGGGGGATGACTTGTGGCTAGGAGTGAAAGGCTAATCAAGCCCGGAGATAGCTGGTTCTCCTCGAAAGCTATTTAGGTAGCGCCTCGTGTCTCACCATCGGGGGTAGAGCACTGTTTGGGCTAGGGGGTCATCCCGACTTACCAACCCCATGCAAACTCCGAATACCGATGAGTGCAATCACGGGAGACACACGGCGGGTGCTAACGTCCGTCGTGGAAAGGGAAACAACCCAGACCGTCAGCTAAGGTCCCCAAGTAATAGTTAAGTGGGAAACGATGTGAGAAGGCCCAGACAGCCAGGAGGTTGGCTTAGAAGCAGCCACCCTTTAAAGAAAGCGTAATAGCTCACTGGTCGAGTCGGCTCGCGCGGAAGATGTAACGGGGCTCAAACTATTCACCGAAGCTACGGGTTCAGCACTTAGGTGTTGAGCGGTAGAGGAGCGTCCTGTAAGCCGTTGAAGGTCAAGCCGGGAGGCAGGCTGGAGGTATCAGGAGTGCGAATGCTGACATGAGTAACGATAAAGGGGGTGAGAGGCCCCCTCGCCGGAAGACCAAGGGTTCCTGCGCAACGCTAATCGGCGCAGGGTGAGTCGGCCCCTAAGGTGAGGTCGAAAGACGTAATCGATGGGAAACGGGTTAATATTCCCGTACCGCTGTTGACTGCGATGGAGTGACGGAGAAGGCTAGGCCAGCATGGCGATGGTTGTCCATGTTTAAGGTCGTAGGCCGAGGGTTCAGGCAAATCCGGACCCTCAAGGCCGAGAACCGATGACGACCGATCTTTAAGATCGGGAAGTGGTCGATGCCAGGCTTCCAGGAAAAACTTCTAAGCTTCAGGTCAACAGGGACCGTACCCCAAACCGACACAGGTGGTCAGGTAGAGAATACCAAGGCGCTTGAGAGAACTCGGGTGAAGGAACTAGGCAAAATGGTACCGTAACTTCGGGAGAAGGTACGCCCCCGCCGGTGATCGGACTTGCTCCGTAAGCTAGTGGGGGTCGCAGAGACCAGTTGGCTGCGACTGTTTATTAAAAACACAGCACTGTGCAAACACGAAAGTGGACGTATACGGTGTGACGCCTGCCCGGTGCCGGAAGGTTAATTGATGGGGTTACCTCACCACCAAATTGCTCTTATGTACTACATATATGTGATTCAAAACGTAAACGATGAGACAGATTTTTATCTGGGTTATAGCTCTGATCTTCGAAAAAGATTAGATCAACATAATTCGGGTATGAATGCTTCTACCAAGGGTAGAATATGGCGCATTGCTTACTATGAAGCATATCAAGTCAAAGAGTTTGCGAGAGCTCGCGAAGCTAAACTAAAGCGCAACAAAAAAATGCGTCAGATGTTAATGCAACGTGTGCGAGAGCAATTTGGTGGTGAGGGAAGCTCTTGATCGAAGCCCCGGTAAACGGCGGCCGTAACTATAACGGTCCTAAGGTAGCGAAATTCCTTGTCGGGTAAGTTCCGACCTGCACGAATGGCGTAACGATGGCCAAGCTGTCTCCACCCGAGACTCAGTGAAATTGAAATCGCTGTTAAGATGCAGTGTATCCGCGGCTAGACGGAAAGACCCCGTGAACCTTTACTATAGCTTCACAGTGGATCTTGATGTTGCTTGTGTAGGATAGGTGGGAGGCTTTGAAGCGTGGACGCCAGTCTGCGTGGAGCCAACCTTGAAATACCACCCTGGCAATATTGAGGTTCTAACCCAGGTCCCTAATCGGGATCGGGGACATTGTGTGGTGGGTAGTTTGACTGGGGCGGTCTCCTCCCAAAGAGTAACGGAGGAGCACGAAGGTGCGCTAAGTACGGTCGGACATCGTACGGTTAGTGTAAAGGCACAAGCGCGCTTGACTGCGAGAGGTACATCTCGAGCAGGTACGAAAGTAGGTCTTAGTGATCCGGTGGTTCTGAATGGAAGGGCCATCGCTCAACGGATAAAAGGTACTCCGGGGATAACAGGCTGATACCGCCCAAGAGTTCACATCGACGGCGGTGTTTGGCACCTCGATGTCGGCTCATCACATCCTGGGGCTGAAGCCGGTCCCAAGGGTATGGCTGTTCGCCATTTAAAGTGGTACGCGAGCTGGGTTTAGAACGTCGTGAGACAGTTCGGTCCCTATCTGCCGTGGACGTTGGAAGTTTGAGGAGAGCTGCTCCTAGTACGAGAGGACCGGAGTGGACGAACCACTGGTGTTCGGGTTGTGTCGCCAGACGCATTGCCCGGTAGCTATGTTCGGACGGGATAACCGCTGAAAGCATCTAAGCGGGAAGCCCCCTTCAAGATGAGACTTCCCTGACTCCTAGAGAGTCCTGAAGAGCCGTTAAAGACTATGACGTTGATAGGCTGGGTGTGTAAGCGTTGTGAGGCGTTGAGCTAACCAGTACTAATGACTCGTGCGGCTTGACCATATAACGCCAAAGCGATTTACTGCGAACGTTCCAGACGTTCTTAGTACTTCCTCCATCCCTGGAGGTCGTAACCATACGCTAGAAAGTAGAGTGTAAGGCAAGAATAGAAGACAGCTTAAATAAAATGGATTCCGAGCGTGTGGATACGCTACCGTTTTTTGCCATCCCTGGCAAAACGGCATAAGCACATCCATGTGCAAAAGTTTCGCCTGGCGACCATAGAATGTTGGAACCACCTGATCCCATCCCGAACTCAGCAGTGAAACGACATATCGCCGATGGTAGTGTGGGGTTTCCCCATGTGAGAGTAGGTCATCGCCAGGCACTTATTAGAAAACCCTGATAGCATACGCTGTCAGGGTTTTTGCTATGGGCTGGAAAAAACCACTCAATCTCCGGCACCCCCTCGTTCCCAGGCTCCCGCCTGGGAATGCAGACCTCCCCTCGACGCAAATGCTGTGCTGAAGGATGTATCCGTAGGCATTCCCAGCGGGGACGCCGGGAACGAGATAAAAATTTAATATGAAATATAAACTATCATCATTTATGATAATTTTTTTGTTGAGTGCTTGCTCTACTCAGGATATCAGTGGAGCTGGGACATCGCTAGTTATGTTAACATTAGCTCCTCTAGCACCTATTATTGATGGGTATCATGCTGTATCTGGAACTAAAAAAGCACTGGGCGCTTATGAAGTATACAAGATTAAGGAAAGTGTATACGTTCTGAGAAATGAGTTTGGCTGGTTTACCGATCAATCAGAACGAAAAACAGGAGAAAGTAGAAGATATTTAAGTGCCTGGGTGGTAGATCTAGATAGTTCGAAAAAAGATGCCAATGGAAGAATTGTCCTTTCGGAAAATAATTTGGAGCGTTGGTTTTTCAAAGACTTTGATTCTTCGTTGTACTCACTTATGCCTCGAAATAAAATACATAATGGCTGTACATGTTATAGCTATAATGCTGGCGATGAATATATGACTTTATATACAGAAAATGGAAAGCCTTACGTAATCATTCTCAAGCAAAGCTGAGTAGCTTAGGCATTAATGCCTGCTTTTAAAGAGGTTGTTTAGAATAAGAGGGGAAAAAATAATTTATAATGACGAAAGCGGCTGGTATTACCCGAACTAATAATTCACACTGCCCACCGCCAATAACTTGTTTTTTTTCACAAGCTCTGCGAAAATGCCCAGTTTTTTCAAGCGTAATGATACACAGTCAGACAATAGTGTTCGAATTGACTGAAGCTTTTCTATGAAGACACTCTATTCACGGTACTCCCAGGCGCATCGGGAAGCTTGCTGGGCCATTGGTCTGACGCTGGCTTACTTTCTATGGTGGTACTTGTCAGCCTACGGACTTGCGCCTGATACCAATAATCTTGAATCGTTTTTTCTTATTTTTGGCATGCCTTTATGGTTTTTTGTTTCCTGCATTGTTGCTCCTGTTCTGTTTACTGTGCTCTGTGGCCTAATGGTGCGATACATTTTTATAGATATGCCGCTTGATGTTGATCCAGCACATCAAGGTAATGCTGATGAATTATGAATTATTAATACCACTGATACTCTATTTGCTGGCGGTTTTTGGGCTAGCAATTATTTCCCGTTATAAAGGAAGTAAGCAAAGTGGGCTCAGTGAGTACCTGATCGGTAACCGCAGCCTGGGTGGGTTTGTGCTTGCCATGACGCTTGCTGCTACTTATGCCAGTGCCAGCTCCTTTATTGGTGGACCAGGTGCCGCCTACAAAATAGGGTTGGGATGGGTATTACTGGCTATGATTCAACTCCCTGTTGCATGGCTGACATTGGGGGTACTGGGCAAGAAGTTTGCCATAGAAGCGAGACGTCATAATGCCCTTACTCTCAACGATATGCTTTATGCGCGCTACAAGAGTCGAACAGTAGTGATTCTGGCATCCATGGCATTGTTATTGGCTTTTTTTGGCACAATGGTGGTGCAGTTTGTCGGAGGGGCTCGCTTAATTGAAGCTGTAACCGGACTCAGCTATACACAGAGTCTGCTACTGTTCGGAATTACTGTGGGTGTATACACGACCATTGGTGGGTTCAGAGCCGTCGTTATGACGGATGCATTGCAAGGTATTATGATGGTCATTGGTACCATTACACTACTGGGAGCGACTATTTATGCCGGTGGTGGTCTGGGTGAAATGGTAAGAGCTCTCTACCAGATAGACCCTGCCCTGATAACACCACATGGAGCTGATCACTTTCTTTCTCAGCCCTTCATTCTAAGCTTTTGGATTCTTGTATGTTTTGGCGTAATTGGATTGCCCCATGTGGCCGTTCGCTGTATGTCGTATAGATCCACCCAGGCACTGCATCGGGGCATGGTGATTGGGACAGCTGTGGTGGCATTTTTAACTCTGGGCATGCATCTTGCGGGCGCTCTTGGTCGAGTGCTAGTACCAGAGATAGATACTCCGGACCAGATTATTCCGGTATTAATGACAACAGTCCTTCCTCCTGCTGTTGCAGGGATCTTTTTGGCTGGCCCTATGGCTGCGATTATGTCTACCATAGATTCTCAATTGATTCAGGCATCAGCTACCTTGCTTAAAGACCTCTACCTGAATTATATGATCGCCAGCAAAACTGACCAGAGAAATATAACCAGCCGTTTGCCTCGTTTATCCCTCTGGGTTACTGGTATTCTGGTCATGCTCCTCTTTATTGCTGCGATTAATCCACCGGAGATGATTATCTGGCTTCACCTGATAGCATTTGGGGGGATGCAGGCTGTGTTTTTGTGGCCACTGGTTCTGGGTCTTTACTGGAAAAAGGCATCAGCAACAGGGGCTCTTGCCTCAATGTTGGCAGGTGGTGGAAGCTATATCGTTCTCACAATAACAAAGCCTGATTTAGCGGGTGTACATGCCATTGTACCTGCATTGTCATTAAGCTTATTGGCTTTTGTAGTTTGTAGTTTGTATTGTCCGAACAAGAAAAGCAGAATGGCCCTGCAACATTAGAGTAATCCAATACTGCTTTTCACTCCCAGGTTTCTGTCTGATAATACAGATACAAACACAGTGCTAATGGAAACATCCGTAGGTATTCCTGGTGAGGATGCTGGGAGCGAGAAGCAGTGATTGTTGTTGGATGTCCTCACTAAAAATGCCGCTTCTTTCCTTCTGATACTTTAATGCCAATTCTTACTGATCAAAAAACAGCTTCGGAGACCTGCCGGCCACCGAGGTAACCATCGCAGTGAAAGCACTGTGGCTGGAATAGCCCAGCTCTAGCGCTATTCTACCGATAGGCATTTTATTTGCGGACAATGTGATCGCGCAGGCTAGCAATGCCTGCTGTCGCCATTGACTGAAGGTCATGTTCAACTCAGCTTTAAACAAGCGCCTAATTGTGCTTTCACTGGCACCGACAACAGCGGCTAAGTCATACAATTTCACGGATTGCCGGGGTGTCCTCAAGAATAATTGACACAAATGCAGAAGCCTTTTGTCACTAGGCATAGGCACTGCCATGGAAATAAGCTCACTTTGTTCTATTTCAGCGTAGATCAACTGGCATAGCGCCTGATAAATGCTTTCAGGTATTGCTTCAAGTGCAGTTGTCGCCATTTTTTTTAGCAACTCTCCCAGTAGCGCAGAGACTTCAAAACACTGACATTGATGCCACTCAACAGTGTCCAACAACGCAGGAGTAGGTAAGAAGTAAACTGAAAATAACTTTGCCCGTTCAAGCAAAACGGCTGAATGCGTATGGCAGGAAGGAATCCAAACAGCATTCTGTGGGGGAACCCAGTACATCCCATTGGGTGTAGTGACTTGAACAACACCTGTATCTGAGAACACTAGCTGGTTCCAGTCATGCTGATGTAACGAGGTTTCTGTGCGTGCCGCCACTTCTTTGATAATCCCATTGACAGGGAAACGAGAATCCAGCGGCAGAGTTACCATGAGTTCTTGTATTGCTTTATTACCCATTGATGGCTTCTCAATACTTTTTGACATCTTTATAAAATTCATACGTTAAAAAATTTTGTATAAATACTCCCACAGCATCATAGAGCAAAACATCTCTAATAATTTGCTCGATGTAACAGCTGTTTACCAGCCAGCGATGTATTAAAAAGTCAGGAATGCACCAACCCTCTATGATCTCCTCCTCCCCAAAAAAACATGCCCACACGTGTAATTTTGTTCCTTCTTCAGTTTCATATGATCAACAAAAAGAGCAACCATGCTCCAAGCGGCTGGCTGAGGTGAAAGCACATGGATAGCCCAAGCTCATTTAGCCACCAACAACGCTGGGTGATAATCAGTCTGATTTTCGGTGCATGCCTGCCTCTGGTAGATGTGACCATCCTGGGTATTGCTATTCCTGATCTTGCCCAGAGCTTTAACGTCACCATTGCCAGGCTACAGTGGGTCTCGGTTCTGTATACCGTCACCGCAACGATGACGGTAACCACCTGTGCGTGGGCAACCCGCCAGATAGGTGCCAAACGACTTTGGTTTACGGGTTTATGTCTGTTTACAGTGAGTTCTTTATTTGCAGCAATATCACCCAATGTAGAGATACTCCTTTTCAGTAGAGCACTTCAAGGCGTTGGTGCCGGAATTATTATGGCAGGCATGCAAACTGTTCTGGTACTGGCAGTTGGCAAGCCAATGCTTAAAACAGCTATGGCCACCATGGCTGTACCAACAGTACTGGCACCAATAGCAGGCCCTGTACTCGCTGGCTACTTATTACATATCGGTGATTGGCGTTGGATTTTCTACATTAATGTGCCAATAGGAATGATAGCCATTGCGCTAGCTCGAATTAAACTACCTGACGACGATAGTCGTTCTCCCATACACTTCGATCTTCGCGGGTTTATGATGCTTGCTCCCGCATTACTTTTATTAATGTTCAGCTTATCTTCGCTATCTGACCTAAATAAGCCCAGTGGACATTTTGGATTAATAATAGGTGCCTGCGTTTTTTTAGGCGTCTTATTGTTGTGGATATTTAGCAAATATTCACACCAACGTGGTGAACAGGCACTGGTGCGGCTTTCTCCGTTTCAGGTGAACTCCTTCCGAGCCAGCATGTGTTTATTATTTTTTTCCAGTGCAGGTTTCTATGCCGACCTGAGTTCGACATAAGGAACTGATTTTATATAGCATAGCTACCACGCTGATTAGGGGTGGAGTAGTGCTGTGCTGACCAAGGTATTTTGCAGGGTAGACGATTTTTGCAAGCAATTTGAACCAAAGCTAAACCAGTATCTGATCGAGCATTGTGGCCGCAAGCGCATTCGTAAACAGTCTCTATCAATCAGCGAAGTGGCAACGATCGTCATCCTATTTCATGCTAAAGGCTATCGTTGTCTGAAGCACTTCTATATTAATCATGTCTGTAAATACTGGCATAAGCACTTTCACGGGCTAGTCAGCTACAATCGGTTTGTTGAGCTGATGCCACAAGCGCTTATGGTACTCTCAGCTTTCTTGCAGACACGATATGGCAAGGTGTCTGGCATTTCTTATATAGATTCAACCGGCATCGCTGTCTGTGAAAAAAGTCGGGCTCTGCGCCATAAAGTGTTTAAAGATGAAGCAGGCTGGGGTAAGTCTTCTACACACTGGTATTACGGCTTTAAGCTTCACCTGATTATCAATGATACCGGTGAGTTGCTGGCGGTTAAGTGTACATCAGGTAATACCGATGATCGTGCTGTTCTTGAAGATATGTGCTGCCACTTGTTTGGTAAGCTGTTCGGCGACAAAGGCTATATATCCAAGGCCAAAGCCCAGCTTTTAAAAGAAAAATACGATGTTGACCTGATTACGACGCGCAGGAAAAACATGAAACCTCAGAACCTGCCTGCTTTTGATAAAGTACTGCTGAGAGGGCGTGCAATCATTGAGACGGTCAACGATCAGTTGAAAAATATCTCTCAGATAGAGCACACCCGCCACCGCTCAAAGTTCAATTTTATGGTGAACTTGCTGGCAGGGCTTATAGCCTATACGTTTCAAAAAAAGAAGCCTTCTCTGAGCATTCAGCATACGGGGCTGGTTGAGTTGGTTGCTTAACCGTTATGTCGAACTCAGGTCTTGATACACAGGCAGCGGAAAAGCTCACAAATGCTCCCCGCTGCCCAATTAGTACTCGCACCATAATTTAGGTTAACGACTGGCAATCAACTGATCCCGGGGCGAATATGTTTTATGAACATAGTCCTCAATCATCTGCTTGTACTGTTCAGAGATGTTTTCACCTTTAAGCGTAGTGACTTTCTCACCATCAACAAAGACAGGCGCTGAAGGCGCTTCGCCGGTTCCGGGCAGGCTGATACCAATATTGGCGTGCTTGCTTTCACCGGGGCCGTTAACCACACAGCCCATAACAGCGACCTTCATATTTTCCACACCAACGTATTCTGACCGCCAGGACACCATCTTGCGGCGAAGGAAGTTATCCACTTCATCGGTCAGAACCCTGAAGAAATTGCTGGTTGTCCGGCCACATCCGGGGCAGGCAGTGACTTCGGGGGAAAAACTGCGGACTTCAAGCGCCTGAAGAATCTGTTGTGAAACAATCACTTCTTTATCGCGGGAGGCATTGGGCTCAGGAGTCAGTGAAGTTCGGATTGTATTTCCGATTCCCTGCTGTAAAAGTACACCCATGGCAATACTGGAAGAGACAATGCCTTTGCTGCCCATGCCTGCTTCTGTGAGACCGAGGTGGAGAGCATAGTGAGAACGTTCAGCCAGCATCTGATAAACACTGACCAGATCCTGAACCCTGGAAACTTTGCAGGAGATAATAATTTTATCCTCTCCCAGGCCTCGCTGAACGGCAGCATCAGCGCTGGTGAGTGCTGAGATAACCAGGGCCTCATGGAGAATTTCCTGAGCACTTTTCGGATTGTCTGACTGGGCATTTTCATCCATCAGGCGGGTGGAGAGTGCCTTATCCAGGCTGCCCCAGTTAACACCGATGCGTATAGGCTTGTCATATTTGATGGCGGTATCAATCATCATGTTGAAGCGCTCATCTTTTTTATTACCGAAGCCTACGTTACCAGGGTTAATGCGGTATTTATGCAGCAGTTCAGCACACCCTGTGTACTTTGTCAGCAGGGTATGGCCGTTATAGTGAAAATCCCCAACAATAGGGACATTACAGTTTTGCTTGGCCAGTTTTTCATAGATTGAAGGGATGGCCGCAGCGGCTTCTTCAGAGTTGACAGTTACCCTGACAATTTCTGAACCGGCATCAGCCAATAACCTGATCTGCTGGACAGTTCTGTTCACATCGGCAGTATCGGTATCCGTCATTGACTGGACAACCACAGGTGCTTTTCCACCGATGGTGACATGCCCGACTTTTACAGCGTGGGTTTGATGACGACTGCCCATTGAATGCGACTCCTTCAGCAGGTTTCAATATGACACCCTGCAACGGGGGAAGTTCAGGCAGGGTGTTAAAATCATACGGTAATAGCTCAGTTTATCAGAACATAAGCGGAACCACCGCCTGAATGTCTGTGGCATTCCTGGCACTACTGGATCAATGGTTCAGATGACAGTGACAAGGAGTCTCTGTTAAGGCTGCTCAGGGTTAGCATTGCGGCTTCTTTTGTGGATAGCATGCGTACAGGTACGTCCTTCAGGGTTTTATAAATAACACGGAAAGCCAGTACATTTTGCACATACTGTCGGGTTTCATCATAGGGGATGGTTTCAATCCAGATATCCAGCGGCAGATGCCCTCTCTGTTTTAGCCAGCCACTGACTCTTCTGGAACCCGCATTGTAAGCTGCCGTGGCAAAAACCCGATTATTTTCAAATCTATCGATAAGCTCTGCCAGGTGCGCGGCACCAAGGGCAATATTGATTCTGGGTTGATAGAGGTCACTGGCTTTTTTATAGGTGATTTTATTGTGGCGGGCAGTCTGCCTTGCAGTGCCTGGCATGAGCTGCATCAGTCCCCTGGCCCCGGCATGGGAACGGGCCGTTGGGTTAAAGGCGCTTTCCTGGCGGGCAATGGCTACCAACCAGGATGAGTCCAGTTCCCGCTGCCGGGAAAATTGACGGAAGAGATCGGCCTGAGGTGTGGGAAAGCGTAGATCCAGTTCGTTCCACAAGGCTTCACGGGCAGCGGTCATGATGGCCTGGTGGTGCCAGTCCCATTGATGGGCAAGGTAAGCAACCCCTTTTCTCTGCTCGGGGTTCAGGGCGGGTTTTAACTGATTAAGTTCAGACTGGGCCTGGTAGTAACGGCCGTGGTAAAGCCACTCCCTGATTCGTTGTAAGGCGTCAAACTCTGATATGAGTTGCTGTAAAGGCTCGGACTCCATTGACACTTTGCTTTGATTAAGTTGAAACGGCGCGTTGTTAATATCCGCAACCAGAAAACCATAAAACCCCCGCTCCTGGCTTAAATCTGAAAAGTCAGAGGTATTTATAATGACCTTTTGCCTTCCCTCTGTGCTTTTATTGTTTGCGATATTGAGCGCCGCTACACCCTGCCAATAACGCCAGCGACTTTTATCCAAATAATTATCAGGAAGCCTGGCAATTAACGAGGTGACCTTGCCCCAGTTTTGGTCAGCCAGAGCCAGGCGGATTCGCCACTCTGTAACTTCAGGATAACTGAACAAAGGGTCGAGTTTTTCGATGTAGTGGTCGGCCTGGTTATGAAAGCTCTTGGCTAATCGGATGGAAAGCCACTGGTCCAGCCGGGCAACCTGGTTAAGGCTGAAAGGATAAGAATCCCGGGTTGCTAACCATAGTGTGCTTGCCTGCGAGATATTTCTTCTTGCCAGCCGCTTGAGACCATGCAGAAAGATAAACCGGTGCTTCTCCTGCATTTTATCCAGCGCTTTGGTTGTAGCCAGCAGTCTGGGGTTGTTATGAATGCTCCAGAAAAGCTGGGTATTTTTCTTTAGCCCGGGTCTTTGGATGGCTTTGTCGATGTAACGGGCCAGTTGCAGATTGCCTTTTGCCGCAGCAAGCCAGAATCGTTCAAATGCCAGCTCTTGGGTGAGCTCACCCGCTTTTTTCCAGAGGGAGAAAAGAGGGTCACAGGCTTTGTTCTGGGATTTTCCGATGAGCCATAGCTTTGCCGCCTGATCCCAGGCTTTTTGTTTATTACCCTGTTTATATAAAGCAACTCCATTAAAACATTGATACCGGGCATTATTGATATCACTGCGTTCATAGGCCATCAGGTAGTCTTCCCAGCGATGGGATTTGGCTAACTGGTCAAGCCATTGTCGCTGAATCTTATAAGTGTGGGGTGAGTGGGAATAGGTTGAGACATAGTGATCAATATCTTGCTGGGATAAAGCGCTCAAGCGGTTATTAAGCTCCATCCACTCAAGATAGGGCAGCAACGGGTAATCCTTCAGTTGCTCCAGGTTATCAAAAAAGAGTCGGGTTTTTTTCTTTTTCAGTTGTTTCTCTATGGCCGTAAACAGGCTGCGCTGGGAGTCCAGCGAAGTGGTACTTTCTGCGGTGGCAGCAAATATTGAAGGACAAACAGTGGCGGCGGTAGCGAAGGCCATTACCCGAAGGTGCTTGTGTATCATGGTCTACATGATTTCCTGTAGTTCTTATTATCTATGCATTTCTTCAGGGCATAAGTTAATCAATCGGCTGACTGACCGGGTTCTTCATCTGCATTATCTTTGACATGCAGCCTCGTTCCCGGCGTCCTCGCCGGGAATGCATACGGATACCTCCAGTTGTTATAGCCTGGGAACGAGAGGATTGATTATTTGCCCTGTTATCCGTTCCTTCTCCTGAACTAATGTTCTCACAGATTCAACCGATTAAAAAAGCAGAAATCACTCATTGCGAGGCATGACCATTTTGCGGAACTGGAAACCCGGCAGCATCGCTAACACTGTGCTTCTTACACTTATCTCCCCTATTGTAAATGGCTCCCAATGGGTTATTTCGCAGCCTGTGGTCATTAGTACGGCTGCAAACAAGGCACCGGATCAGGCCACAGAGAGCAGGGACAACCAACCGACAAAAATAGAGGAAAAAGTGGTTCCCCTGAAAACCTCTGGTGTCAGCACAGGGGACCCTTTTGAAGAGGATGAGTTTCAGCTTCAGGAATTCAAGCGATGGCAGGGTTGGTTTAACCTGCTCTATGATTCCGGGAATCGCCATGAAGTCTCAGGTGTAAAAGGTTTCAGTGTTAAAAGTGCAGGCCTGGTGATAGGTGCTGATGCCGAGATGGATAAAAAAACAAGGGTCGGCGCAGCATTTACCTTTGATAGAGCTACAGTGAATGGGGATGACAGTCAGAAGACCAAGATAAAAGGAATGCTTGGGAGTTTTTATACGCGTTGGGATAACCGCCTGCTCTTTTTAAATACCATGATGACACTGGGTAAGGCGGATAGTGAAATAGATAGGATGATGGGGAGTACAAAATATACCGGCAAATATAAAGCCGGTATTTGGTCGGTGAATATTACGGCAGGAAAGCATACGAGGTATCAGGGGTGGAATATTGACCCTATGGCTTTATTTAATTACAGCTCTATTGATTTTAAGGATTATGTTGAAAAAACTGAAGCAGGGGATATGACTAAAAAAGAACCCTCCAGTTTTGAAGCCATGGAGTTTGGTCTTGGCATAAAAGTCAATCGTTCCTATTGGGGAAACACGCTGGTTCGACGTGGCACTTATAAACCTGAATTTTCCCTTGTTGGTCTTTATGATGTTAATAGCAATGGCAGTGATGTTAAGTCCCGATTTTCTACCGGTGGAGATTCATTTGTCATCACCAGCCCAAAACGGGATAAATTCCGCCTGAAAGGTGAATTGGGTATCACTGTGAATACCTATAGGCGCTGGACCTTAAAAGCAGGGTATCGTTTTCACTGGAGTTCAAATTATAATGCCCACGGGGTTTCTGCCCAGGTTAATTATCTCTTCTAGATTTTATTTTAATAAAATCCATATCTATTAAATAATCATTAATAGCTTAATGGTTATTTCCTATTCATCTAATGTTATTAATCAAAGTCGCCGATTAAAAGAAGGATGCTTCAGGATTTTTTAATTCTTTAAATCAGAAGCGCAAAGGAATATAAGACGGTGAATAAATCAGGAAAACAATTAAACCGTTTATTGGCGGCAATTATATTCTCTTCTCCGTTGCCATTATGGGCAGCTGACTGGGTTATTTCTGCCCCCGTGATTGTTAATAGCGGTCATTTAAATGATAAGGTCATTATTGATAGTTCTATTAAAGCGACAGAATCCGGTCAGTCTGTTGTTAAGGTGGATGGTTTTTTAGGTGGCATTCGGGTTAATTCAGGTAAAACAATAGAAACTGAAGAAGGTTTCTGGGATGAGGGTTCAGGAGAATTACAAGCAGATCATGCTGCCATTAATATTACCTCTGTGGGACGGGTGACAGAAACCATTGAAACCCATGGCTATATTAAAAGCGGAATTAATATATCAGGATCAGTTCAGGTTGATTCAGGCAGTGCCCTTTTACTTCAGGGAAATGATGATGACGATAAGGCTGTATTAAAGCATTCTGTTTCTGTGAGAGAAAATGGCAATGTTAAATCCGAAAACGATCATGCAATTACTATTGGAGGGCACGGTTTTGCTGATCTTATCAATATTGAAAAAAATGGCTCGATAGCCACAGAAGGGTCTAATAAAAGTGCAATCTATATTGGCCAGAATGGTCAGCTGGGTGGAGGGTTAAACCAGTCTGTGGATGGTGGGGATATTCTTTTTTATAACGGTAAAGATTCAACCCCCATTATTAATGTACAGGGTCGGGTCAGTTCAGATACCGGCAGCGGAATAAAAATTGATACCGGAGGTTCTGCAACCGGCGCTATTTTTGTTCATGGGGATGGACACCTTGAAGGGGCAACAACCACCGGAGAGGCGGCCGTTTATATTGATGGAACTTATCATGGTGGTATCCATAATTACTCCGGCGACATCACCGGGGGTATTGTTGTTGGCGCCAATGGCTCCCATGTGGCCGCAACAACTGTGACATCCTCATTGGGAGGTAATCCGGATGCCCTGGAATCGGGAGACCGTTCTGCGTATTTCAGTGTAGGAGGTTCATCGGATAAGGCTGAATTAAAGGGCGGTTATACGGTTCTCAGTGGTGGATCAGCCATTTCAACCTACAATCACACCCTGCACTTAGGCAGTCACTCTAGCGCAGACTTTATCAGGGTTGATGGCATGCTGGAGTCCTCTGCCAGTGGTAAAGCCGCTATTCATGTGGATGCCGGTGCTGCCCTGGGGAGTGATTCTGATGCGGATGCCGTGACCGTGAATACGGGTGGAATTATCGAAAGTGAAAATGGCGATGCCATTGTGGTTGATGGCGCTTTCACTGGCTGGATAGGGATTCGGGGAGGCACCCTGAAAGCCAAAAACGCGGTGGCCTATGCTGTGAATTTCACCAATGCAGATAATGCACTCAAGTTTTATCAGGATGGCGCGGGATATACTAAAGGCTCCATTAAAGGAAGTGGTCAAGCAACGGATGTGCTTAATATTCTTGGCGGCAATGTGGATAGCCAAACCCTATCCGATTTAGAAACCATCACTTTGGCCAATACACAGTTAAACAGCTCCACGATTGTTGGTGTTAATGATTTTACCGCCAGAAACTCCACGGTGAATACCGGGACCTTAGCAGGTTTGTCCGCCCTGACAGTGAATACCAATACCCGTCTTAATATTCAGGAAGGCTTTACTCTGCCGGAAACAACCACCGTTGAAGTTGAATCCGGTTATAACAAAAGTCAGGCGGTTATTGATGTGGATGAAATACTTTATGCCAGTATCGGGGGCAGTGACCTCCATTTAAAACCCACCTCAGCGGCTGCCTACAATGAATTACTGGCTAATGGTTCCATTACTGTTATTGATTACAGTGACGGATCGCTGGATAACAATCTTGAGGAGCGTGTCACTGCTTCGGCGGATGGCGCATTCAAGCCCAGGGACTCCTTACTCTTTGAAGTAGCTCCGGATTACAGTACCGATGGAAAAATTGCCGTAACGGTGACACCCAATCCCATTGAAAGCAGGATAGAAGGGTTGGGGTTAAGTGAGGCAGAGAAAACCCTGATACGGGAAGCGATTAAAGCATCGGTTAGCCCCAGCGCAAAAGATCAGGATAAACAGAACGGTTTGCTTGATCTGGTAACCCATCCCGATACAGATATCAGGGAATTAGCCTCGGATCTTGTGAGGCAGCATGATACAACCACCATGACCACCAATAGCATGGTGCATGTGCATAAAGTGCTGGGTAACCGGTTGCGTATTGCAGGCACCAGCGGATTGGGTTTTGGTGATGATGATGGTTTTTATGGCTATGAAAGCTATGAAGAGGATGATTATAACGGCAGCTATGGGCCGGGCTTTGCTTTTCTGGGGGGGGCTGCCTGGGTTCAGTATATTTACAACACCAGCAAGCATGAGAAGGTTGAGCATGACTTTGGTTTTGACAGCACCATGTCCGGGTTCGTATTCGGACTGGATACCGACTTAACGGATAACTTCCGGATGGGGGGCGCCGGTAGCTGGACCCGAAGCAGTGTAAAGGGAGAACATGACTCCTCTGCCACTATTAATAATTTTATGGCGTCCTTTTATGGTCACTGGAATAAGGCTGGCTGGTTTGCTGACACCATGATCAGTATTGGCCGGGGCAAAAGTGATACCGGAAAGGTGGTATTGAATCAACAGGTCAATGCCCACTATGAAAGTCAGTTCCGGGGTTTGAAACTGGTTATTGGTCATGAGTTTACCAATGGCGCGTGGGACTTTGCACCACAGGCGGAACTCCATATTGGCAGTATCAGTTTTGACACCTTCAGGGAAAAGGGCAGTAGTGGTGGTGAGCAAGAAATTAAAATCAGGGATTACAGAACCCTGGAATTAGGTGGTGGTTTCCGGGTTAATTTGGGTGAGGGACTTGGCTATGGTATTCGTCCGGCGCTCAGTGTGATGGGATTTTACGACTTTGAGGATGTGGGCAGTGAAATTGAAGCCACCTATTTAGCCGCCGGTGAAAGTTTTACGGTTCAGGGACCAAGCCGGGATCGTTTTCGATTACAGACCGGGGTCGGGGTAAATATTGATGTGTTAGAAAGCTGGACGCTGAATACGTCTTATTATCTTAATTTAAGTAAGCATTTTCAGTCCCATAATTTTTCAGCGAAAGCCAGGTATTCCTTTTAATTGATTCGATTGGATGATTTCTATTTTTTAATAAAAAGGGCACAGGGAACGTGCAAAAATTAACAGAGCTAAAAAAGAGCACCATTGCCATCGTTGTTGCTGCACTCTCAGCAACACCGGCCTATAGTGCTGACTGGGTGGTTACACATCCGTGGATTTTTACCAATCCCGATCAGGTTCAGCTGGCTGATGAACTGGTTGAAAGTGATGGCGATCCGGTGCTGGGTGCCGATGGCAGGCCACTGATTATTTTATATAAACCAAAAATTGATTCGGTGGCCGCTGAAAATGGTAATAAATTGATTTTGAAAACCAATATATTTTCATTTACCTCCGATCCCGCCATAAAAGTGACCGACGGGGCTTTAGATGGCATTACCATTGATGATAAATCAGTCTGGTCATGGAAGGGACCCGGTTCATTAAAGGATCCGAATAGAGCGGCTATTCATGTGGGTGAAGCAGGAAGCCTGACAGGAGAGATTCTTAATTCAGGTAATATTAAAGGTGGTATTTATATTACCAGCACGGCAATGTCTTCTAATTCCATTTATGAGGCTGCGGGTGGTTCTGATGTGTTGGGGCTGGAAAAAGCAACCCTTGAAGACGGAATTTCAGTGATTAATGGCGGCATTGCTGAAGCGGCCAATGACCATGCCATTAAAATAACCAATGATGCCTATGTGGATTTTGTGACGGTGGGTGAAAGCAGCCGGTTGACTGCAAAGGGAGCAGGCCGAAGTGCTATTTATGTGGGGGCTGGTGGTCAATTAGGAGGGAGTTTTAGTTTTACCCATGGCATTGATACTTTAAGAACCCTGGCTGGAAACGAAATCAAACCAGAGTCTCAGGAAAATGTTATTCCAGATTATTCGCCACATTTACCAATTGACTCTACTGGTTATCCAAGGGCGGGTGATGCTGATGACCTGGCTTCAGGACAAAATCCCAATAATTTTCTCACTGTAGATTTTGATAATGACGATAATGAAGATAACCATGACGGTGATTATATTGACAATAATAGCAATGGTGAGTTTGATGAAGGTGATGAGATTAAGCCGGATCTCTACAAAATAGTGGAATACAGCCTGCCAACCAATATTTCCGGTTCAGTCACTCACGAAGAAACCGATACGGTGATTCTGGCAGAGGGAACAATAGAGTCGGAATTATTCTCAGCCATTAATATCGAAGGGACGTTGGCAGGAAAGGTTCATATTGAAGATCGTGGAACCCTTTCAGGTGCAGGAGGTGGTGGTAAAGATAAAGGGGCTATCTGGAACCACGGCACCCATACCGGCTCCATTGTTAATGAAGGCAGTGTAACCGGCGGCATTTTTGTTTCAGGTACGCAAACCACAAGTTCTACTAATGGCGAAGCGGCTTACCGGGCCATGGGAACCAATAGTGACAAGGCAACCCTGACAGGTTCTTATAGCGTGGTAGAAGGAGGCTCGGTCACAGCAGCAGGCAACCATGCGGTTTATCTGGACAGGTATAGCAGCCTGGATTTTATTGAAGTGGATGGAACCGATAGCTTGCTTAAGGCAACAGGCAGCGATAATGCGGCGCTCTATATTGAAGAAGATGCTGAACTGGGTGGTGCCAATGCAGGAAGGGCTGATACTGACTCTGCGGTGATTGTTGATAACTCCGGTATGATGGAAAGTACTTCCGGTCCGGCAATCCAGACCAAAGGCAGGTTACTGGGTCATATCCTTGTGGATAATGGCACTATTAAGACCACTGGCACCACACAGGATGCCATTCATATTGCCAGCACCGGTCATTTAGGGGTTTCAAGCCTGATTGGGGCAAACGATCCAAAAGCCCTTGTGGTTACCAATGGCGGAACGGTTTCAGGCACTCGCTACGGTGTTAATGTGGAAGGGGATGTTTACGGTAAAATCCATGTGGATGGTGGCACAGTCATTTCTTCAGCAGCCAGTAACAGTACTATTTATATTGCTGCCGCTGGCGAAGTGAATTCCGGTACTGGAGCGGATGTCATTCTTATTGAGAACGGGGGCAAAATTGAAAGTACCAATGATTCTGCCATAGAGGTGGTGGGAAGCCTGTCAGGAAGGATTCGTGTCAATAACGGTTCATTAACCGCGAATGCATCAGCGGATGCCATTGATTTTTTACTGGCCAATAACCCGCTCCACTTTATTCAGGAAGGCAGCTCCGCTTCTACGACGGGGGCTATCCGGGGTTCTGTCCATAACGATGACAAAGTGGCGATATTGGGAGGTACGTTTAACGGCCAGACCATTACAGATGTTGAAGATCTGACCATTAGTACTAATGCCAGTGTCACTTTAACCGGTGACTTTACAATACCGAAGGAAACAACGCTTCAGATAGAAGAAGGATTTGATCCAGCCGACCCGATCATTAGTGTGAAAAATTTAAACGCGGATGACAGTAAATTGTATATTACTGCCGCAACCCTTGGAGCCTATACGGAGTTAGCGGCTAACGGTTCAACAACTGTCATTGTTGCCAATCGCACAGCAGATGGCACTATTCAAAATAACATTGAGAATGATATTTCAACCGGCATTAAAGGCCATACGGAAGGCCATGTGTCAGCGGCAGGAAGACTTTTACAGGTGGACTCAGTGGCGGTTAATGGCACTAAGCTTGAGGTGACTGTTTCGGCATTGGATGCTTCAGCCTTTGCCCATAAGCTGCTTGAAGACAGCCTTACTGAAACCGAAAGCTCTTTGGTGGGCGGTGGTGCTTCCATTATTACCACAGGACAGGTGGCCGACAGTGAAAAGGCGGAAGCCCTGTTTTCCTCCTTAAGTTCCACCAATGATTATAAACAGCTGGCCTCCCAGGTTGCCCAACCGTTGGATATCACCACCCGGGCCGGACTGGGTGTAATGACTACCACCCAGAACATCACCCTAAAGAAAGGGGAGGGTGCGGTTAATGGTTTCAGCTTTGGTGATGGCTTTAATGGCGGCGAGTTGTGGGGACAGGTGATCTACAGCAAAAGTGATCAGGCGACAATGGCTGACACGGCGGGTTATAAAGGAAAAACCAACGGCTATATTCTAGGAGCCGGTTGGAACTTCACTGAGTCATGGCGTGTGGGTGTGTCAGGTGCCTGGACCAAAACCACTCTTAATAATGACCAGGGCCGGGACGCTAAAATCAACAGCTATATTGGCAGCCTGTACAGCAACTGGAGCCGGGAAGGTTGGCGTTTTGACTCACTGTTGACCCTGGGCCTGAGCAAAAATGACACACAAAAATATATTGGCTCAAGGCAGGTGGAAGCAGACTACGATAGTACCCTTTGGGGGTTAAGGCTGGTGGCTGGACACACCTTCAACCTGGGACAGTGGGATATGATGCCACAGGTCGAGTTAAACTACGGTGGTGTCGGATTTGATAAGCAAACCTATACCGAAACAGGCAATAGTGGCTGGGAACAAAAGATTAAGGCAAGCGACTACGAAGTGATGGAGCTAGGCGGGGGACTGGTGATTAATCCTTCCAGGGGACTGTTCAATAATGCTGTCCGCCCCGAGTTGAGTGTAATGGGCTATTACGACCTTAAAAGCACCGGCAGCCAGTTCGAGTCCACCTACCTGGCCGGCGGTGATCCCTTTGTTGTGGCTGAGACAGAAAGAGACCGCTTCCGCCTACAGAGTGCCCTTGGCCTGACCATGGATATTATGGCAAGCTGGACACTGAACGCCGCCTATAACCTTAACTGGAGTGATCACTACCAGGCTCATAGTTTCTCAGCTAAAGCCCGGTATGAGTTTTGATTAAATGGGGAATGGTGAATGGGGAATAGGGAATGGGGAATAGGGAATAGGGAATAGGGAATGGTGAATAGAAGGTCATTATTTTTTCTGAGTTGCTATATCAGTTTTGACTGAGTGGTTATTTGCACTTTTGTAGGAGCAGTTAGTACACTGTTCCCATTCCCCATTCCCCATTCCCCATTCCCCATTCCCCATTCCCCATTCCCGTAAGAATTAGTGAGGCTTCAATTCCCTCAACTTTCTTCGCTCTTTTTTATCTGGCCGATGATCGGGCCTTGGTGTTGCCCCACGCAGGGCTTTCCGTTCCAGAGCCGATTTTTCCCGCAGAGCAATACTTTCTTCCGTTTCAAGGTATAACTGCTGTGCCAGCTCTGCTTTCTGGCGCTTATCAGACAGTGTCTGAACAACCACGGTTCTTTCGTCCCAGCCTGCCCGTAAGCGAATGGTATCTCCCACCTTAGGCTCTTTACCGGGCTTACAGCGACTGCCATTGAGGTGTACTTTACCGCCATCGATGGCTTCCTTGGCAATGCTGCGGGTTTTGTAAAACCGGGCAGCCCATAGCCATTTGTCCAGCCTGATTTTTTCGGATGTTTTATTCATGGGGTTTGATCAACAAGTCTCGATAGTCTTCAACCGCATTATAGCTTCCGGTATCCCATGCGGATTTTTGGCTGTCCGGATAGCGTATGGCCAGCAGGTTGGCGATACCAAAAGTTTTAGCCGCATCAAGGATATTGACACCATCATCAATAAACAATGCCCTGGATTTATTCAGGCCGATCTCTTCCTCCAGCCTGCACCAGAATAACTGGTTTTCCTTGGGGTAACCATAATCATGAGAGCTGATAAGCCGGTCAAAATAGTGGGCCATGGATAGGCGCTCCAGCTTTAATGACAGGCTGTCCCGGTGGGCATTGGTGATCATTATCACCTCTTTTCCGGCATCTTTAATGGACTGGAGGAATGTATCTGCATAGGGGCGGAAAGAGATCAGGTGGGCGATTTCCTGTTTCATGGCCACAATATCCAGGTCAAGTTCCTTACGCCAGTAATCCAGGCAGTACCATTGTAATTTACCGTGGGTCTGGGCAAACCTGGGGTCTAGTTCTGCTTTTGACTGCTCAAGGGATATGCCGTGTTTCTCTGCGTATTTTAGCGGGACATATTCCTGCCAGAAGTAGTTGTCAAAATGGAGGTCAAGCAGCGTCCCGTCCATATCAAGCAGAACGGTATCTATGGAATTCCAGTTAATCATTGCTTATGAGCGTCACTGAGTAGTAGAACCCCTGCCGTACTTTAACGGCAGGGGGAGTAGGTAGCACACCATTGTATCATAGCAGTGGTTAATGCCTGACTTTCTGAAAACGCGCCATTTCGTGGGGATCATTACCGGCATGGGGTTGTACGTCGTTTACCACTGACCGGTTAACCAGCCATTTCAGCATATTGGCTTTGTATCCAGAGAAACCGGCGGTATACCTTTCGATATTTTTTTGCAGAAACCGCAGAATACCCGCTTCTTGATTTTTTAACCAGAACCGCACATGTTCCAATGTAATCCGGTCATCTTGTAAGACTTTGATCACTATGTTTTGTAGTTGCCTATCCAGGGTCAGTACATGCTTTTGTGCAGGTGTGGCTTTTACCGGTTTTTTGATTGAAACAGGCCTTGAGTATCCCTGTACAATGCCTTTGGAAAGCAGTGGCCCGTTTTTGTGGAGCAACAGGGCTGGCCATACCTGATAGTCAACAGTGGAGCCTGAGGACGTATATATTCTGTAATAGTTCTTATCTACAGCTGCTCCCTTATGGGCTTCAGGCATCAGTACCACAGCCGGTCTGAGTTTTTTTGCCCGAACCATGATAGTGCAGGCCTGCCTCAAGTAAGCCTCCAGATGTTTGCCAGAATGTTTATTATCAGGATGCTGTCTGTGCATATTTAGCACATGGTTAACATTTGCTGCTTCTGACTGACTTCTGCTATCCGAGTCCATATGCAGTGCAGCCAGCTTTTCCAGGCTATAAAGGCTGCGCATTAATAGGTCTATGCCAGCCTTCTCGGAATAGCCAGCCTTCTCCAGCTCCTCATAAGCGTCTGTCCACTCATCGTCATAAAGGGATGATAATTGCTCAGCCAGCTTTGTGGGTCTGTTGGGGTCACTCAGGTCTGCAATATTGGGGTTTTGATCGGTTAATCGTTTACCGGCTATACGGGATAACTCATCGCGGGCATCATCGATAAGATTGACCAGCTCTCTTTGGGTGCTGATGCCATTAAATCTTTCGATTAATTTATCAGCCCCCTCTGTATCCATCGGCCTGATCCTGTCTACCATGTCCTTAAATTTACTATATAACGATGGGTTGATATTAACTAAATAAGGGTTATTGGCTTTGACAGGTATTTTTCTTTTAGCTGTTTCATTAACGGCCTTTCCATGACTTTGAGTGGCATTCGTCTTTAATACAGGATCATTTTTTTTGTGCATCAGAGGTGGTTTGTCCATAGAGTCAAGCTGTATTTTAGACTTGGTTATATTGAATTGACTAAGAGTCTTTGTGGCTAACTTTTTAGCAGCGGGAGGCAGTTTGTTAAACGTGTTATAAATTTCAATCTTGCTGCCATTGCAAATAACAGAATATCCATCATTGGTTTGAATGGCTTTTGTGCTCTCGTTTATCTTGTAAGCGCCTGATTGTAGGAGCCTTTGTATTTGATTAAAGTTATTGATGTTCATTTTGCTCTCCTTGCCACTATTAGTGTTAATTCCAAATTATTTACGGTGATAGTATGTCCCAATGGAATTAACAGCTTGCATAGGAGATTAGACAGAATAATTTGCCGGTGAGTTATAACAAGGGTGTTGGTATAGATAACAAAGAACTGTCAGGCGTTTTTAAACCAGCGGATGGCAGTATCTTATTAGCCTGGATGGTTGTCTCTCTATACAATGACTCTACTGTTTTTTCAGACAAAGGCAGGGAATTATGAAAAAACCTGAAATTCTTGGTTGCCGGGAGCTGGTTAAAACCCGGCTGTTCCGGGTAGAAGAACTAACACTTAAATTCTCCAATGGTGCAGAAAGAACCTATGAGCGGCTGGGGCGTTTTGGGGGCGGGCATAAAGCAGTCATGGTTGTTCCGTTAGTAGATAACAATCGTTTTCTGATGATTCGTGAGTATGCAGCTGGCACCGAGGATTATCAGCTGACTCTGCCAAAAGGTTTGGTGGAAGCCGGGGAAACCCTGATAGAAGGTGCTAACCGTGAACTGAAAGAAGAAATTGGTCACGGGGCTACACAGTGGCATGAACTGACTCAATTTACCCTGTCTCCCAACTATATGTGCAGTTCAATTCATGTGGTTGTAGCCCGCGGGCTTTATGAAGAAAAGCTGGAAGGTGATGAGCCAGAGCCGCTTATTGTTGAAGAGCACTCATTTGATCAATTACTGGAACTTAATGAACGGCCTGATTTCTCTGAGGGGCGTGCTTTGGCGGCGCTTTATCTGGTGAGGGATCAGCTTCAGCAAGGTCTACTCTTTCAGGACTGACAGATGATAAACGAAAAACTTATAGCTCAACTTAAAGAAATTGCGTATCAGGCCGGGCAAGCCATCTTGCAGGTTTATGGGCAGGATGACGTGGGTATTCAGACCAAAGATGACAAAACGCCCGTCACCCAGGCTGACCTCAAGGCTAATGCAGTGATTGAAAGAGGGTTGAATTCACTGGAATTTGATTTCCCCATTCTGTCAGAGGAGTCTGCCCATACGCCTTACCAGGAGCGCAAAAACTGGCAGCACTATTGGCTGGTGGACCCACTGGATGGCACAAAGGAGTTTATTAACCGTAATGGTCAGTTCACCGTTAATATAGCGTTAATGGACAGGCATTACCCTGTATTTGGTATTGTCCATACACCTGTGACACAGGTCAGTTATTGGGGCGGAGCCAGCTGTGGAGCCTATCGACAGAGAGGGGATGAAGCGGCTGAGCAAATCTCCACAAGGAGTCTGGCTGCCACTGGTGACATCATTGCCCTGGGTAGCCGGAGCTATGGGAATAGTCAGTCCGATCAGTTTATCGAGAAGCTGAAACAACGCTATCCCTCCATTCAATTTGAGCGTGTCGGCAGTTCTTTAAAGGGGTGTCGCATTGCAGAGGGTAATGCGGATATCTATCCACGACTGGGGCCTACTTCCGAGTGGGATACGGCAGCGGTTCAGGCCGTTGTTGAAGGGGCTGGCGGCCTGATGCTCAACCCCGATGGTGAGCGATTTAAATATAACTTTAAGGAAAGCCTGAAGAACAGCCATTTTATGATTCTTGGTGACAAGGCAGTGGAGTGGCAGCAATTCTGGAATAAAGCCCATTTGTCATAGCTAATGGAGACTCAGGGATGACTTAATATATCATCAAAAAACATAATGTATTTTTTCCACATCCACATGCGGGGGCTTATCCGGAACTTTAATCACTTCGCCGTGGATGACCGTTGGATAATTAAATAACAAGCCTTTGTTGGGGATTTCATCGGCTTCAACGCGGATATGGATTTCTTTGCCGTGCTCATCTTCAAATACAAAGGTTCCGCATTTTGCCTTGCCCGTTAATTTGCCATTGATATGCACTTTATCCTTATGGTCACTGTTTGACATGACTTCATGGATTTTACGTTGTTCATAGTCAGCATCTTTATGTGACTGGAGCATTGTTTTAGCTTCATCCTGAGTATTTTTGCTCCAGCAGTTAGCAACTAAAAAAAGAGAGCAGGTTGTAAAGGCCAGCAGCGTTGGTTTCATTTTTTCCCGGTTTTTTAATGACCTTTATTGTTTTCGGCACCATCGCAGCGGCCATGAATTATAAACGATTGCCAATACTCGCCACTCTTTTGTATGCTGCTGACAGCATAACACTATAAAAATGATAGGGGATTAAAGTGGACTTTGACGTTGGCTTGTTACTGTTACTACTGACACCCGTTTACTTTATAACTATTGCTGCCGAGCTTTACTGGCTTCGAAAACACCCGGGAAAATACACCAGTGCCCACTATAGCTGGCGGGATTTTTTTTCCAATGCCTCTTTGGGCATTTTTTACCAGGCCAGTGAAAAGCTGACTGGAGTATTTGTTCTGGCTATTTATTACAGCCTGTTTGATTTTCGTTTATTTGATATTCCTGCTACCGCCTGGAGCCTGGCTTTACTGTTCTTGCTACAGGATTTTCTTTATTACTGGTTCCATCGGGCCAGTCATAATATCCGCTGGATGTGGGCTTCCCATGTGGCCCATCATTCTTCCCAGCGTTTGAATTTCTCCACGGCCTTTCGCCAGAGCCTGACTTACCCGATTTCCGGGATGTGGCTATTCTGGGTACCTTTGGTGATGCTGGGTTTTCCACCGGAAACTGTGGTGATGGTGGTATTGTTAAACCTGTTTTATCAATTCTTTATCCACAGTCAGCTGGTTCCCAAACTGGGCTGGTTTGAATGGGCATTTAATACACCAAGACATCACCGGGTGCACCATGCCCATAACGCGGATTATATTGATAAAAACTTTGGTGGCATTCTGATTATCTGGGACAGGTTGTTTGGCACCTTTGTAGAAGAAAAGGAAACAGAAGCCTGCCGGTATGGCATTCCCCGTCAGGTTAACACTTACAACCCTGTTACCCTAACCTTTCATGAGTGGCGAGATATGTTCAGGGATGCCTTTGCACCGGGTAAAACCTTAGGGCAAAGATTTCGCCACTTGTTTGGTTATCCTGATTGGCAACCTGACACACCCGGGAAACAGTAAAAAATCCCGGAGGCAAATTATCCAACTGCCCTTGATGACAGTGTCAGGTGTGTGTCATTTATCCTGCTTTGCAAAAGAGGCAACGATTCAGACCCGCTTTCTGCCACAGATCAGTACAAGCCGAAGCGCTTAAGGTGTTGACACATTTGTTCGCTGTATCTATTATGCGCGGCATCTTGAGTTGTTCAGCAACATCAAGGCCCAGGTGGCGGAATTGGTAGACGCGCTAGCTTCAGGTGCTAGTGTCCGAAAGGGCGTGGAAGTTCGAGTCTTCTCCTGGGCACCAAAATTCAATGTTATGGCTTCATAAGCGATAACAGCAAAGAAACTTACTGTTTCTTGATACAAGTTGTTTGCCCAGGTGGCGGAATTGGTAGACGCGCTAGCTTCAGGTGCTAGTGTCAGAAATGGCGTGGAAGTTCGAGTCTTCTCCTGGGCACCAATTCACAAAAAAACCGGATCATTGATCCGGTTTTTTTGTTTTCCTTCCTTTTGTTTCTTATGGACTATCCTTTCAAGTTTACCTCAGCCCAGTGGCTGTCGTTGTAACTGGTATAGAGATAGAACGATTATGAAACCGTTAAGAATAAGTCTTATTGTTCCGTTTTCTCTGATGGTTTGTACCGGCTCTTATGCGAGTGACACCTCTGAACCAAATGAATGGCAGGGGGATCAGTACCACAGTAACTCCAAATCCCAGACTATTGATGCCAGATCGCTGATTCAGTCGCTTCCCACAGGCAGTATAAAAACAATTATTGATTTGGGGTGTGGCCCGGGAAATAGCATGCAAGTGTTGAGAGAGCATTATCCTGAGGCTCATATCACAGGTGTTGACCCGGAATCGACCATGATCAGAAAGGCACGGCAATTATTTGCCAATGATCATCAAGTGACTTTGCTTCAGGACAGTGCGTTCTCATTTCATTCGGGGCAGCCGGCAGACCTTTTGTTTGCTGGCTATCTAATGCACTGGATACCAAGGAGTGAAATGCTTCTGGCTTTGGAAAATATCGGGCGGAACCTGAAACAATACGGCAAGCTGGCGTTAATCATGTCTCCCACCAAGGAGCGCCTGCCTTTTCAGGATGCGCTGAATAAGCTTGTTATCCAACACCCTTACGCTAAAGAGTTAAAGGATTTCAGGCAGACCCAGACTTTCTATGAAGTGGATGAGTACAGGAGGTTTCTTGAGCAGGCGGGTTTTTTTGTAGAGAACATTGGTTATCATTACAACGTAAAGCGTTATCAGGACAGGAATGAACTACGCCTCTGGATTCAGCAGTGGCTTCCTTATTCCAAACATCTGGCTAGAAAATCAATGGATTTGCGTGACCGCTTTATGAAAAGGCTGGTAGAGGAATTTACTCTGTAGGGGACAATTCTGAGGTAAACGTTGATCTATGAGGGAGAATGAGCTGCTTTCAATCAGTATTCTGCAAGTCCTTTACCTCAAGCAGTTTACTTTTTGTGCAGCATACTCATTCTCTGGAAAAACAGCTTAAAGCTTCTTTTAACTGGCATCAATCCCGTATTAACCTTATGGCTCTCGCCATCTTTGGCCTTATACAGGTTGGCACGGTCAGTTTGTCCCGTATAGCTCAAACGATGGGGCACCACACTGAAATAGACTCCAGACGTAAGCGCCTCAAACGTTTCCTGATGTGGAAAGGCTTCGAGCTGGATTGTGTGGCACGAATGGTTGTTGACTGGATGGTGCCTGAAGGCAACTGGATTGTGTGCCTGGATCGCTCCAACTGGCAGTTTGGAAAGTTCAAAATCAATATCATGATGGTGGCAATTGCTTATAAAGGCACTGCCATTCCTATTGTCTGGACGCTCCTTCCCAAAAAGGGCATGTCCAGCATGGAGGAACGAATCACGCTGCTGAAGCGTTTTATCAACTTACTGGGTACAGAGCGTATACAGTATTTAACCGCAGACCGTGAGTTTCGGGGTGAAAAATGGTTAAAGTGGCTGATAGCGCAGAAAATTCCTTTCCGTATCCGCATTCCAAACGACACCCGCACAATGAACCGCCATCGAACGGAAAAATTGAAAGCGTATCGATTTTTCAGTCTGAAAGTGGGAGAAAGCATGCATCTGAATCATGCACGGGAACTCTGGGGTGTTCGTGTATTTCTTTCCTGTTATCGCTCAGAGCAGGAACGCGTCATCATTATCAGCAATGAAGCAGGTCAGGAGGCGCTGGGTGACTACATGAGGCGATGGGAAATTGAGACACTATTCCAAGCTTTAAAGGGTAGAGGTTTCGATCTGGAGAGTACACACCTGTCAGACAGAGAGCGTATTGAGCGCCTGCTGGGAATTGTAACCCTTGCCTATTGTTGGGCTTACTGCACAGGAGAATGGCGTGCTGAAATTAAGCCCATCAAAAGGCTAAAACATGGACGCCTTGCCAATAGTATTTTTCGATATGGACTGGAGTGGCTGGCAAGCCTTCTGTTTGACCGTACTTCATCCAGTACAGAATTAATGTTTCATATTGAGATGTTTGGCCAGCCTGTAAGGCCAGCCACTCATTGCGACAGTAAGAGTTAGGGATAATTGTCCCCTACAGAGAGGAATTTATTAAAGAATCCGGTCAACAGCATCATAAAGAACTTTGGTGGGGGGAATATGTCCTGACGGTGGTAGCCCATAAGAAATAACAGGGCAGTAGGTTTGGATTTTTTGTTGACAAGAGACCTTCGTATACATATTATTCGTTCCGTCTTCGCCGGTATAGCTCAGCTGGTAGAGCAACTGACTTGTAATCAGTGGGTCCCGAGTTCGACTCTTGGTGCCGGCACCATATACGATAAAGCCCGTAGCGTTAGTAAACACTACGGGCTTTTTTGTGTCTGCGATTTGCGCCTGGTATTGCGCCTAGTTTCATTTACGACATCTTCAGTCTTATACCAGATTTCCCGAAAAAGCTTCCGCCTCAGTGATAAAATATAAAAGCGACTTTATGTGCTTTTAGTGAATACATCCGAAAAGAAACTGTACCTGTTTTAATCATCAAAGCCCTTATGTCATAGCAGCAATGAATCAGGTTTTCACTTGTACGGAACTTTATGATCAGGAACTGATCATTAGCTGAATTAAAAAATAATTTATTTGACATAAAAATGTTGGAATGAGCTAAAATGTTTGCTGTTCGCGAACAAAAGATGGTATGGAGCGCCAATATGCTAAAACCTCAAGACCTATTGGTAACCCTTAAAGTTCTTAGATACGAAAAAAGCATCCAGGATCAAGGAGTTATTGCTAAAGATATGCTCGGAAAGGCTTGGGTGCACCCCAAAGATGACATTGAAAAAATCAGCCTGTATGACCGGGAAAAAGATGAAATTATCGTATCTGATGAAATAGATGACTTTGATCAGGCTGATTTGGCTGTCATTGATGAGTTTCTTTCCCAAAATGAAAACGAACAGGTCACATGGACTTATCGGAAACTTGCCAGCCAGCTATTTATGTCACTTAGCGAAGCTAATCAGTCGGCTAAAAGAGCAATAGCAGCAGGCCTGCTCATCAGCAAAGGGCGTCGAGGCGTAAGAGTGAATCGCCGCGCTCTAGTCAATTTCATCCAGCATGGTGTCGGCATCTCTTTTTTCACAGAGAGAGGCCAGATTGTTCGCGGCATTCCAACGGCCTATGCCGCTCCAGTATTTAATCAGGTTTTTGCCAGCTCATCAGACTACCCACCTGTCTGGCCTTGTGCCAGAGGAACAATGAAAGGCGTTGCTATATCGCCTCTTTTCAAGTCAGTATCGAAAGCCGTAATGATAGATAGCTGGCTATACCAACAACTGGCACTGGTAGACATCTACCGAATAGGTTCTGCCCGAGAAAAAGAGGAAGCACTTCCTTTCCTGAATGAATTAAAAGGTGAATAATGACCGAACATGAAATGCTGCTACTGGGTATTGCCGATGCTTTAGGCTCTGAACTTTTAGAAGAAGTCGCTTTTGTTGGTGGTGCTACAGTATCACTGCACCTGGATAACGCCCAGCCTATGGATATCCGAAGCACTAAAGATGTGGACTTTATCGTATCTGTTACCAGTTATGGCGATTTTCAAAGGTTGGCAACACAGCTAAAAGAGCGTGGTTTTAAAGAAGACAGTCAGCCTGAAGATGATTCAATATCACCTATCTGTCGTTTTGTATGCAATGGTGTGATTGTTGATGTTATGCCGGATGAAGAAAAAATATTAGGCTTCTCAAATCCGTGGTTTCAGACTGGAAGAGAGCAGGCCATTCCATATACATTACCCGGTCATATCACTATTCGAGTTGTTCCTGCTCCCTATCTGCTGGCAACCAAGCTCGCTGCCTACTTCAGTCGGGGTACTGATATTCTGGAAAGCAAGGATGCAGAAGATATTGTGATTCTGGTGAATGGTCGTGATGCACTGGTGGATGAAATCTTGTCTGGGCCGGAAGATCTTAGAGACTATGTGCGCGGTGAAATGCATAAATTCATCAGTGACTCTAGCTTTGATTATCTTTTAGACAGTGCACTGAATGGAGAGGAAGCCGAGCGGTATGACATGATCGAAGAGCGCTTCTTTAAGCTAGCAGGCAGGGAGTTGAACGATTGACTCCAAAGATACTGACCAGTCAGGCAGGTGGCGTAGAGTCGCTAAATGCAGACCATGTTGAACATTGGCCTATTGAAAAGGGGCATATTTACCTAATTTGTGATGGCATTAACCATACGGAGCACACGGCCACTACTGTTAAGACATTCTGCACAATGCTAAAGGCTACTGACTGGAGCCATTCGGAATCGCCTGAGACTCAGCTTACCCGCAATATTCTCTCGGCAATGAGATCGCTCTCTACGAATGATCAGGGAACAGCATTTTGTTTGAGCATGGTGTTATTAACCCGCGACTACATGGTAATCGGTCATTGCGGAGACTGTCGGGCAGGGCTATTAACCAACAAAGGAGTTGAGTGGCTTACCGAGGATGATGTTCCTTTTCTATCCATGTATCAGCAAGGAAAGCTTACACAAGAGCAATATAATCAATCACGACACCTCCTGACCTGCAAACTGAAAACCGGCCAACACAATCAGGGACAGTTAAAAACAAAAGTACTACCGATTCCATCTCAACCAGTCATTTTATGCACTGATGGGTTCTGGTCTGAATGCGAACACCTGCTGACAGGTCATGCTGATAGTTGTCTGCAAATTATTCACCAGCAAATTCCTTTATTGACAGCGGAAGCTCAGGATAACTTCAGTGTCATCGTTGTTGAAAATTGACCGTAGTGAGCTCCCTGCTTACCTTCTGTCCCTGTTCATTCTGGGCGGAGTCAAAGGATGCTGGCATCACGCTTTTGAGATAGGTCGTGCCAGTCACCCTTCGACGTTGCTCAGGGTGAACGGACATTATAGGTATCAAATGCTTTCAGACAGTGTACCCAACCATTTTTCTGCTGTTATTCATACAGTGGGTTGTATGTCATGCTAATGCTGTGGCGACCATGGCATCGGTTAGGTGGATGCGGGTTTGTTGCTGTTGTTGGAGGTGGACTTTTATCTGATCGCAGAGGCGCATAAGTTGGTTGACCTTTTCGACTATACGTTGTTGTTCAGCCAAGGGGGGAATGGGAATTATGGTATTAGCAACTTTTCCGACATTCAGGTTTGGCTGAGCTCCTCCGGCTGCATTACTTCTTAGCTCTTCATATGCTTTACGGAAAAACAATTTCACATAGTTTTTATGTTGCTCTGAACTATCGAATAGGCGAATAGCCGCACATGCTTGATTAGTTCCTGCTTCTGTAAGAAGCTCTGTTATCTGTCCCCGTGTCTTGCCTTGCCCATACATTGCAACGATAAGTGTGCCAACTGGATAAATAGTTACATTAGTTTCTTTAATGGCTAATTTGGACACTTTTTCTTTTGTGTCTCTAACAAATAGTTCAGCCGTTTCGCCGCTGGTGACCCAATTAATCTCTTTGGGCTCCCAGTATTGAGGCTGGCTTCTGGAGGGGGTTGCTCCAGTACCGACAATACTGAATGTACCTATGCGCTCTGCCTCCCACCCTTCCGGCAGTTCAAACGGCTTTTCATCCTCCGTAATCGGTGGCAATGCTTTCTGCTTTTTAATCTTTTTCTCTTTGATCAACTGCGCTTTTTCAGCAGCGATGCGTTCCAGCAGTTGGCTGGCAGGTTCATCATTGGGGTCTTGGGGGACTAGCTTGCCCATAACGGCCAGTTGCAGGATGGTTTGTTTAAGCTGGTCGATGCTTTCTTCGGTGGTGAACAGGGTGGTGAAGTGTTCGGCGATGCGCTGCCAGTTCTGTTCCAGCTCTTCAGCATTGGCGCTGTTGGTCAGGGTCGATAACAGGTTTTCGACCAGTGTGGCATGGGCCGACAGGTTGGCTTCGGTTTGCTGCTCGATCTGGTCGCAGAGGGTCATCAGCTCATCAACTTTGGCGACGATGCGGTGTTGTTCTGCAAGTGGTGGAACAGCAATTAATAATGGGTTTAGCTTTTCTAAAGAAATATTTGCTATGTTCGTTGTTTGGCTTGCGCTACCAATCAGTGTCTTCCTGACGTGTGGTGTTCTTAATATTGTCATCAGATAATTGGCACTTATCTGATAAGGTCTGATAACACTTAAAAAGCCACCAAAGCTTGCGGTTGTAGTTGGTATTTGGAGTGTGAAAGAGACTTTACCAACCAGCTCTTTGCTATTTGCCATAGACATAACAATATCGCCAACTTCAAGATACTGCTCAGAGCGTTTGACGAACTTTTTATCAACGAAAATTAAGTCATTCCAATCTATTTGTTCTTGAATATTCGCAGTTCTTAAACAGGCGATTCTACCGTTTGAAGGCTCGTGGCTTTTCTCGCTAGCTGGAAATGTGATGCCACGGATTATAGAGACAAAATTTCCTAGCCTTTCCCATTGCCACCCTTCTGGCAGCTCAAATGGCTTCTCATCCTCCCCAATCTCCAGCAGCTTTTTCGGCTTTTTAATCTTCTTCTCTTTTACCAGCCTACCCCGCTCTTCAGCAATCCGCTCCAGCAGCACAGACGCAGGTTCATCATCCGTGTTTTGAGGCACCAGCTTACCCCGTACGGCCAGTTCCAGAATCAGTTCCCGGAGTTTTTTGATGCCATAGAGGTCAATCTTTTTGCTGCTGCCGCGCCCTGTGGCGTTGCGTTTCTGTACGGTACGCGCCAGGGTGGACAGGTTCTCGGTAATTTGTGTGTTGATCATCAGCGTATTCTCCGCTTATACCCAATAAAGTGAACGACTAAGGAATCCTCGGTAGTTGTTCTTTAAAGTTTGCGGATTAAGGCATCGGCCAGGGTGGTTTTTAGCTGCCCCAGCAGATTATCCAGATCTTGCTGCTGCTGGTGGTACTCGGCTAACAGCTCGTCAGGGTCATGGCTGACCACTTCACCGATATGGGGGTTTTTGATATCCAGGTTAAAGTTGCGACCGATAATATCGCTGATACTGACTTTCCATGCCTGTTCGTTTTCAACCCGAGCGCTAAAACCATCAGTCTCATCACCCCACCAGTCCATTTCCTGCTGGAACTCTTCATACTTCATGGGCTTGGTTTTGCTGTAGTTCTTCACGCCTTCAGGGTAAGGGTGCTCATAGAACCAGATCTCTTTGGTGGGTTGGCCTTTGGTAAAGAACAGGATATTGGTTTTAATGCCGGTGTAAGGGTTAAACACGCCATTGGGCAGGCGAATGATGGTGTGCAGGTTACATTCTTCGGTAAGCAGCTTTTTGATTTTGGTCTTAACACCTTCACCAAACAGAGTGCCATCGGGCAGCACCACGGCGGCACGGCCTTTGTTTGCCAGAACTTCGATAATCAGTTGCAGAAATAAATCAGCGGTTTCACGGGTTTGCAGTTCTGCCGGGAAGTTCTTCTCAATACCATCTTCTTCTGTGCCACCAAATGGCGGGTTGGTAACGATCACATCTATCTGCTCATCCCAACTGGATAGCGGTTTATTGAGGGTGTTGCCGTGTTTGATCTGTACCGGGACTTCAATACCGTGCAGCAGCATATTGGTGGTGCAAAGCAGGTGGGGGAGCTGCTTTTTCTCAACCCCGTGAATCTGTTGTTGCAGGGTTTGGTGGTCGGTGGCGGTTTTTACCTGTTTTTTCAGGTGGTCCACTGAGCAGGCCAGAAAACCACCGGTACCACAGGCCGGGTCCATCACACTTTCGCCCAGTTGTGGGTTGATGCGGTTGACCATAAACCGGGTGACAGCACGAGGGGTATAGAATTCACCGGCATTACCGGCGCTTTGCAGGTCGCGCAGAATCTGTTCGTAAATATCACCGAACAGGTGTCGCTCTTTGGAGTCGGTAAAGTCGATCTCGTTCAGCTTGTTGATCACCTGACGCAACAGGGTGCCATTTTTCATATAGTTGAAGGCATCGCTGAAGGCTTCTTTCACTACAAAGCCCCGTGGGTTTTTATCCACAGGTGCAAGCAGCGTTTTCAAATCCGGGAATAAATCGTTATTGATAAAACCCAGCAGGTCATCGCCCGTCATACCCTGCTTGTCTGCGGCCCAGTTACGCCACAGGTATTCATCGGGAATGGGTGCCCGGTAATCATCCAGTTCAAACTCCAGTTCTTCTTCCTGGGCATCGAACACTTTCAGAAACAGTAACCAGGAGAGTTGCCCCAGACGCTGGGCATCACCATCGACACCGGCATCTTTACGCATGATGTCCTGAATGGATTTAATAACGGAACTGATGGACATAATTTTCTCTTAAAAAAAGCGGTTTTAACCACAAAAATCACGAAGCACAAAGACAGGTATTACAGGCTTTGTGTTCTTCGTGGACTTTGTGGTTCCAATAAAGTCAGGCGGAACGGTAAATTTCAGCTTCCAGCTCGCTGATGGCCTGTTCGTAGTTGGCCGGTTTGCCAAAGCCTTTTTTTACAATCTCAATGGGGCGACCCAGGGTGGTAAAGGGGGCAACCTTTAGAACATTTTTATTCTCGATTTCCTGCACACCGGCATCGGCATACTTATCCAGCAGAGAGTTAAGCACAGTCTGGGCGGTATCTGAATATTGGGTGAAGTAGTTGCGCTTCTTCACATTCTCTGCCCGCTCTTTGCGGGTAAGGGGTGGCTGGTCGTAGACCACATGGCAGATCAGGTCAAAGGGGTCTAGGTCTTTGCCTATTTCATCGGCCAGCATTTCCCAGAAAATGCCTTCCCGCTCCAGTTCATCAATAACGGCCTGCTTGCGTTCAGCGGACTGCCATTTTTTAACAAAGTCATCCAGAGAGGCGAACTGTTTGGCCATGGTTTTGCGGGTGTAGTCCTTGAAGGATTCCGTTACCAGTTTGCCATCCGTATCGTAGTACTGAACACGCTCGGCCACCTTTTTCACCATGACACCGTTGACGTGGAACTTTGTGACTTTGTTTTCATCCTTAAAGTCATCGGTGCTGGTGTCTGCTGAGCTGTCTGTGCTGCCGGTATTATAGTCACCGGCTGGCTCGTTGACGGTGTGATCTGTTTCCTGTTTGGTGGGGTCGTTGAGTATATCGTCCAGATCCGAGTCATTATTGTTAATGGTTTCGGGGCTGGTGTTAATGACTTTTTCGGGGACACCATCAAAGCGCTCATCCGCAAAGAGTTCGGTGGCTTTTTTAAAGTCCAGTATCGTGAACCAGAGCTTGTTATAACGCTCATCAATCCGGGTGCCCCGGCCAATGATCTGTTTGAACTTGGTCATGGACTGTATGGACTGGTCCAACACCACCAGTTTGCAGGTTTTGGCATCGACTCCGGTGGTCATTAGCTCAGACGTGGTGGCTATGACGGGGTAGGCTTTCTTGGGATTAATAAAGTTATCCAGTTGTGCCTTGCCCAGTTCATCATCCCCGGTGATTTTCATCACATACTTATCGTTTTTGGCTACCTGATCTGGATTGAAATTAATCAGTGCCCGACGCATCCGCTCTGCATGGTCAATGTCATTACAGAAGACAATGGTCTTGGCCATGGGGTCAGTGCGCTTCAGGTAGCTGGTGATGGTTTCAGCTACCAATTGTGTGCGCTCATCGATCACCAGCGTGCGGTCAAAGTCTTTCTGGTTATAGATTCGGTCATCAATAACCTCACCTTTTTTATCCACCTGCCCTTTGGTGGGACGCCAGCCCTGTAAATCCACATCAATATCAACCCGTACAACTTTGTAAGGGGCGAGGAAGCCGTCTTCGATGCCTTCTTTCAGGGAATAGGTATAGACCGGATCACCAAAGTAATTGCTGTTGGAGACTTCATCGGTTTCTTTTGGGGTAGCGGTCAGACCGATTTGGGTGGCACTGCTGAAGTACTCCAGAATTTCTCGCCATGCGCTGTCTTCTGCGGCACTGCCCCGGTGGCATTCGTCGATAACGATTAAGTCAAAGAAGTTGGGGTCAACCTGTTTGTAGGCTTTCTGGTGTTCTTCCGGCCCAGTCAGTGCTTGATAAAGTGCCAGGTGAATCTCGTAGGCCGGGTCAACCTTTCGGCCAGTGATTTTAGTCATGGCTGTGCCAAAGGGCTGGAAGTCGTTAATACGGGTCTGGTCTACCAGTACGTTGCGGTCTGCCAGGAACAGCACCCGCTTTTTGCTCTTGGCTTTCCATAACCGCCAGATAATCTGAAAGGCGGTGTAGGTTTTACCAGTGCCGGTGGCCATGACCAGTAGTACGCGATCCTGACCTTTGGAGATGGCTTCGATGGTTTTGTTAATCGCCTGAAGTTGATAGTAGCGGGGCGACTTACCGCTGCCATCGTCGTAGTAGTCCTGGGTGATAACCGGTAGTTGTTGTTCGGTGTACCCTTTCCACTGGCAGAGTTTGATCCAGAGTTGTTCGGGTGAGGGAAAATCTTCAAGACCGATTTCTGTTTCCAGCGATGCAGGGTTGGTTTTGTCATGGAAGATAAAACCATCACCATTGGAAGCGAAGGCAAAAGGAATATCCAGCAGGCGGGCATAATCGAGGCTCTGCTGCATGCCTTTGCCAATTTCATGTTTGTTGGCTTTTGCCTCCACCACGGCTAACGGCAGGCCGGGTTTCTGGTAAAGTACAATATCTGCTGACTTGACCTTTTTACGTGCTGCCGCCTGACCCCGAACCACCACCTTACCGTCCCGAAGTTTGACCTCTTGACGGATCTGGGTCATGTCGTCCCAGCCCGCCTTTTTGATAGTCGGTAAAATGAATTTACTGATAATATCCGCTTCTGTGAGCTTGGATTTGTCGATGGTCATGCCTGCACGTCCCGGTCACTGCATTTTCTTCATTTTACCCACAACAGTGGCATGGATACATCGGTATCCCTACCTTTAAAACGACAACCACCTATTATTTTTTCTGGCTATTTTTATAGATTGGGTGGTTTTCATCAGCCCTGATCAGTGGCTCAAAAGGCTTCCACTTTTTACTCCTGTGTTTTTTGTATTCTCCCTCTATGATCAGGCAGTGTTCTGGATGGTTAGTTAGTCGGGTAATCCTGATTCTGGAGGGGTGCAGGCTCAGGTGATGTGCTACTAACAGAATAATGAATTCCTGTGTTTTTCTGAACGCTTCTTCTGCATTGATAAGCATGATGTCTTCCCTGAAAATTTCAAAAACCACTGGCTAGGGGCTGTTGATGTTTTATCGCGAGCTCAGTGGTTCGTAAAGCGGCCTTACGCAAGGCGAACTGGTGCAGCGCGTAGTTATTCTACGTCAAGCCAGTTTAACGCAGTCGGAAGGCCGCTTTACGAGCCACCCGGAGGGCCAAAGCCAGCGCTTCCGTGCCGTCGTTGCAGCAGCTTGAAAGGCATGAGCATTCCTGCGCTGCTACGCCTAGCCACGAAAACGCTGGCTTTGGCTGAGCACGCGATAAAACATCAACAGCCCCTAGGTCTCAGTAAAAACCAGTAAAAAGTGGATGGACTGTGTTTTTACTGGTTTCTGCTGGTATCAACGGTTACGTTTTTTCCGTTTCCTTGTCCGCCAAACAGGCAGGGTTGGTATGATAGGTAATAGAGGGACGACCGTTACCTTGGCTGATTTTTTTGACGATATAGCCATGAACTTCAAGCCAGTGCAGGGCCTGCTCCCTCTCCTTTACATCCAGCAGGCCCACCCAGCGCTTCCGCTCAAGGTCTGCCATTTTGAAAGAGGCTGGTAGTTTGTTTAACCTGTCAGCCAGAATGCGTGCACTGGCCATTGGATCGTTAACCAGGCCATAAACTCTTCTGGCATGTGTTTCCAAAACATCACACCACCGTACTGCTAATTCAGCCGATTGCTTGCTGATGTTTCCTGAAATACCGTGCTGGATAACGTGGAAGATCATCGCTAATGCTGGCATTAGTGCCGGGTATTTACTCAGGTGACTTTCCATATGAAGGTCGATGTTGCTGTTGTTAATACGGGCCATCAGCTCGCAATACCAGTGGTTGAACACTTCCTGCCCTTGCTCATCAAACCGGAGTGCTGTCCGGCTGTTTTCATCTTCTTCAAAAGGAATTTCACTGAGCCGGTTGAAGACTTTTTCTGCCTGCTCCTTACAGGCTTTATCCGGTTTTCGGTCGGTATGCCGGAATGTCGGTTTGTCGGGGTAAACCAGAAGCTGAAATCGCTCAACAAGTCCATCATCACCAGAGCCATCATGTTGGCTCATGAGCAAAGGTAACAACCGCCCAGGCTGAATACCGCCTAGCAGGGATACCGTGTTTGATGGTATGAAAACGTCATCCCTCGTAATCCGGTCATAACTGAACGAGCCGTCGCCATTGAAAGCCTCAAGCCAGAAAGACCTGTCTTGCTGACGGTCATGACGGTTAAGCCCGGATATCCAGCCTGACAGTTCATCGCGAAGCAATAGCAGGCCCTGGGGGTTTTCAGATAAAAGAATCCCCAGCTTTTCAATGGTGGCATCGTTGACGATATAGCGCTGACATACGGGTTTTTCAGGATCTGAGCTGTCATCCAGTAACAGGGCTTCTGCTTCTTCAACCTTACCCGAGCTGATCAGCTTCATTGCTTTCTTCTCTGCCTCTTTCATTGCCATCTGGGTTATTTTTTCTTGGGCCTGATAGCGTTTCAGAGTTTCTTTTTGCTCTGTTCTAGCCTCTACTTCAAGCCGAGCTAGCGGTTTGGTTACTGCCTTAATTACCGGAGTTTTCTTCTGACTTGGCCTGCCTATGCAGCACCCCCACAAGTTGGGGATAATCGTCCAGTCATCAAACTGTTTGGGCTGGACGCCGGCCTTACGCCCGATCAGGCTGGCCAGAGAAACCATTGATGCAATGGCAGCATAGTCGAAGGGGGCGTTATCCATTCGCTCTACAAGATCAGTGAGCCAGCCCCGTAGTTCATTGGGTAACATGTCGGGTGTGATTGGCTCAACAGGCAACAGGTTCGTTGTCAGTAATCTCAGTTCTGGCCACTCAATAGTAGGCTGGCTGGATACTTTCTGGAGTTCCTCAGAAGTATCGTCGGGGTTAATAACTGTGACCTGTTGTGTATCACAGAGCGCCATAGTTCTGCCCTCCATTGGCAAGGTAGAAGTCTGAAAAGTCAGTTCCCTGAGGGCAGGAGGCCATGGCTGGTGGCAGCATTACTGTGGCACCAATGATTTCTGCCGCTTTTAAGGCGGAAGTGAGCCCAAGGTTAGTAGGGAGGTGGGCGTCATTGTCTGCTGCAATGATGAATCGGCTATCCGGGTTTTGATCTCGGGCAATACAAGCCACAGCCTCAAGATTTCCCTTTCCCATTGCGGAATAGACTCTGACAGCACCGTTTTCCATCAGGTAAAGGCTTGCCCCTGTCGCCCAGCCTTCACAGATATAAACCGTCCAGGCGGGGGAGCCAAAGCGGTGGTAAACGGCTTTACGCTGCCCATGTTTGAGACCAAATTTTTTCCCCTTACCGGTAATGAACTCAATATTCACCAGCTTGTGGTGGTGTGTATAGAGACCCACCATTAGGAGTTCACCCTTCTGGAGTGATCCCAGTGGTGGAAGTTCTTTTCGCATCAGGTAGGGATGATGAGATGTTGCTGGAGAGCCAATAGCCATTTTTTCAGCGGCATCTATTGCGGCAAGCTTCTGTAACTTTTGCTGCTTTTCAGCCTCTACTTCTGATCTGCGCTGTCTTTCCTGTTGCCGCATTTGGCCTTGCGCTTTATGCATGGTGATCTTGGTTGGGGTGTAGAATGGCTTTTGTTCGATTCCCAGTACCTCGGCAACCTTTTTAACAGCGCTGCTGAAATCGCATTCCTGAATTTTCATGATCAGGTTAAAGCCATCACCAGAACCGCATTGGCGGCAAATGTAGTTGCCATCCTCAATGCGCATGAATGAGTATCTGTCGTGTCCACCGCAGTGAGGACAGGGAATGTTGTTGGCCTTTGGGTTAACTTCTTTTTCTGACAGGTGGCAGGCAGACTGTAATATGTCATCCCAGTGTCCGGCAGCCGCCTGTTTTACCTGTTCGGTAAATAGAGTGGTTTTCATTAAACTGACTGATCCTTCAATCTAATAATCATTTTTTGCAGGCAAATAGTCGCCGCAACCCACTTTTACAGGGATCGATAACATTTGCTGCGATGGGTGAATGTGTGCAGATGCACAGTATGATGCTGGCTCAACTATAGGCTTGAGACTTGCTGAGCCAGACAGTCGCTGTAGGTGGGATTACCCTTTGATTCTTGCCCTCTCTGCTTCCCATGCCTCAAGCTCTGACTCACTGAATCGGATGCAGCGTATTCCCAGGTGCTTCTGCTTCGGGAATTTTACTTGCTCATCACCGATCCACCGATAAAGTGTGGTATTGCCGATGCCATATCGTGCCAGCACCTGCTGCCGGGTAAGGTACTTTGTTGTCTTATCGGTCGTGGTCATTTCCCAGATCCTTCCGTAGTGTTCGTCGGAATGCCATGATTTGAAGATAAGCGGCTGAGCGAGAATGTATAGGGGAGACATGATAGAAAGTTGAACTTGTGCCGGTAAACGTTATACGTCTACCGGTAGAAAGATGGATGTTTACCAGTAAACATCCATCAGTGCATTGCTTCTTTTTTCATGTGCTCATCGATGCATTTAATGATGGTTTTAATTCCCCCAGAGCTGCTGTCTTTAAGTTGAGGTAAGTTTTCTTGTTGGCAGCGCTCATTCACACGCTTTAGGATTTTCCGTGCTGTGTGGGATTTGTTATTTGGCTTGTTGTATTCATCTTTGTAGTCGCCATTTTTGTAGACCTCTATAATAATCTCTTGCCTTGCATAACTGGGTTTATGACGTATACGAACCCTTGCCCTGTTTTTTTTGCTTTCTATTTCTCGGATCCAAACAGCCTTCATCTGCTCAAAACCATTATCAATAAAGGGAAGTACATAGGCTCTGTCTAGCGCATCAATGGCCTTAAATCCATGATGGCTTGCAAGAATAATATTTCTACTCTGTTCATCTTCCGGAAATAAAAAATACATTAAGGGAGCATACTCTATTTGTTCGGAGTCACTTGGCAGCGTTTCATGTTTGATTTTTAAACAATCTAAAGCAGTCCTTAGGTGATCATAAGCTAGCAGTGCGAAACACTGCATTTTATCAGGAACTTCTTCTTTTATGCCGTAATAGTCAAGTAGCTCTGTTAAATTCCTGATAACTTCAACATCACGAATAACCGACGGCTTTAGCCCTGACTTTTGAACTTCAGTATCTGCTTTAGATAAATCCATCATTTGCTCAACAGATTCGATACCGTTTACTTCTGCTAAAAAAGGGCCTATACCGACAGAGCATTTTTCGGGCGCATCACTGAAATCAAATGTTACAGAAGTCAAAAGGTACTGCTCGACGTTATTAATAGTACTGCGTAACCTGTTGTACAGGTTATCCAGTGTTTCATTTGTTACCACCATATTCGGAAAATGGCCGTTAATTTTTCGTCTTTGAGTTTTCAGCGTTCCCATAAGGTCGGTAAAAATATCAAACAGCTCCATTTACGATCCCCTTTTTGAAAATTTTTTCGTTAGCTTAACAAGATGGTCTGCTTCAGGAATAGGGGGACATGGGGGAACTTGGTATGATTTGCCCATTTGATCAAGACTGCGGCAGGCGTGTTCCTACCTTGGTTTATGACTCGGTGGTTGTTTTTCTGGCAGCACCAGCCGATGTGTAAGCCTGCTTGGGAGAGTTTGGCTCTGTTGGGAAGGCCCTTCGGAGTCTTTTGTCATTGACCATTTTATTCAAGTATTTCTGCCTGAGGCCATCAGGTTTACGGTTCAGCAATTCAGCCAAGACACGCAGGGACAGATAATGTTCCTGACAGGCTTTGAGGATAGTTTCCTCTACCTGAGAGGCTGGCAGTCTTTTCGTTTCTCTCACTACGGCGCTGATTTTTAACAATTTTTCATGTATTTGGCCGTCAATGTCCTTCAAATTGCTGATGATCAGTGTTCCATCCGGATGCTTTGCTTCATGATGCAAAGTATCGGTGTTCTGGCTCAAAGTATCGGAGTTCTGGCTCAAAGTATCGGAGTTCTGGCTCAAAGTATCGGAGTTCAGGCCCAAAGTATCGGAGTTCTCAGGCAAAGTATCGGAGTCAGAAGCAAAATTATCAGATAGATCTGAATGAGCAGCCATAAAAGGACTATCTGCTGTTGGTAAACGGGTTCCTGCAAGGAAATACACCGTCCCACGCGCCCTGCCTTTTGACTGCAAAAAACCACCCTTGACCAGTCTTTGAAGCGCTTCAGTGATATCACGGGGGTGATTGGTACATATTTCTCCCAATCGGCTGTGATTAACGACATTTTCAACGGAGGCTGTGGCAAGAATTAAGCACTCAAGTCTTTCCAGCGACCTGAATTTCTCTCCAAACCGTCTGGATAAATCCTCCATAACCGACTCAGGAAACAGGTCAATCATGCGCAACTCAAGTAGAGTTTGCTCCGGTTCCAGTCGCTCATACAACCGTGGTTGCCGCCAGTGTCGACTGGCCCAGCTACTGAATATTTTGGGGATACCCGATCCTGCTTTTTCACCCAAACCGATATGGAAAAACATCTTATGGATAGAGCTGTTGCGACAGTCACTTTCTCCACCCTGAATAGCATTTTCAATAGGTATGCGCATACCACCAGGGTTACGGAATTCAAACATATCAGGTCGCTTAACAATCAAGATTGAAGTTCCGCCAGAATAGTCAGCATGGGCAAGTGTATTGACCAGTGCTTCACGCAAAGCTTCATGTACTGGCGTTTCATCCTTACGCTGCCCTTGTTTTAGCTTGAAGGGTACTTTCAGATCAGCAGATAATTTGGCATAAATCTTATGATAGAAGTCAAATAGATTACCTGACCAAGTGCCATCCTGTGTTGTTACTCTATCAACCCAGCGAATGTCTGTTGCCGCTTCTGGCTGCTCCTGATAGTCAAGAAAATAATTAGGGGCAGCATCAAGAATTGATGGAAGCTGGCCAAACATTAAAAGGCCTGCAAGAGTAAGCCCCTCAACCCCCGTTTCACGATCTTTTTTCCAACCACCAATAAGACGCAGAAACTCCCTGTTATCGTGGTTATTGAAAGGGTGGTCAGGCTTTCTATTTTGGAACCTCTGGCGATAGCGCTCCAAACAATCCATGTCCAGATCGTTCAAATCATAGTTCTTTAAAACCCTGGCATCACGGTTATCTTCTACCTGCTCAGCCATCATTCGCTTGACGGTTTCAGGGTCACACTGGTGGTCACCTTCATTAAACCGCCTGAATGTTCCCTGCATTGGGTTACTATTAATAAAAACCGGCTTTTGTAACCGACCTGCTCTGGGAACACGGAAACGAATAACCGTTTTTCCATCCAGCTCAATGGCGGAAATATCGTCATTTGAGAGAAGGTTAACGCTGACTTTTGCTGAATTAAGCGTATTCCAGAGATCTGTGATTACTTTATCTGGATTGGCAATACCTACAACAGAAAAAACACCCACAGGCTTTTCACGGATACCAAGAAAAATTTCTCCCCCTTCCGTATTGGCCATAGCACTGTATGACTTCCAGATGTCTTTAGGCACCTCTCCCTTACCATCTTTACCACCCGCAAGTTTGAACTCGACCTCGTAGCTTTCCCTTAAGCTGGCAATATCTTCGGTGGAAGTAATCAGGCTTGTCATGCAGAAAAAAATCCAGGTGTGTTTAAGGCATTCAATGGGGTCTGCTGTTTGTCAGCAACTTACAGGAAAGATAACACGGCAGGATCTATTTCAGGAAAAATTAGAAAGGTATGCCCCCGCCGGAATATCTGGGACTGGCAATAGCTCGAAACCATTGACGCAGTGATCCAGCCTGCTGCGGGGGCATGCTTTATAGAGTAGCTCAAGGTTGCAGGCCCTGTGGGCTATGGTGGCGATCGTCTGCATAATCTTTCGATTACCGAAGTTTCACTCCACCCCACAGCAGGGCCTGCAATACGTTTGATATCAGAATAGGGAGAAAGTTCAGGGGGGCTGGTATTGAACCATTCCCTGTATTCAGGCTCTATATCATTGATAGCCAGTACAGGTGTAGGCCGTTGTAGGTTGCATTGCAATCGCTCGGACATGCCGCCAGTGCTGGCTATCTTGTATTACTTGGTTGATAGCTTTAAACCTGTCACCTATTGTTGAGTCAGAGCCTTCGAGCTGGTGAACCACTTCTCGGAATTGAACCGGGATCAGTCGAACCAGACGGGGGCTTTTTTATGCCTGCCTGTGTCCAGTTGAGTACACTTGATTTACACACTATACACCCTTCCCAAGCCCTTGATTTTCTGTGTCAAGGAAAGTCCATATTGTCTTTTTTGACACAATGTAAATTTAATACTAAATTTAATTTTACACAGCAGTAAAGGAAGTAAGCCATGAAAGGACAAAACGTGGGATACATACGAGTCAGCAGCGTTGGCCAGAACACTGACCGGCAACTGGAAGGCATTAGTCTGGATGAGCTATTTGAAGACTATTGCAGCGGAAAGGATACCAATCGGCCCTGCTTACAGGAATGCCTTCGCCACCTTCGTAAAGGTGACCGGCTGCATGTTCATTCCATTGACCGGTTAGCCCGTAGCCTGAAAGACCTGCAAACCATCGTAGAAGGACTGATCGACAGAGGTATCAGCGTCCACTTTCACAAGGAAAACCTGGTCTTTTCCGCTGACAGTAACCCTATGCATAAGCTGATGTTTCAAATGATGGGCGCTTTTGCCGAGTTTGAGCGGAGCATGATTCGGGAGCGCCAGCGGGAAGGCATTGCAGCAGCTAAGAAAAAAGGAAAGCAAATTGGGGCCAAGCCTAAATTATCCTCTCCACAAATTATGGAGTTGAAACGGAGAGCTGAAGCCGGTGAACCAAAAAAAGCTTTGGCCGAACAGTTCGGTATTAGTCGTCAGACCGTTTATAACCTGCTTGGCAGCCCATCAGCCTGATATTGATGAACCGACCTCCTGAGGCTACCCTTTAATCAGAGCCTTCGAGCTGGTGAATCACGCCCCGGAATTGGATCGGGGACAGTCGAACCAGACAGAGGCTTTTTTATTCCAGATCAAATCTGTTCAGCTTTTCCAGCACTGGAACTGCTGCTCGCTGATGCCTTCCAAGCAGTTTCAGATATGTTTTCCGGTGCATGCCTTTGGGCTTGAGAGGAAAATCTGTGGCAGCACCACTATCATTATTCAAGTGTGCTTTTATACTTCTCATTTGTTGTACTGCCCGATCAAAGTGTCCCAGTCTCTGGGTTCGATATACCAGGTTATAATGCAAGCGGTGAGCAAATCCTTTATAGCTGAGATAAAGTTTGCTGGCATAACGCCCAGATTGGGGGCAGATAAAGTAAGGCCTTCTGGCTTTACCATTCAACATCTCCAGCCAGTCAACTCTGATGATTTGCTCTCGTGTTTGACGTTCGCCATGGCAAAGTACATCAAAATTGATCAGAAGTTGGAGATCAGCAGTTTCCTGATCTTTTCGGCAAAGCACTTGAAGAAAGTACTCATTTTTATACCTGACGATAGTTGTATTCCCTTCTGCCAACCCATGATCCCGATAAAGTTGGCAAACATCTAACGAATAAAGATCATCAATATTTGGCTTGCTGCTGGGTTTACGTCCGCTGTAATACCCTCCCATATTTTAATTATACCTCCGTGATAGAACCTAAATTCCTATGAATATTGATGATGTGAGTGCATATTTTTGTTCATCAATTTGTTAAGTATAACTTGGTGGTTAAATAATAATCAGTATTTCCTGAAAGTGGATAACTCTCAGAAAAGGCTCGTTACGTTTGTGTGTCAGAGTGTTATTTCGAGTACTAATTCAGTTTTTTCTTGAGGGTACTCTGCCGATACTCTTCCATATCAACCAGAGTAATTTCTTCACCATTCAGTACTTTGTTCAGAAAAGCGTCATATCGTCGCATACTTTCACGTTTTTCAGGTAAATGTTCATGTCGATCATAGTGTTTGATATCAATGCCTGTTTGGGCATGTGACTGGAGGAGGTTACGCTGCTCTCTGTTTACTCCAGCATCAATTAAGATGTTTTTCACTGTCCGGCGGATATCTCTCGCAGTGAAAGGTTGAGGAGCTGGCAAGCCTTGAGATTTAAATTTTTCGGCAAGTTGCTTGTTATAGCGAGTGTATCCGTTTTTGAGCGAACAGAGACTATAAGGAATAAGTTTACCTTTGTTCTTGCCTGCCCTGCCTTTAGAACCAGAACAAAATGGCCCAGGATACGAGCCAGTGTAGGATCGAACCTCTTCCAGAATGGTTAGCGCTCTTTGGCTCAGCGGGACTACATGAATCTTTATGGTTCCATTGCCTTCTTTTCTGTCGATTAATGTTACACAGTGTCGTTGGAAGTCATAGTCTTCCCACCTTGCCCTTAATAACTGTTTAGGCCTTTGACCTGCTGTTGCCAGCATGAATCTAATGAAACTGCCTAAAATAAAGCCAACTCTGTGAGTGTCTCTGATGGTTTCCCACAATAGCTTTACTTCCTCATGACTTAATACACGTTCACCAACTTTTGCAGCCCTTGTGTTTTTCTTGGTACCTGTAACTGGGTTGTTCTCAATATAGAAGCGCTTATCGGATATGCTGGTAGGGTCATAGTCGCCTTTGATGCCAAAGTTAAAGCAGGCGTGAAGAATGGCCCGAACCCTTACAGATTCAACTTCTGCCCCTCTGTTATGGATGGCGCGTAAGATCGTCACTATGTCGTCCTTGGTGACATCTCGGGCTTTTTTGGCAGCAATTTCAGGGTATGCTGTTATGACATTCAGTTTAAGCGCTTGACGTGTTTGGTTTGCACTTTCTTTTTCCTGCTGCTCTTGGTCAGACACATAGGCATCAATTAACTCTTTGAATGATCCCCGGCTTGCTTCGATAGCTTGGCGCCTTTTTTCTTCTGCTTGCTGCTGTTCTCGTATTGTTTCTTGAGCTGTCAGGTATGTTTTAAGGTCTTCCCCGCACTCTCTTCGCAATCTCGCCAGGTTCTGGGCTTTGTTCCTGCATTCGGCAAGAGAATAACCATGTCCATCTCTGGCTGTCTGATACTGACCAATTTTGATCTTGGCTTCTTTCCCTTGGTGGGTGTATCGGTAATACGCCTCAATAGTGCCACTGTTCCGTTTTTCAAATAGCAGGGTGCCATCACCACGACTACCGACTTTCTCTGTAAGTCGGTACTTCATATGCTTGATAAGAACTGGAGTAAGTCGAGACATAAATTACCTGTTTTTATTCTTGAGTTTTGCTGATGAATTTGCGCCCAGTATTGCGCCCTGTTTCTCACGGGATTTTAGAGTATAAATTGAAATGGTACGGAATAACTAAAATCTACTAATCCCTTATATATCAAGGCTTGTAGCAGTATAGAAGGATTTTAAAGAATTGCACGGGAATACCATTTTCTCAGCTTGTAATCAGTGGGTCCCGAGTTCGACTCTTGGTGCCGGCACCATATATCAGAAAGCCCGAAGCGTTAGTAAACGCTTCGGGTTTTTTTGTATCTGCTATTTTAGTTCCCGTTTTAGTCCATACTTTTTTAGTCCACACTTTTTTAGTACATCAGCCGAAATCAAGCAAGATAACCAGCACTGGCCCAGGGTTTGTTATAGGGTATTCTCACGGGCCAGCATATTCATAATCAGGCGGATTAAGGTTTCTTTCTGGTTGGGGGCGGATTCGGCAACCAGCAGGGTCAGGGCTGCCAGCCCGGTGTCGTTCACCACAGGCAGTCCCTCAGCATCCAGCAGGCGCTGGTTACGGTGCAGAAAGTCCACAAACAGGAAAGCACCACTGCGTTTGTTGCCATCGGTAAATGGGTGGTTCTTCACCACAAAGTAAAGCAGGTGGGCCGCTTTACTTTCAATGGTGGGGTGGGCTGCCCATCACCGTTTGGTTAAGGGCCCAGCAGGGCGCTCAGGCCATCTCCACGGCTACGAGCAAACAGTTCAGTGGCCTCTCCTTTTTCTATGAGACTGGTCTTCAGTGTCGCCAGTGCCTCCATAGCTTTGTCGTGGCTGGGTAACTTACCCCCCGATTCCCCTGAAGGCTCATTTAACAACCCTTCATCATAGCGCTGTAGCCAGAGAAAGGTCTGGGTATACCGGCTGACAATTTCAACCAGCCCACGCCCGGCATCCATTTGCAGTGCTATGCTGTTGGCGGCCTTTCGTACCAGTTTAAGCGCGGCTTCCAGCTCTCTGGCGTTGGCTTCAAAGCGCTGTTGATTCAGGGTGTAACCCTGGGTCAGGTGTTCTTTTAACAGCCGGGTGGCCCACTGGCGAAACTGGGTTCCTTTTCTGGAATTCACTCGGTAGGCCACTGATATAACGGCGTCCAGGTTATAGTGCTTAACCTTACGCCGGACCTGCCGCTTACCTTCCGTTTGAACTACCGAGTAATCCTCGGTTGTTGCCAAAGCCTCCAGCTCGCCTTCCTTGTAGATGTTTTTCAGGTGCAGGCCAATGTTGTCAGAGCTGGTTTCCAGCACTGATTGCAGTACATCCAGCAGTCGATAGTAAAACACCTTGCCATACATCAGTACTGGCTTAGTAACCTGAGATTTGGAAGTAGCAGATTGTCCAACACTAACCTGGCGGAACTTTATTGCCTTTCCTATATCTAAGCGATTGCAATGCCTGTTTAGGGGGGATGCGCCTCTAACGTCCGCCATGACAGGGGCTAAGAAGTCTGTGGTATGGTCGGTCACAGCGTCAGTGGCGTACCAGTGTTATTATAAATGCTGATTAGTGCTTACCTTTCAGTTAGGGCACTATATGTTGTGCTATCAGCCTTATAAAGGTAGAATGTTTGCCCTTTTTTGTAATGTTGATTGACATAATTTAGTGTTTGGCTAATATTTCAGTTAACACGGCCCCCTGCCTCTTCGTTGCTTGCAACCTACGCGGGGGTTCTTATTTCTACCTCTTTATTTTCCCACTCTTTGCCAGTAAATTCTGCCAGTCCTCAGGCAGGCCCATTTCTTCGACGCTCAGTTTTCTTTCTGAATGAATTTCAGGAAACTTGCCCAATAAGTCTATAAGCCTTTCATGCCACTTAGTTGAAGTACTGATGCTACGCACCAGGTGTGTCGCTATATTGATTAACAAAAATGGTTTTGCAATTAACTCAGCCCTGCCAATATAAGCATCGGACTAACCGACAGTTCCGCGTTCAGGCAACTTGGGCTGATCAATGATATTTCTGTTCCAAAGACGGCTATGATGGGCACACAGGTTCCGAAGGTAGTTTAAGGAGCGAAGCCAGCTTGAAAACACCTTAAACTCAGAGACTCCATACCTGCTGGCAATTTCTATTTGGTCAGGTACTTTCATCATGGCAAACAGTTGGGACATTGCGCCGAAATCCCATGTTTCCACAGCAACCCATATGGGCAGGTCAGGACCATGCTCTTTGGTGTAATGCTTCACAAAGTCCTCCTTTGAGCGCTTGAGCAAACGGTCATATTTTTCCAGCCAGCGTTTGTGCTGATCACGCCTTTTGGCAAAAGTGGGGTGGAAATTCTCGATATTTTTATAGGCAAATGTGTCCCGTTCACCCAGCAAATAGGCAATATCAACACGTAATGCCACTTCTATTCGCTCCAGGGCATCCAGCATGTGTAGCCGGAGTTTTTTATCAAAGCAGTAAAGGTTAACTGCATCAACAAAATGGGTTTTATCTACAAAGCGATCCTCCTTGATGGAGACTAATTTTCCTGTAGTGGGTTCCTGCTGTAATGTGAATACGCGGAATGGGTACAAATAGGCACTAAGGCGATAATAGCCAATACGTTGCAGGTATCTGCGGGCCGCTTCATCATCTGAAATTTCAAGATTTCTGGACTTCAATATCTCAAGCTGTCTATCAAATGATTTCCAGGGGCGTTCGTAAACCATATAGCCTCATCAGGTGATTAATTATTACAGGCATCAAAGCCAGTCAGTGGCACTTGGTTGTAATGCTATCGTAGCCAGCTTTAGCGGGTTATAACCAAAAAATGTTGTTAATAATACAAGCCCTGGCAAGGCAGCTCCCCCGAATAAGGGTATGTGTCAGTCGGGGCTGTAAGTAAAACAACCCCCGAGTCATAAAATCAGGGCAGGGGGGCCTGCCATTATCCACAACATTTCTTGAACTTCCGGCCACTGCCGCAGGGGCAGGGATCGTTGCGGCCTGTTTTGGGGGCGTCGCGCACAACGGGGTCGTAAGACGGGGTGAAGTTGGCACCGGGTTTAGCTTCAGGTATCGACGTAAAGCGGCGCTGAATTTTTTGCAGCTCGGCAATGGTGTCGGTGATATAGAAACCTTCTATCTTGAGCTGTTTTTCGCTTTCTTCGGGGTTTGCCATGTCATTCTCAAAAGTGCTCATGCTGGCAAACCGTGGATTGATTAAACCTTCGTTATAAGCCTTGCGAATATCCGGAAGCAGATCGGTAAAGCCCAGAAAACCGGAAAGGAGGCTCAGATATTCCCACACATGGCTGGGTTCCCTGATAGGGTACAGGTGAAACAGATTGGCAAAGTAGTCGTGAATGGCCGTTTTGCTGATGGCCTGCTCATTATAAAGCACCACCAGGCTACCCAGTGCTGCGGTTCGGACATAGGTGTAGGCCTGCTGGTTTTCCACCAGTTGTTTAATCAGCGTTGTATCACCATGGCAGACTGATGCCAGAAACCGCCCCAGACTTTCGGTAATGGTATCGCCCAGTACGGCTGAAACAGCGTCTTCAGGCCCAGAGGCCAGTTTGACGATCAGGGGGTAGGCACGGGCTTCCCGAAACTGGGCCAGCAGGTAACAGGCATAAAGTGCGATATTGGCTTCTTCATCACCCGCCATATCAATATCGGTTGCTACCGCATCAAGCTGTTCCAGTAACAGGGGCGTAATGTCATCAGGGGCAGCAATCGCGGCTTCCAGTGCCTTGCGGGGAAGGGTGGGCCATTCCGTTTCAGCCAGCTCTCGGATAATTTCTTCGGGTTTCATGGCTTAGGCTACCTGTTCTGTCAGTGGTTGGAGTGAATATACTGTCAAATCCCGCTCATCCTGAGTGCATCGACAGGGGCTTCGACGAGCTCAGCCTGAACGGAAGCCAAAAGCTAAGAGTATGCCACTGAACCCGGTTCATCCTGAACCCGTCGAAGGATGTGGGCATCACGCTCAGCATTGTTCACCGGCTCAGGGTTCAGTGCCTGCTCGACAATGGCATCGGTTAACTGGCTCTGGGTGGTCTGGGCTTGTTGCACCATTTGTTTCAGGTGGTCGCAGAGGCGCATAAGCTGGTTGACTTTGGTGACTATGCGGTGTTGTTCGTTTAGGGGAGGCATCGCAAACAAGAATTTGCTAATTTCCGAAAGATAAAGGCAGGGTTGAGCACCACCTCGCTTATTGCTATGGATAGACTCTTGGAGTAGTTTTGAGTCCATTGCATACTTTAAATATTCTGAGTTAAAGAGCATTGGCTTAATAAGCGCAACACTCCTGACAAGCGCAAACTTACTATCTTGAGGAACAAGTGAGCTTCGGCCAATTGTTCCACCGACTGACACTATCAGTAGATCACCTTCCTCAGGCAAGCACCTTTCACGTGACTTTACATAATGCTCTTCCAATATAAAGTCACAGTTGTTCATATCTAAAAAACCATCACGAATATTTTTTGCTGAGAGTAATCTTCTTCCTGTTTGTATTCTTGGTGGAGTTTTGTGATCGCCGTCTGTGATTTTGGATGTAATATTCTGTAATCGACACCACTCCCATCCTACCGGCAACTGAAACGGTTTCTCTTCATCCGTAATTGTAGGTAGTGACTTCTGGCGTTTGATTATCTTCTCTTTCACCAACCTCGCCTTTTCCACAGCAATCCGTTCCAGCAGTGCAGAGGCAGGTTCATCCTTCGGGTTTTGTGATACCAGCCGCCCCATCACGGCCAGTTGCAGGATGGTTTGTTTAAGCTGGTCGATGCTGGCTTCGGTGGTGAACAGGGTATCAAAGTGCTCAGACACCAGCGCCCAGTTCTCGGCCAGCGCTTCTGCACTCTGGCTGTCAGTCAATGTCGTAAGCAGTGTTTCCACCAGTGTCTGGTGGGCAGCAATACTGCTGGTTTGCTCCTGCTCCAGTTGGTCGCACAGCGCCATTAGTTCATCGACTTTGGTTACGATGCGGTGCTGTTCTGCTTCTGGAGGAATAGCGATAACATAATCAAGCAGTTGCTCTTGTTTTATACCAGCAACAGTAGTTCCTGTTCCTTTGATTTTGATAGTTGAGTATGTATTTAAAAAGAAGTCAGTATTGACACCATGGGCTAACTTTACAGCTTTCAGATCTTGGTTGAACGCTAAGGGTTGTAGGGCTACACCTATCTTGCCAAGCCCCATACGCGTACAAATAAGGATATCTCCAGTATCTGCAAGTTTGCTACCTGCTTCCAACCCTTCTTGCGTTATATAATCTTGGGTTCTAGATAGATGACGCTGCACTCCTAAATCTTTGACACTTGCCCAAGGGATTTCCCCATTCCAGAATCTTGATTCTCGTTTACTTGGTGTGCCTCCACTCAATATGGAGCAGAAAATCTGGCTTAGACGCACCCACTCCCAGCCGTCAGGCAACCCAAAAGGCTTTTCCCCATTAGAAATCGGCTCAGACGATTTCTGCCGCTTAATCTTTTTCTCCTTAACCAACCGCGCCTTTTCCGACGCAATCCGCTCCAATAAAACAGACGCCGGTTCATCCTCAGAATTCTGCAGCACCAGCTTCCCCCGCACCGCCAGCTCCAGAATCAGTGCCCGCAGTTTGTTAATGCCGTGGAGTTCCAGCTTGCTGCTTTTGCCCCGGCCTACGGTGCTTTTGGTGCGGTGGCTGCTGATCCAGATGTCCAGGTGTTCGGTTATCAGGTTATTGATCATATGTATTTTCTCCGTTCACCCTGAGCTGGGGCAAAGGGTGATTGGCATTGGGATTTGGGATTTGGGATTTGGGATTTGGGGTTTGTATGGGGTTTACATCCTTCGACGAGCTCAGGATGAACGGAGCTGTGTGGCTCAGGATCAGCGATGGGCAGTGGTGTGCTCAAAGTGTTAGTCATCATGTTTTTGATTATGAGCATTATCTCCGTTCACCCTGAGCGGGGTCGAAGGGTGATTGGGACAAGGGTTGTTGTTGGGGCTGTGTTTACATCCTTCGACGGGCTCAGGATGAGCGGAAGTAGTGCTGGGTTTCCTGCGGGCAAGGCGTGAAACCTCTTGCCAGTCTCCAGACATCATGGCTTCCTTCTTTTTTCGACTCCACCCCTTGATACGGCGTTCTGATGCCAGGGCTTCTTCCCGAGTACTGAATGTTTGCTGATAAACCAGTTCAACAGGGCGCCGGTTGGCTGTATAGCAATCCGGGAAGGCTCGTGCGTGGTGTTGTGCCAGCCTTCTTTCCAGATTGTCAGTATGACCTGTGTAGTAACTGCTATCACTACAGCGCAGGATGTAGACATAAAAAGCCATTGGCTGTCCTGTTGTATGATTACAAATTAATGCTATTTCAGTTCGTTCGTACTGAGTTCGTAGTCCAAAACCGTTGACCATTAAACAGTGTCCATATCCGTTTATCCTGAGCTCTTCGTCAGGCTCAGAGCTCAGGGTGAACGGAAGTCGGGTAGTTATTTCCAGACAAATCCTTAACTGCACCAGTGTAGCTAAGCGCTGATACCCATACCGTTCGCACTGAGCCTGTCGAAGTGCGATGTCACCATCCTTCGACAGGCTCAGGATGAACGGAGCTTGTGTGCTCTTCAGCGCTTAGCAGTACTAGCCGCTCCCTGTAAGCAATACATTCCGTTTGAATTACTGAGTAATCCTCGGTAGTTAACAAAGCCGCCAGCTTTTTTTGAACAACTAAGAAATCCTTAGACGTTGCTCCTTGCTCAAGCGCCTGATCCTTATAGATATTTTTCAGGTGCATTAGAATATTTTCGGGCGTTGTGCCAAACACCTCGCCCATTTGCTTCCGGGTTAGCCAAACGGTTTTCTGTACTCACTGAACACGGATACCCCCCTGAGTCAGTGGTAACAATTTTAATCTCACCCAAGCCTGAGCTCACATAGACCTCCATTACTCGCTGGTTAATGCTTCATCCAGAATAGTCTTTATATGCTCTCGAATCTCAGTCATCACCTGTTGCTGGTGGGCATACTGGCTTAATAACTCGTTCGGGTCATGGCTGACCTGTTCGCCTACATGGGGGTTTTTAATGTCCAGGTTGAAGATGGGCCAGTACAGGGCATCACCGGCTTTTTTGGCTTTGTCGGCTTCTGCTTTCAGGGCGTTGGCTTCGGTGGTGTGTTGGGTAATTTGCTGGCTGATGGTTGCACGATCCGGGCTTTTCTTATCCAGCTCTTTCAGTTGTTTTCTCAGTTGCCGGATCAGTGCGGTAAGGTCTGACACCTGTGCGCCAAGCTGCTCTGCTTTATCCCAGTGGGGCTGGGCACGTTTCACCGCATCGTCCCTGATGGCCTTAAAGTCTACAGACCAGGCTTGTTCTGTGGTTTCCCGTGTTTTAAAGCCATCCGCTTCATCACCCCACCAGGCTATTTCCGTTGCAAACTCCTGGAACCGCATGGGTTTAGACTTGCTGTAGTTCTTGTAGCCTTCCGGGTAGGGGTGTTCATAGAACCAGATAGTGTCTGTGGGCTGCCCCTTGGTGAAAAACAGCAGGTTGGTTTTGATGCCGGTATAAGGATTGAAAACACCGTTAGGCAAACGCACCACCGTATGCAGGTTACATTCGGTCAGCAGCTTTTCCTTCAGGCGAGATTTCATGCCTTCACCAAACAGGAAACCATCGGGCAATACTACGGCTGCACGCCCACCGTCTTTTAACAGGTGGATGAACAGGGTCATAAACAGGTCGGCGGTTTCACGGGTGCGGAAGGCAGTGGGGAAGTTGTTTTCTATACCGTCTTCTTCCATGCCACCGAATGGCGGGTTGGCGACAATGACATCCACCCGGTCTTTCTGTCCCCAGTCTGTTAAGGGGCGAGCCAGAGTATTGTCGTGCAGTATCTGGCTGGGCACTTCAATGCCGTGCAGGATCATATTGGTGGTTGCCAGCAAGTGTGGTAGTGGTTTTTTTTCTACGCCGTGTATGCTGGCTTGCAGCGCTTTTTCATCTTCCGGGGTGCTGACGTACTGTTTACGCTTATGCTCAATGGTGCAGGTCAGGAAACCACCGGTACCACAGGCCGGGTCCATCACTTTTTCATTCAGCTTTGGGTCTACCCGGTTTACCATAAACTCGGTGACCGCACGGGGGGTATAAAACTCACCGGCGTTACCCGCGCTTTGCAGGTCTTTCAGAATTTGTTCGTACATGTCCCCGAAGGCGTGGCGCTCCCGGGATTTGTTAAAATCGACACCCTCCTGAATTTTATTGATGACTTCCCGGATAAGCTGACCGGACTTCATGTAGTTGTAGGCATCTTCAAAGACACTGCGAATAACAAAAGCCCGCTGATCGCCCTGTTTGGCTTTCAGCTCCTGAAGGCCGGGGAATAGTTCATCGTCGATAAATTCTTTCAGTTCATTACCGGTGATACCTTCAGGGTCTGCTGCCCACTCTCTCCAGCGTAAGTGTTTGGGAATAGGGGATTTGTAGGCATCGTTAAACAGCTCCCACTCCTGTTCGCGGTCATCATAGATTTTCAGAAACAGCATCCAGACCAACTGGCCGATCCGCTGTGCATCACCATCGACACCCACGTCCTTGCGCATGATGTCCTGGATGGATTTTATGGTGGTACTGATTGACATGCCGGTATCCTGAATAAAGGCAGCCTGAGTTGGCTGCCTGTAAAGTATTTGCTAATCAAAGAAAGAAGGTGGTTATGCGCGGTTGGCGTATATTTCCTGCTCCAGGGATTGCACCGCCTGCTGGTATTTCTGCTTGCCACCGAACGCCTGAATAAGCTCCATAGGGGAGCCTATGGTAGAAAAAGGAGCCAGGGTCAGAATTTTAACATCTTCTATGGGTTCAATGCCGTTGTCTGAATACTTATCGAGCAACGCTTCCAGTACTTTCCGTGCCTGGCCTTCGTAGCGGGTGAAGTAATCCCGTTTCTTTACCTGATCAGCCCGCTCTTTGCGGGTGAGGGCGGGTTGGTCGAAAACGATATGGCACACCAGATCAAACGGGTCCATCTCGGTGCCTTGTTTATCTTTTACCATGGCCTGTAGTTCTGGCCAGAATACGCCCTGTTCGGTCAGTTCATCAATGATGGCCTGTTTTTGTTTGGCTCCGGACCACTGTCGTAGGAAGTCATTCAGGCTGGTGTATTGCTCTTTGACTTTTTTGTGGGTGTGATCGTGGAGTGAAGTGGTGACCAGTTCATTGTTTACCAGATGCTGCTCTCGTTCACTGGCAATATTGATGTCTTCACCTTTCACCTGAAATTTGATGCGAGGGTCACCACCAGTACCACCACCTGGAGGATCTTCCAATGTGCCACTTTCATCTTCGCCTTCTCCGGTTATAGGCGGTTCAGGTGGTAGTGGTGGAGTGCCCGGTTCTGGCTCGTAAATAACTTCTGCTTCACCGTCAAAGGCTTCATCCTGAAACAATCGGGTAGCGCCTTTGAAGTCCATAATGGTAAACCAGTGTTTACCGTGTTCTTCATCAATCCGGGTGCCCCGGCCAATGATTTGTTTAAACTCCGTCATGGACTCTATGTTTTGGTCGAGCACTACCAGTTTGCAGGTTTTGGCATCGACACCGGTGGAGAGTAGTTTGCTGGTGGTGGCGATCACCGGGTAGCGGGACTCCGGGTTGATAAAGTTATCCAGCTCGGCTTTACCGTCTTTATCTTCACCGGTGATACGCATGACATACTTACGGTTTTCTTTGACCCGCTCCGGGTTCAGGTTCACCAGTGCCCGGCGCATACTTTCTGCATGGTCTGTATCCTCACAGAAGACAATGGTTTTCTGGAACTCACCGGTTCTTTGCAGATATTCCGTGATTTTCATGGCTACAAGCTGGGTGCGCTCATCAAAAGCTATGTGGCGGTTAATGTCCCTGCGGTTATATATGCGGTCTTCAATCAGGTGGCCGTATTTATCTTTCTGCCCCGGTTTCGGTTTCCAGCCATTCAGGTCAACATCCATATCAATGCGGATAACTTTATAGGGAGCAAGAAAACCATCCTGTATTCCCTGCTTCAGAGAATAGGTGTATACCGGTTCGCCGAAGTAGGTGGAGTTGGATACCTCTTTGGTTTCTTTCGGGGTGGCGGTTAAGCCGATCTGGGTTGCACTGGAAAAGTACTCCAGAACCTTTCGCCAGGCTGAATCTGATTTGGCACTGCCCCGGTGGCACTCATCCACCACAATCAGGTCAAAGAAATCCGGTGAAAACTGCTTGAATATATTTTGCTCTTCTTCTGTTCCGGTAACTGCCTGATACAGTGCCAGATAAATCTCGAAGGATTTATTGACCTGCCGGTTGGTTATTTTGGTCATGGCAGCGCCAAAGGGCTTGAAGTCATTGTTTTTGGTTTGATCAACGAGAATGTTGCGGTCAGCCAGAAACAGGATGCGCTTTTTCTGTCGGGTTTTCCACAGTCGCCAGATAATCTGGAAGGCCGTGTAGGTTTTGCCGGTGCCTGTTGCCATTACCAGCAGAATACGCTGCTGTCCTTTGGCGATGGCTTCTATGGTACGGTTGATGGCGTTGGCCTGATAGTAACGGGGTTCCTTGCCGGATTTATCTACGTAGTAAGGTGCATCAATACGTTGCTGGTCATCTGTGGTTAACCCTTTCCATTTGCAATAGGATTGCCAGAGCTGGTCTGGGGGAGGGAACTCATCAAGGGATAACTCTGTTTCAATGGGATCTGAATGGCCGGTTTTATCATGGAAGATAAAGCCATCACCATTACTGGAAAAGACAAAGGGAGTATCCAGATGGTCAGAGTATTCCAGTGCCTGCTGTAAACCAGCACCAACACTTTTTTTGTTTTCCTTGGCTTCTATGACGGCAATAGGCAGCTCTTCAATGTAATAGAGCAGGTAATCAGCCCGCCGGTATTGTCCCCTGCTGTGAAGGTTGCCTTTCACCGTGATTTTTCCGGCAGCGAATGTGACCTCTTCCCGCATCTGTGTCTGTATATCCCATCCTGCTTTTTCGATAGCGGGCGTAATAAATTTGGTGCAGATGTCGCGTTCGCTGAACTCCTTTTTATTGACCTTATTCACTCCAACGTCCCCCATAGCTACTGATTCTGAAAAGGCAATCAGTCCGGGTGCTGCATTGGCAGGCACAACAGGTTCAGACTGATAAAGCTAAACGATTGTACCAGTCTGGAACAGGGGAGTGGCAATGATGGATTAATGTATCGATGGCACTGGGTTAAGAGGATGTTCTGAAGCGGTATCGGTCCATGTCCACAACGTTGCTGTTGTGCTCGTCATCAGCAGTACCGTCAATGATTTTTTGCAGGTAATCATCGTAGATTTTGGCGTAATAGCGTTTTTCAGGCAGCCGGTCATCATGGTCATAGTGACGGGATTCAACACTACCATCCTTCCTGCTTTGCAAAAGAAAGCGCTGCTCTTGGGGAACCCGGCAATCAGTCAGCAATATTCTCAATCTGGAGTGGGGAAAACCGATAAAAACAGTGAAGAACAGCAAAGAATGGAAGACAGACTATACACGTTGGAAATACGGTCTGTTTGGTACTTAGCAGCAAACCATCATAACATGTTAGCGCAGCTATTAAAGTTGGTTGTTGATGTTGCACATGGGCGGCTGATATTGAGAGCCTCTAGTGCAGCCAAGCGTTAAAGACCACACACCGTTCGCACTGAGCCTGTCGAAATGCGGAGACTCTATCCTTCGACAAGCTCAGGATGAACGGGGTGTATACCTATCAACGCTTTGCTGCACTGGGTCATGATAGAGGTGTTTTTATCCCACAGTATTTCAGAGGAGCAAAGACGTGCCTGAACCACTCCCAGCTAACTACTCCCAATGGCTCGATACCATAAAAAACCGTATCCATACTGCTCGACAGCAGGCTGTACTGGCCGTTAACCGGGAAATGCTGGGGTTATACTGGCAGGTGGGTGATGAAATTTTGCAGCGCCAACAGGCCCAAGGCTGAGGAACCCGTGTGGTCAAACAGCTTGCGGCAGACCTGAAACGTAGCTTTCCGGAGCTAAAAGGGTTTTCCCGTGCCAACCTGATGTATATGCGCTCTTTTGCTGATGCCTGGCCGGATTTCCAGACGGAGCCAAATGTCCAACAGTCGGTTGGACAATTGCCCTGGAGTCATAATTTGCTGTTGCTCAGCAAGCTCAAGGAACGTCAGCAGCGCCTGCAATATGCAGCCAAGGCGATAGAGAATGGCTGGTCACGCAATGTGCTGGCACACCAGATTGAAAGCAAGTTGATAGAGCGTCAGGGCAAAGCAGTGACCAATTTTAACCAGTCGCTGGCTAACCCTCAGTCAGAGTTGGCCCAGCAAACCCAGAAAAACCCTTACTTGTTTGATTTTCTCTCTCTGGCTGAAGCCGCCAGGGAGCGGGATATCGAGCAAGCGCTGACCCGCCATATCAGCCAGTTTCTGCTGGAGCTGGGGGCGGGTTTTGCCTATGTGGGCCAACAAGTGCACCTGGAAGTGGGAGGGGATGATTTTTATCTTGATTTGTTGTTTTACCACCTAAAGTTGCGCTGCTATATCGTGGTGGAACTGAAAACAGGTGATTTCAAGCCGGAGCATGTGGGGCAGCTGAACTTCTATCTTTCTGCGGTGGATACCCAAATTAAAACAGAACAGGACGGGCCAAGCATCGGCCTGTTGCTAATACAAGGCTGCATAAGAGCTATAAGAAAATGCCTGTGTATGGAGAACAAGGCTTGTGGCAAGTACTTTTATACTTTTAATTATTCAGCAGAACAGCACCTGACCGGTTTTTGGGATGGGAGAAGTGATGATCCTATTTAAGGCTCGACACATGCTTGAGCTTAAAAGGACTTATGATTAGATCCGCCTCTGAATAAACCGGTTGCAGGTTGCCATTGCCGTCATCACAGAGGGCATAAGTGGCGGTAAGCTGAAGGGGCATAAATAACCCGTTGGGTTCTGGCTGGGGCAATACCTTATAGCCATCACTTCGGCTCACAAGTGCAGCCCGTTCCGGGTTAACGTATTGTGTGGAGGCGGGGAGTCCATAGCCTACGCTCTCACAGAGTAGATGGAGCTGGCCGGTGTTATCCATAAAGTAACTGTAGGTTTTTATTTTCTGGTCTTTAAGCTCATAGATGAGTTTGGCAAATTGTTTCTCACTGAAATTTTCAATAACAGGCATGCCTACAGTTTCGTCGGCCGCTTCCTGTAACTCCACGGTTTCTTTCGTTTGTTCCTGTTCTGTCTGGTTAATCTCATTGCATCCAGACAGAAAGAGGGTTGTGCAAACCAATATTGTTTTTTTTATCATCTGCTGACTCAAGCTGCTATTTTTTTTAAAAGAATGACCGCTCTAATAGGTAATGTATCTTCAGTCAGGGGTATTCTCAATTGATTTTGTGCCTGGATATCCGGGCTAAGGAGAAGTCAGTTTATCCAGGGGGACTGACTGGTTGTTGACGGTTAACAGCCCCTGGTTAAGTTCCGCTTTAACGGTGAGTTGGCCGTTTCTTCTGGCAATGAAGCCTTGCTGGATGTATGAGGATGCCAGTTGACTAAGAGGACTGGACATCACGGCTCTTTCATCAGCCCTTATATTGAGCTGTGCCTTAATCGCTCGCAGGTGTTGGTTAGGATCTTGAATGGCTACTGGATCTTTGTTTGTCAGTCCAAGATATTCAATATCGAGGTCAGCAAGCAGGTTGCCTCCAAGGGCATCAATGGTTAGCTGTTGGTTAAATTGCAGGCCTTTTTGTAGAAAAGTGTATAGAAATTTACGCAGTTGCTCATTTTGTTCCGGTGTCAAACCCGTAGAGCTGCCGTCAAGGTTATTCAGTTGTGAGGTGATCTCCGCTAATGTTTTATTAACGTCAGGGTTGATCTGTTTGAGTTCAATATCATAGGAAGCCGAGCTGATGGGAAAAGGGGAATCAATGTTATTGACTGAGATGCCGCCTGTCTGATTCAGCTTTTCATTTTCCATGGTTTGCTTTATACCAAATGCTATCTGGTTCAGGGTAAGGTTGCTTTGGGGTGATCCTAGAGCCAGTTTTGGCAAGTTTAAATCGAGGCTGCCAAGGGTGATGAATTCATCCAGCCGGGTATATTGAAAGGAGCCTTTGCCGGGCTGTAACTCCAGTGAGCCGGTTGGATTGGTGAATGCCAGTGTTGAAATATCTATTGTTGCAGACATGCTGTTACGCAGGAGGTCACCTTTTTGGTGAACCTGAATCCCCCCAAAAGATAGCCGGGTATCCTGGGTGTTAATATCAAAACCAGGAACTTTCAGGTGTATGGTGAGCTGCCGGTTAAAATCAGCATAACTTTTTGCCTTTGCAATATGACCATTCATGTATTGGTTGATAAATTGAATGGTCTTATCAGGGACACCATCCAGGGTTACGGTATCACTGGTGGTAAAGAGTCCTGGTTTAAGTCCTTGATCTGTCCATAGTATTGGTCCATGGCGAAGTTTTGAACGGGTTATAACAATGAGGGAGTCGAATTGAGGCGTTTTAGCTTTTATGGACAGCTCCAGGCGCCAGTTGCTACTAAAAATACCTCGTTCAAAATGAGCGTTTTTAATAACAAATCCGGACATTATCGGACTGTTTTGCCTTAGTTGGACGAACTCTTCATAATATTGCTCTGCTTTTAAGCCAATATAGTAAGAGGCAGAGGTCGCTGCTCCTATTAAAATCAGGCTAAATCCCAGTAATAATTTTTTCATGGCCGCTCCACTGGCATGATAAATAAAAGGCAGACTTATACAGGTATCGGGTATAAAGGGGCTTGTCAATCAGGCCATTGCTAAATTTTCTTTGGAAAAACAATATGAAAATAGCGGTTATTGGCGCCGGTCTTTCCGGACTAAAAGCGGCTCTTGAACTGGAGAAGCAAGGGCATACCGTCCGGGTATTTGAAAAATCCCGGGGGCGGGGAGGACGACTGGCCTGCAAACGACTTGGCTGGGGTGTTCTGGATATTGGCGCACAATACTTCACTGCACGCACTCCTGCCTTTCAGGAAGAGGTCAGTCAATGGGTTGCTCAGGGGGTAGTTAAACCATGGCCGTTTATTCCCTGTAAAATGAGTGATGGTCTATTATCGCCCTCACCGGATAGCGTTGTGCGATATGTGGGGATGCCAGCAATGAATAGCATTGCCCATTTTCTTTCCACAGGGCTGACTATTTCTTTTAATACCGCCATTACTCAATTAAAGCGTGTGGCTTCAAAATGGACATTGGTCGCTGGCGATGATGAAGTGGCTGGTTTTGACTGGGTGATTTTGAGTATTCCCGCAGAGCAGTGCAGGCCTTTAGTTGATAGTCATAGTGCAATTTCTTCTGAGCTACCTGTTGCTCCGCATACCCCATGTTGGGCTCTAGGTTTGGCAACTAAAGGAAAGGTTCCTTTTGAGGTTCAGGGTATTTTTGGAGACAGCCAGGTTTCCTGGGTATCGAGGCAATCGGCAAAGCCGGGCCAGCCGAAACCGACACACTATAATGACCTCTGGATGATGCATTTTTCACCGGGTTGGTCACGAACAGAGGGAAAAGAGAGCACTATCGATTTGCCGGCAGTGGGCGTGGAATGGTTAAAAAAGGCAATCAATACAGATATAGAAATTGTTAATCATTTCCAGCACTTCTGGCGCTATGCCAACCTGGTTTCGGATGGTGAATCATCTGAACCCCACTTTGTTGATAGCTCACGGCAGCTTGCTGTTATTGGGGCCTGGTGCTGTGGTGGCAGAGTTGAGGGTGCCTATGAATCGGCTATGTCTTTCGTAAAAGCGTTTTCCGGCTGCTAGCGGATTAAATTTATTGGATGGTCTCGGGGAGGTTCAAGTGAAATACCATCATTATGGTGTTCCTACGGATAAAAAGCTTAAAGATGAGAGGCATTTGCCACATCTTAAGATGTTTGTCAGTGGTTATGGAAGGAATGAGTATGGCATCGAATGGGTGAGGTTTGAAGATGGCGCCGATTACCCGGAGTTGGTGAAAAAAGTGCCCCATATTGCTTTTGAAGTGGATGATATAGTGAAGGCCATTGAAGGGAAAAATATTATTATCGAGATAAATAGCCCTAGTCCGGGTGTTCTTGTTGCTTTTATAGAAGATAATGGCGTGCCTATTGAATTTATTCAGGTGGATAGGTCTATAGCAGAGCCTGGAATTTGATGTGATATTGTTCGCCCAATTCAGGCGCTGGTTTGTTTTCAGAAATAACTGCATGGATCAATATGACCGGGTGTTTTTTATTGCAGTATATGGTTTTAATGGGGCTTGATTTAGTGGGAGCCCATATCGGTTTCAGATCTGAGTAATTCAAGTAGATGAGTTCAATTTGTAAAACCTGTGCAAATCGCAATACCAGAGGTTGTGGAACCGGGGCCTGTCAGGTTGGCATTCAGCGTACTCGAAGGTCGATTCTCCGGCATCAGCAGCGTCAGCAAGAAGCGGTGCTGAATGGTGATGCCGCTAATGTGGCGCGTCATCAGCAGGCCATTCTCCGTTTAGAAAAAAAATTATTAAACAAGATGGGAGTGCCTGAGAATATACAGAGGGTATAAAACCTTTGCTTGAGACTACTTTATTAAGCAAAGGTTTCGAGAGAGCGACTATTTAGAGCTGTAGTAAGCAGCCAGGTCTGCAATATCCTGGTCTGATAGATTAGCCGCTTGCCCATGCATGACAACAGCCTGAGCACTGGTTCTGGTTTTACTGCGATAGGCTTTTAAGGCTAACTCCAGGTAAGCGGCATTTTGTCCTGCAAGATTGGGGTAAGAGGGCATTAAGGCCTTATCACCATCCATACCATGGCATGCGGCACAAACGGCTGACTTGGTCTTGCCTGCATCAGGGTTGCCAGCGGCATGACCGATTAAAGGAAGTGAACTGATAATAAAGGCTATTCCTGATGTTAATAGTCGTTTTTTCAACATGTCATCCCTACCTGGTTGAATTTATAGTGTCTACTTATTAAGGCTAGTACATCATTTCAATGTGTTGGGATGTTATGTAATCCAACAATCTTTTTATCAATTTAAGAGCTATCGGTTCCCGAAGGCAGTTGGTTAAATGTTAGGGACTGTTGACGTTTGATCGTGAGCTCAGTGGCTCGTAAAGCGGTTTTCCGCAAGGCGGACTGGTGCAGGCATAGTTATTCTACGTCAAGCCAGTCCAACGCAGTCGGAAAGCCGCTTTACGAGCCACCCGAAGGGCCAAAACCAGCGATTCCGTGCCGTCGTTGCAGTAGCTTGAAAGACGCGAGTACGTGTGACCTTTAGGTTATTCCTGCGCTACTGCGCCTAGCCACGAAACCGCTGGTTTTGGCTGAGCACACGAGCAAACGTCAACAGCCCCTAGCTGCTTGTGTGGCTAACCCAGCTTTTTTCCTGTGCTGTGACAACCAGCTGGGGAGTGTTGTCATGGTCATTGAGAACGGTGGGTAGTCCCACCCTGGAAAAGGTCGATATTTCTTTTTCCGGGTTGTCGTAGAGGAAGTTATTTCGATGATTGATCATTAAATGATCGATTTCTGCCCTGAGCCAGTTTTCATCCCAGTCACCATCCACTCGTAAGGCCGCAACTTTTGTGTAGAGGGTATTGGTTTTTTTAATTCTTTTTTTTAGTTTTTTTTCCAGACCTTCCAGTGCTTGAATATGTTGTTTTATATCCTCTTTTTGCTTTGGTGACTGTGATAACTGATACCGTCTCTCAATAACCAGCCGTAACATCACCTTTGATCGTTTTGATATCTTTGCGTATAGACGGAGTGCGTCTGTAATCATCTTCTGTCGTTTACTAGAGTCCTTCTTCTCGAGCTTGAGGCGCTCAATACGAATGCGCCAAAATGCCATTAGCGGACTTAAGATAGCAATGGCCAGGGAAATAAGAGAGAGGGTCGTGGCAGTATTAAGATCCATTTAATAGCTGTTGTAACAATTCCTTAATATTTAAAATATTATAATTAGTTCATTTTTGGCAAGTAAAACCTCAACAGTTCCTAAGCTATGCCAGCTTATAAGAAGTAAGTTTTCCAGCTTTTGCCTGATGCGGTCTGGCCTTGTTCTCTCCAGCCTTTGAGTGCCTGACTTCCAAGCCGTAACCGTTAGAGATATCCGTATGCATTCCCGGCGAGACGCCGGGAACGAGGTGTAATACGCCAAACGTATTAAAATGATACACTAGTGAGTTGCTGCTACAGGTGCTTTATCGACTACCGTGGTCTTTTTTGCAGACCGGAAAAGTGCAACACCCAGGTATGCAAAGAGTATAGAGAGCAACGGGTTAATCCAGTTCAACAGGGCCCAGGGTGCATAATCGAGAACAGACACGCCGAGGGTTGATGCAAAAAAAGCACCGCCTGTTGTCCAGGGAATAAGGGCTGTGGTCAGGGTTGCTCCTTCCTCCAGGGAGCGAGACATGACTCTCCTGTCGATTCCTTTCTCATCGTAGGCTTTGCCAAACAGCTGACCCCCAAGAATAATGGACATATAGGCTTCACCCATAGTGACATTGCCTATAAAGCAGGCAATGATTGTTGTCGCAACCAAACTGGCACCATGCTTAATGCGGCTGAGAATGGCCGTAATCAATACTTTTAAGAACTGGCAGCGTTCCAGTATTCCTCCCAGAGCCAAAGCTATAAGAGATAATGAAAGTGTCCACATCATGGAGGCAATGCCTCCACGGCCCAGCAGTAAGTCGAGGCTTTCGTGGTTCGTTTGTATGTTTCCCCCGCTATAGAGGCTGTTGAGGACTGAGGTAAAACTTTGATCCTGAACCAGAACCGCGATAATAACGGCAGTGATTGACGCGGCCATCATGGAAGGTTCCGCTGCAACCTTGAGGACACTCAAAACCAGCATGATAACGATGGGGAGTAAGGTCAATACATTAATATTGAAATGCGCTGTCAGGGCATCTTGCAGAGAGCTTAACTCGGCCGTTGGTATTTGGCTGTCAGCATAGCCCAGGCTGATCAAGGTAAATGTAATCAGGGCCAGTATGTAGGTGGGCCCCGTGGTATATAACATGCTGCTTATATGGCTATAGAGGTTTGTCCTGGAGGTCATGGCTGACAGGTTAGTGGTATCTGACATGGGGGACATCTTGTCACCAAAGCATGCACCAGAAATGATCATGCCCGCTATAATCGGTGCGGGAACCCCCATGGTTGTGCCTATGCTCATTAGGACAACACCTACAGTACCCACTGTACCCCAGCTGGTGCCTGTGGCGATGGACATAAAGCTACAAAGAATCATACCGGCAGGAAGAAATATCGCGGGCTGAACAAACTCTATTCCGTAGTAAATTAAAGTGGCGAGTGTGCCGCTATCAATGAAAGCAGCAATTAATACCCCGATAAGAATAAAAATGTAAATGGCTGAAAGGGCATCACTGATACCCGCATTCATGGCCTGTCGAATGGCACGAAAATTATAGCCAAGCCGCCAGGCGCTCAGGGAGGCAACTAATATACAAATGATAAGCAGGCTATGAAGGCTGGTTTGCAGAAAGAATAAGCCGATGCTGATGATGCCAATGATTGCTGCCAATGTAAGCAATGCATGAGTAAAACCTGGCTGTTTTCTAGCCTTTTCTGGACACGATGTGGTCACACCAATACTCCTGAGGTGAATATTTGTTGTGTTTATGGCTACCTGAAAGCCCTGAACATTATTTTGGAAAACCTTGTATTAAGTTACGTTGTGATCTTTTGAGATGGCTATACGAGGCTGGATAAAAAAAAGATCATGATAGTTTACTGCTATTATTGTTATCCAGTTTATTAATTTCCCAAAGGGGATTATTTGGCATATACCTTCATGATTCCGCTATTTTGGAATTGAATTATGAATGCACATATCCAGGTGCGGGACTATATGCTGCACGAGATGCCTGTGATTTATGGTGATACTTCGTTAAGTAAGGTGACAGAAATACTCTGTAGTAATAACCTTTTCGGTTTGCCAGTGGTTGACAGGGAAAAGAAACTTATCGGTTTTATTTCAGAGCAGGACTGTATTCATGAATTATTGACCAGCAGTTATCACTGTGATTTTGACTTGATGGCCAGTGATGTGATGCATCATGAAGTCCTAACTGTTTCGCCAAATGATGGTATTATCGAGCTGGCTGAGTCTATGCAGGGTAATAAGCCTAAAATCTATCCCGTGGTTGAAGAGGGGCAGCTACTGGGGATTATCAATAGAACCCGGATTCTCAAAGCCCTGAGGGAAAATCTTAGAGGCTGTCACATACCTGTGTAATCAATAAAGGTGAATTTTCTTGGAAGATATTATTGAAATACTGAGGGAAAAGGCGGTAGATATTCCTGCGCCTTTAACGCTACCGGATGAGGATGATCTTGTTAGCATTGAGGAAGAGTTATTGATTCCCCTACCCCAGGATTTGAGGGAGTTTTTACTGCAGTTAAGTGATGTTGTTTATGGCTCCCTTGAACCGGTGACCGTCACTGACCCCCATTCCCACACTTATTTGCCGGAAGTGGCGGCTATAGCCTGGGATACGTGTGTGCCCAGGCATTTAATTCCTGTTTGTGAGGATAATGGCAGCTACTATTGTATCAATGAAGAGGGTTCTATTTCGCACTGGTCCTCAGGTGAGGAATCTGATGAGTCCTGGGGCTCTATATGGCAGTGGGTCAGAGAGGTCTGGTTGGAAAGCTGAAAAGCTCCAGGTTTGCTGAAGGTGGCCGATAGGATGAGGGATACATATTAATAATTAAGCCCTTGTACTGTGCTCCGAAATATCACAAGCAAGACTTGATAGGTACAAGGGTATTTAAGGAATATTACCGGTATGCCGCATTTCAAGTCTTCCAGCCAGTCTCTATCCCATAAGTTTGTATTAATCGCTGATAGTGATATTCCACACAGGGCTATTGTCGAAAAAATATTACTGAAAGCAAAGCTGGAGACCGTGTCTGTGAGTCATGGTCAGGAGGCGCTTGGTCTTTATGAAGGTGATCCCGACCGTTGGGGTGCTATTCTAATGAGTTGTGAACTGCCCGTTATGGATGGTTATACGGCGGCCTGTAGTATCAGACAGTTTGAGAGAAACAATCATCTTGCACCCGTGAATATTATTGGAATGAGTAATGGGGTTAGCTGTGATTTTGCCAGTAAAGCCTTGAGGGCAGGAATGAATGATTATCTTGCAGTCCCCTTTGATCCGCAACAGTTGCTGGGAACGCTTTCCCGTTATATCGCCATTCCTGGAGCCACCATTTCCTAGCCCGGATATTTCATAAACCTCTGTATCCCCTGTGACCCGATGATGAATAAAATACTCCTTATTTTGTCTCATTGTTAAAAAAAGGCAAAAACCTATCAATTTTCCTGATATTGCAAAGCAAATACATTGAGCTATGTCACGAAATTTCGCTTCGGGAAATACCTATAATGTAGGTGGCCTGTAGGGGGAAGTGAGAAGGGGAGTCTCTTGATTATCAAAGGGCATTGATAGAAGAGTGAGCCCACAGACAAAAAATAATAAGCAGGTGTCATAAAAAAGAATAAAAATGCCTGAAAACCTCGCTATATGCGGGGTGTTTCTTTTGGCCCCTGCATACCGCAAACAATCAAGTGGCTTGATTATCGCTAAAAGGCTGTACGGTTATGTTGACGCCCCTTCGAAAAAGAATAGATATCAAAACCTTTGAGCAACTCAATGCCTATGAGCTGTATGAACTACTGAAATTAAGGGTTGATGTATTCATTGTAGAGCTGAACTGTCCTTACGCTGATCTGGACAATATGGATCGACATCCCGAGACCCGGCATGTGCTTTGCCATTCAGAGGATTCCGGTGAGCTAATGGGGTACTTGAGGGTTCTGCCACCGGGTCTCCGCTTTTCTGAAGTTGGCATTACGCGTGTGGTTGTCTCGGAGAAGGGGCGTGGGCAGGGTATCGCACATGCTATGATGGCCAATGCCTTGGATATGGCTTCAACCCTTTGGGCTGAAATGGATATTAAGGTAAGTGTCCAAAATTATCTGGTAGGCTTTTATCAGGAGCTGGGCTTTGTAGTGAACTCTACTGTGTATATGGAAGAGGGAATTCCCCATGTGGAAATGCTAAAAGAGGCATCATCCTGCACTATACATTAGACACCTGACTGTTTTCCTCGCTCCCGACTATCTGCTGAGCCTGTAAGGCTTTTTTGAACCACGAAGAAATTTAAGGAAAGCCTTGGTATTCTTCGTGGTTCCAAAAAACAGGGCATTGCGCTGAGACTTTCGTGATACCCTTTGCTGTCTGGGAACGAGTCTCAGCGATTATCAGGATTTTTTCTTCTTTTTGGGCATCAGGTACTTCATTAGGCCCTGAAACCACATAACTTTGCTAAAATCCCCGGTGATAATAATGTCTTTATCCTGAATGCCTTTCATAAAGGCCAGTTGCGCATTTTTTGCGGTCAAGGTTTGGAAGCCTGTGGCAGAATCTTTGAAGGCAATTTCAAAGCTGGGGTTGGTTGCTTTTCCTGAATGGCTTGTTACGCGCATATCTTTCACATTGTAATGGCGTACAGCTCCATCCTGGCTACTGATCTGGAAAGTGAGCGTCTGACCCTCGAGCTTTTTTCTGAAAGCGGGGTTTTTATTCCCGGCCCGTTTCATCAACAGTCCCAGTGCCCATAGTAGCAGTCTGAACTTCACGTATTTCCCCCGAATCTGTCAGGTCTGTTTAATCATTAGAGGTAATTGATAGGAATACCAGCTATTGCAGAGCAGTAGCCAGTTGAGCAGCCTAAAGGGATGAATCTCACGCTAAACCGGGAGAAAAGTCAAACGATTGTATGAAACAGGGGGGTAAGAACAACATATCAACAAAGTATCTGTAAAAAGAGGCTCTTACCATCACACCCTGCCCGGATCTATCAAATCACGGTTGTCTAACCGGGTGTTGTTTAGTTGACTTCAACCATTTCGAAATCGCTTTTGCTAACGCCGCAGTCCGGGCAAAGCCAGTCATCTGGTATATCTTCCCACCGGGTGCCAGGGGCAATACCATCTTCTGGCCAACCTTCCGCTTCATCATAAGTAAAGCCACAGACCAGACATTGCCATTTCTTCATTACTTATGCCTCCTTCATTAAGCCTTTCATTATTAAACGCTAGTCAGGCTTAAAGTACTGGTTGAACATCTTTTGATTATAGTTAAGAGTGCTTTGCATACTGCTATGACAGGCTGACTATACCAAATCAGAATCCCTTGGGCTGGCTTATTTATACTCTCCGGTTTTCTTCTGCCAGGTTTCTCCCATAATGACGGTGTTTTCTATCAGGCGATCATCTCCCAGGGTCATCATGATGCCAAGGCGCTCTTCCAAGGTTTTTGCCTGCTTCATCCGAAATGCCAGCAAGGGTGTTGCTCTGGGGTTGAGAATCAGGAAGTCGGCTTCATTTCCGGGGGTGAAGCTGCCTATTTTATCTGATAGCCCTAAAGCCCTTGCGCCACCCAGTGTTGCCAGATAAAACGCGCTGAGTGGAGACAGGCTTGTTCCCTGTAGCTGGCACACTTGATAGGCGCTTTTCATGGATTCAAGCTGGCATAAACTGGTGCCTGCCCCGATATCTGTTCCCAGGCCTATGTTGATATTCAGGGAGGATGCTTTTTGAAAATCAAACAGCCCACTGCCTAAAAAAAGGTTGGCGCTGGGGCAAAAGGATAGGGAGGAACCCGTATCGGCAAGGCGCTGCCAACTGGCTTCACAAAGGTGTATAGCATGGGCAAAGAATGAACGGGAACCCAGTAAGCCATACTGGTCGTAAACATCCAGGTAGTTTTGGCTATCGGGGTATAGCTTATGAGTCCAGGCTACTTCTTTTAAATTTTCTGCCAAATGGGTATGGAGATACAGCCCATCAAACTCATCCAGTAAACGCCGGGCAGCTTTAAGCTGGTTGGGGGTTGAGGTCGGGGCAAACCGTGGAGTGACGGCATAGGCCAGACGGTTTTTACCATGCCAGTGTCTGATTAATTGCTGACTCTCTTCATAGCTGGTTGTTGCAGTATCAAGCAGGTAGTCCGGGGCGTTACGATCCATCATGACTTTGCCTGCGATCATGCGCAGCTGTCTTTCCGATGCCGCCTCAAAAAATGCGGTGACTGATTCCGGGAATACGGCTCCAAACACGAGGGCGGTCGTGGTTCCATGGGCGAGACACTGATCCAGGAAAAACCGGGCGACTTCCCGGGCATAGTCTGGTGAGTCAAATGCGGCCTCTGCGGGAAAGGTATATCGCTCAAGCCATTGAATCAGCTGTTCGCCGCAGGCACCGGTCATTCCCAGTTGGGGATAGTGAACATGGGTATCAACGAATCCCGGGATTAACAACTTTCCCGGTAAATGGTAAGTCTCACAGGCCGCTGGCAAGTGCTTGGCAATGCTTTGATACGCACCGGCAGCAAGGATATGACCGTCATCAACCACAACAGCGCCGTCCTCGTGGAACTCAACGGCATCTTTGGTGGGAGTCCTGGCTGGATCATCAAGAAAGTGCAGAGTGGACGCACGCCAGACCACAGGATTTTTTTTCATTTTGAGTCCTTTCACTGGTAGATGCTTGCCCATATATTTTGTCTATATTCCTTGAGCAAAATGATGATTTTTGATCCACTGCCAATATCATCAATCCATGGGGCTATCACTTCAATAACCTTTGGTGCTAAATGAACACATTTTCTTCTGTATAGAGGGCATTTTTTTGGATAATTGGGCGGTTAGGCGATGCCATTAAATTTTTGTTCGAGTTTACGCTGGCAGTCCTGTCTGCATAATCTGGACAATATACCGGATAATTTGCAAGCATGGCTGCTTGATAGGGGGTCTTTAACCGCAAGGTTGAAGAAAACCTATCGTGGTGAGTTTGAGGTTAAGGTGCTTAAGCATCAGTGGGGTCAGCCAGCAGAAGCTGAGCTTGAATTTTTGGGTGTTTCCGAGACAGAAGCCTCTATTCGCGAGGTTTTGCTGCTGGGTGGTGGCAAGCCAAAAATATTTGCGAGGAGTGTCATTCCCCGGAGCAGTCTTGGTGGATCAAATAATGAGCTGCTTATGCTAGGGAATAAGCCTCTGGGGGAATATTTATTTGTTCAGAAAAGCGTGGAACGAGGAGCCATCGAATTGGCGGAATTATCTGCACATGAGGTTAATCCGTATCTTGGTTGCTGTTTCAGGGAAGAAAAGGCCTGGGCAAGGCGATCTTTATTTTATCTGAATTCCAGGCCCCTATCAGTATGCGAAGTTTTTTTACCTGAGGTAGGCGGCAAACCATCCTTTCCATAAGATGAGTGACGTCTTGATGGTTCTGCAGACAGGAAGCCCGAGCTAATTATTATGAAAACGCTGGACATGTTCCGTATTAAAGAGTTTATCAGCCTTGCCCGCCTGGATCGGCCGATTGGTATTTGTCTTCTGTTTTGGCCCACCATGTGGGCATTGTGGCTGGCAGCGGATGGGATGCCAACTCATCACAATCTTTTGGTATTCACCCTGGGGGTCATTTTGATGCGGAGTGCCGGGTGTGTCATCAATGATTATGCTGACCGTAATTTTGATGGACATGTAAAAAGAACAGTTACAAGGCCATTAGCTGATGGGCGACTGACGGAAGAAGAGGCATTATTATTTTTTGTTGTACTTATTGCCCTGTCTTTCTTGCTGGTATTGACCACCAATACGCTAACTATTGTTCTTTCGGTGAGCGCTCTGTTCCTGGCTTCATTTTATCCATTTGCAAAGCGTTACACTCATTTTCCCCAGGTTGTTCTCGGTGCTGCCTTTGGCTGGTCTATTCCTATGGCCTTTGCCGCAGAAAGTGGCTCACTGGTTCCGGAGACCTGGCTTTTATTTATTGCCAATCTATTCTGGACTGTGGCTTACGATACACAATATGCCATGGTAGACCGTGATGACGATATCAAAATCGGTATCAAGTCAACAGCTATCCTCTTTGGTGATCTCGATAATCTCATTATTGGCGGCCTTCAGCTTTTAGCCATTATTACCCTTATTGCCGTTGGGATTAAAATGGAGCTGGGAGCGTTGTTCTATGCTGCTCTTGCATTCGCCTCCATGCTGTTTGTTTACCAGCAGTTTCTCACCCATGACCGTGATAGAGATCGTTGTTTTAAGGCCTTTCTAAGTAATCACTGGGTTGGTGCCATTGTGTTTGCCGGTATTTTTTTGAGCCGTTAAATAGTCTGGATAATCGGTCTTGAGGACTTGTCATCTGGCTGTAACATTTAAGGGGTGTACTCTCCTTGACGTCGTAATAATTATTATCGGGAAAGGTAAAATCATGTCAGCAAAAAAAATTCTGATTGTTGATGATGAAGAACCCATCAGGGAAATGGTAGCTATAAGCCTGGAAATGGCGGGTTTCGATTGTATTGAAGCAGCAGATGCCAGGGAAGCCCATGCTAAAATTGTGGACCAGAAGCCGGATCTGGTGTTACTTGACTGGATGTTGCCGGATATATCCGGCATTGAATTGGCAAGGCGATTAAAGCGAAGTGAAATGACCTCTGAAATACCCATTGTTATGTTGACGGCAAAAGGTGAGGAGGACCATAAAATTCGTGGACTTGAAACAGGGGCGGATGATTATATTACCAAGCCATTTTCACCCCGGGAGTTGATCGCCAGGTTAAAGGCGGTTCTTAGAAGAAGTGGAGTATCTGATGGGCAGTCAGCCATTGTCATCAAGGGGTTAAAGCTGGATCCGGTAAGCCACCGGGTCAGCATTGATGGCGAGGCGGCAGAAATCGGTCCGACAGAGTACCGTTTGTTACAGTTTTTTTTGACGCATCAGGAGCGGGCTTACTCCCGAAGTCAGCTACTGGATCAGGTCTGGGGCGGTAATGTATATGTTGAAGAGCGAACCGTTGATGTTCATATTCGACGACTGAGAAAGTCACTTGGTAGTGGTTACGAGGGATATATACAAACCGTCAGGGGCACAGGATACCGTTTTTCCACCAAGTTGTAAGGGGGGGCGAGTGATCACTTATTCCAGATCACTATTGCTGGGCAGACTATTGCTGGGCCTGGCAATAGGGACCTTCATTGGATGGGGGCTGGGGCATGTTTTACTGGGGATAACACTTGTCCTGGCTGTTTATCTATTGTGGAGCCTGAGTCAATTGTTTCGTCTGTTGACTTGGCTGGAAAAAACAGCTGTTAGTGAATTAGAGCCTCCGGAAAGCCGTGGTTTATGGGGTGCCATCTTCGATGGTATTTACCGGATTCAAAAGCGACAGAAGGGTTCCCATGAGCGTTTGCAGGGAGTTATTGATCGTATACAGGAGTCAACGGCTGCCCTGGAAGACGGCATTGTTATGGCGGATAACAATGGCGGTCTGGAGTGGTGGAATCGCGCGGCAGGAGATTTATTGGGTTTGAAAATGCCTGGGGATAGAGGCCAATTATTGACGAACCTGGTTCGCGATCCCTCGTTTTTGGATTATTTTGACTCGGGTCGTTACGAAGAGGCGATAGAACTGGCTTCACCGGTTAATACCGAAAGGCAGTTGCAGATCAACATTACGATTTATGGCATGGGAAGTCGATTGTTGTTTATTCGGGATATTACCCGAATCAATCAGTTAGAAACCATGCGAAAAGATTTTGTGGCCAATGTTTCCCATGAACTAAGAACACCACTTACGGTAATAGCTGGGTATCTGGAAACCCTGTTGGATAATGCAGATATAGAAGAATCCTTGTCACCTATGTGGTGCAAGGCGTTAAAAAGAATGCAGCAGCAATCAGCCAGAATGAAAAATCTGGTGGCAGATTTATTGCTACTTTCACGCCTGGAGTCTGCGACTTCCTGTGAGTCAAACCCGGTAAAGCTGGAAGAACTGTTAAACCAGGTTGCCGATGATGCCAGGTCATTAAGTGGAAGTGATGATCATGAGATTACATTAGAGGGGGTAAAGGGTATCTACTTAAAGGGAAGCCAAAGTGAGCTGCGCAGTGCTTTATCAAATCTTGTATTTAACGCCGTGCGATACACTCAGGCGGGCGGGGTCATTCACATTGGAGTAAAAGTAAAAAATCAGGAATGTTGTATTAGTGTTGAAGATAATGGCGTGGGGATTGACCCGGTTCATATTCCCAGGTTGACAGAGCGCTTTTATAGAGTTGATAAAGGACGAAGTCTTGAGTCTGGTGGAACGGGGCTGGGGCTGGCGATTGTTAAGCATGTATTGCTAAGGCATGATGGATGGTTAACGATTTCCAGCCATCCGGGGCAGGGTAGTTGTTTTATATGTCATTTTCCCGAAAACCGTTTTTCTTCTGTTGCTTCGGTGAGTCATGAAAATAAATAAATGACCTGAGCGCAACACTTGTATATCAAACTTATTGAAATGATGTACGGGTAACTCTCAGGTCATAAATAACTGTTAAGCTTCGTCTTGAGCTTCGATTACGCAGTCCATGCGCTTTTTGCCAGTGCGTTCCAGATAGGACTGGAATTCTCTTGGCAGACGGCCAGTTGTTGCGCCTTCCCACTGAGCCTGGTCACCGGTTTCAGTTTCGTACTGGAAAGTGTACTTCTGAATATTACGACGACGTTTGGATGTTGTTTCTTCACCTAATCCCAGGTCACCCATGGATACGCCGCGATCAGCCATTATTTGTTTAATGGCTTCAATGCTTTCCAGTTTTACCTGGCGCTTTTCTTCTTCTTTTTCACGGGCATTCTGCTTTTCTTCCAGAACACTTCTCATTCTGGAGATGACACGTTCCAGATCTGAGACGTGAGCGTCTTTGAACAGTTGGCGAATGCGTGTTTTGCTGCTTAAACGATGAAGAACTTCATCAAAAATGTTCATCTAGGTAACTCCCTAATGTGACTCGTGATTCCAGATTTGAATAGACGAGATTTAGTACATGTATTTATACATGAAGCATTTAAATGATGGAAGTATTAAAACTGAAACATTATTGAATTTCTAATAAGATACCCACAATAGAGTATTTATTATTAATCGCTTGCTTACTATATTATCAAACTGATAGCCGTCAATGGCTTGTGGTTGATATGAACGTAGCAATGAAGGGGTAACGTAAAGTGAAAATGCTGCCCAGGGAAACAGTTTTGTTAGTGGTGGAATCAAATTCCTGTAAAACTAGCCAGTATTAGATTAGTGATGATTATTTCAACGATCATACTATCAAGGTTTATTCGTCAATAATTGAATACAACTACCTTACTTTTTCTTTACGTTTCCAGGTTCAGGACAATGATGTCTGGTGCGAATATGGCCATTATCAACGGACTGTAACTCTATATCGAACTGCCATAATTTATGAATATGCTTGAGTAATTCCCTTGTATTATTATCAAGGGGGCGCCCTTGATGCTGAAAGTGTCTCAGGGTCAGTTTACGGTCGCCGCGAATATCTACGTCATAGACTTGAATATTTGGTTCCTGCTCTCCGATATTGTATTGTTTGGCGAGGGCTTCACGAATGGCTTTATAGCCACTGTCATCATGGATAGCGTCAATTTCAAGATAGGATTTGCCCTCGTCATCCGTGATAGAAAAAAGGTGCATATCTCTCATTACTTTTGGGGAAAGAAACTGTAAAATAAAACTTTCATCTTTGAAATTCTTCATAGCAAAGTGAACTGCTTCTAACCAATCACTGCCCGCTATATCCGGAAACCATAATTTATCTTCAGGAGTGGGTGCTTCACAGATCCTGCGGATGTCCTGAAATATATTGAACCCTAAAGCATAAGGGTTAATACCGCTATAGTGTGGGTTATCAAATTCAGGCTGATAAATCACGCTGGAGTGAGAATGTAAAAACTCCATCATAAAACCATCGGTCACCTTGTCTTCTTTGTATAGCTCATGAAGCAGGTGATAGTGCCAAAAGCATGCCCAACCCTCATTCATTACCTGGGTTTGTCGTTGCGGATAATAATACTGGGCTATTTTTCGGACAATTCTGATGATTTCCCTCTGCCAGGTATCCAGGAGGGGAGCATTCTTCTCTAGAAAGTAAAGAATGTTTTCTTCCGGGTCTTTAGGGAAGCGTTCCTTTTTTTCCTCTATTTGTTCTGGCGCTTTGGGAATTGTACTCCAAATCTCATTGAGGTTTCTTTGGATATATTCTGCCCTTTCTTCCAGCCTTGCCTGTTCCTGCTCAGGTGAGAGGGGACGAGGGCGAAGGTACCGGTTAACACCCTGGTTCATTAGGGTATGGCAGGCATCAAGGATATCCTCTACCGCTTCAACTCCATGTTTTTCTTCACAGTGGCCAATGTAGTTTTTGGCAAAGAGCAAATAGTCGATAATGGAGTCAGCATCTGTCCAGGTCTGGAAAAGGTAGTTGCCTTTAAAAAAAGAATTATGTCCATAGGAGGCATGGGCTAAAACCAGTGCCTGCATTGCCATGGTGTTTTCTTCCATAAGATAGGCAATGCATGGGTTAGAGTTGATGACTATTTCGTAAGCCAGCCCCATTCGACCCCGTTGATAGTTTTGCTGGGTCTGTAAAAAGTGTTTGCCAAAACTCCAGTGGTGATACATCAGGGGCATACCTGTAGAGGAGTAGGCATCCATCATTTGCTCGGAGCTAATGATTTCTATTTGATTCGGATAGGTGTCCAGCCGGAACTGACCGGCAATCCGGGCTAACTCCTGGTCATATTTTTCAATAAGATCAAAAGTCCACTCGGAGCCGGTGGATAAAGGCGGACTCATGCATGCTCCTTTTTCTCAAATAAGCGTCGGAATACCGGATAAATGTCATCAGGTGTTTTGATTTGCTGCATAGCAAATGTTTCCGGGAATGCTTCTGCAACAGACTGGTATTCACGCCAGAGATTTTGATGGGCACGGTCGGTAATCTCTACGTAAGAAAAATACTGAACCTTTGGCATTATTTGCTCAGTGAGAATTTTTGAACAAACTGATGAATCCCCTTCCCAGTTATCGCCATCGGAGGCCTGTGCCACATAAATATTCCAGTCGGTAGGGCTATACCGTTTTTCAATAACGTCCCGGGTCATTTCCAGGGCGCTTGAAACAATGGTTCCCCCCGTTTCCCGTGAATAGAAGAAGTCATCCTCATCAACTTCCTTGGCGGCGGTGTGATGACGAATAAATACCACTTCTATCTGTTTATAACTTCTTTGCAGGAACAGATAGAGCAGGATAAAGAAGCGTTTGGCCATATCCTTGATTTCCTGGGTCATGGAGCCAGAAACATCCATAACGCAGAACATTACGGCTTTATTGCTGGGAGATGGTACCCGGATCAAATTGTTGTATTTCAGGTCAAAGTCGTCAATAAAGGGCAGGCGTTTGAGTTTACTATTGAGCTCTTTGATTCGTGCCCTTAATTGTTCCGCTTTCTCCATATCGGTTTCATCAGGGCTGACCTCCATTTCCCTGAGTTCTTTTTTCAGGGCTCGAATTTCCCGCCGGTCCTTCCCGGATAATGCAATTCTTCGGGCATGAGCGGACTTCAGGGATCGGATAACATTAAGGCGGTCCGGAGAACCGTCATTGTTAAAGCCGGCCTGTACATACTTGAATTCAGTGGCGTCCTGCAGCTGTTTCCGAACCAGGTTTGGCAACTCCAGGTTATCAAACATGTATTCCAGAAATTCGTCGTGGTTAATCTGAAAAGAGAAGTCGTCTATTCCTTCTCCTTTGTTGCTGGCTTTCCCCGCGCCACCCTTGCCACCTTTACCGCCACTTGGGCGTTTAATACGATCACCAGCGGTAAATTCTTTATTACCGGGGTGAACCTGTTTGTGATGTCCACCCTGGCCATGCCGGAAAAAGGGTTCCGAAAGGTCTTTGCGGGGAATGGTAACCTGGCTGCCTGACTCAACATCAGTGATGGAGCGTTTGTTTACAGCCTCTGATACGGCTTTTTTTATGTGCTTACGGTAACGATCCAGAAAACGCTGGCGGTTCACTGTACTTTTATTTTTACCGTTGAGGCGGCGATCGATGATAATGCTCATTTACACGCTCCCTGTGTTAGTTGTAGGGGGCGGAACCCCCGGTCGCGTCCTGGCGACATTTACTGAGATTTTCTAACCCGAATATACCACTCAGAGAGCAGTCTGACTTGCTTTTCAGTATAGCCCCGTTCCACCATCCGCTTCACAAACTCATTGTGTTTACGCTGGTCTTCCTGACTGCCTTTGGCATTGAAGGAAATAACGGGCAGTAAGTCTTCAGTATTTGAGAACATCTTTTTCTCAATGACGGTTCGCATTTTTTCATAGCTGAGCCAGCTTGGATTCTTGCCTTTGTTGTTAGCTCTGGCACGCAGAACAAAGTTAACCACTTCGTTGCGGAAATCCTTGGGGTTAGCAATATTGGCTGACTTCTCTATTTTTTCCAGTTCGTCATTAATCGCAACACGATCAAGAATATCGCCTGTTTCAGGGTCCCGGTATTCCTGATCCTGTATCCAGAAGTCGGCGTAAGTAATATACCGGTCAAAAATATTCTGGCCGTATTCAGAGTATGACTCCAGATAAGCGGTCTGAATTTCCTTGCCAAGGGATTCAATATATTTTGGCGCAAGATACTCTTTCACATAGCGAAGATAGCGCTCCTGGGTCTCCTTGGGAAATTGATGCTGTTCTATCTGTTGCTCCAGAACGTACAGAAGGTGGACAGGATTGGCGGCAATTTCTGTGGGGTCAAAGTTAAAGACTTTGGAAAGAATTTTGAACGCAAAACGGGTAGATAGCCCTTCCATTCCTTCATCAACACCCGCCGCATCTTTGTACTCCTGTAAAGGCTTGGCATTGGGGTCGGTATCCTTCAGGCTTTCCCCATCATAGACTCTCATCTTGGAGTATACGTTGGAATTATCAGGCTCTTTTACTCGGGATAACACCGAGAATTTTGCCAGCATATCAAGGGTATCCGGGGCACAAGGAGCGTTTTTTAGCGAACTGTTTATCAGCAGTTTTTCGTAAATATGAATCTCTTCAGTGATTCGGGTACAGTAGGGTACTTTGACAATATTGACGCGGTCGATAAACGCTTCATTGGTTTTATTATTACGGAAAGATTGCCATTCAGACTCATTGGAATGGGCAAGAATCACGCCGTCAAAAGGAATGGCTCCCATCCCCTCAGTGCTGTTGTAGTTTCCTTCCTGGGTTGCCGTTAATAGAGGATGCAGGACTTTTATGGGAGCCTTGAACATTTCAACAAACTCCATAAGCCCCTGATTGGCGCGGCAAAGAGCACCGGAGAAACTGTAGGCATCAGGGTCGTCCTGTGAGTATTCTTCTAGCTGCCGGATGTCTACTTTTCCAACCAGGCTGGAAATATCCTGGTTGTTTTCATCACCGGGTTCTGTTTTTGCGATAGCTGCCTGATCCAGTATGCTGGGATGAATTTTAATGACCCGGAATTTGCTGATATCACCGCCATACTCATGGAGTCGTTTAACTGCCCAGGGTGACATAATGCTCCGCAGGTAACGATCAGGTATTCCGTATTCCTGCTCCAGTATTTTGCTATCTTCCTCGGGGTTAAACAGACCTAGTGGCGACTCAAATACAGGAGAACCCTTAATGGCATAGAACGGTACTTTTTCCATTAATGCCTTCAGTCGTTCTGCCAGGGATGATTTCCCCCCGCCAACCGGACCCAGTAAATAAAGAATCTGCTTCTTTTCTTCCAGCCCCTGAGCGGCATGCCTGAAATAAGAGACTATTTGCTCAATGGCTTCTTCCATGCCATAAAACTCTGAGAAGGCGGGGTAGCGTTTGATGAGTTTATTTGAAAATATGCGGCTGAGTCTTTGGTCTCGTGAAGTGTCCACCATTTCCGGTTCACCTATGGCGGTCAGCATTCTTTCTGCTGCGTTGGCATAGGTCACTGGATCTTTTTTGCAGAGTTCAAGGTATTCCTGAATGGATAGTTCTTCTTGTTGCTTTGATTGGTATCTTTGTTGGTAATTATTGAAAATATCCATGCCTTTACCCGCCCTGTAATAAAATAGTATTCGATACCTGAGCCCCTAGTACACCGGCAGAATCCAAATGCAGGCCTCTTTTCCCCTGTGAATATCATATGGTTACAGAGCACAGGGGCACCGGGAAGAGGGCCAGGGCTGACTGCCTGTATCCATGGCTGACATCAGACAATAGTGGCGAGTTAAACCATTATTGATCTACAGAATGGCAAAGATTGTTGTGCTCCATTGATTTATAATGTGGAGTTTTGCTTGTTTCTGCAACCGCTGTTTCGCTTTATTTACCCCACAAGCCCTTTATTTTTAGCGTGTATTGGGGGGCTGCCCATGTAAGAAATATATATTTTCCCTGTTATTGGTAATGCTATCTGCCCTGGCTGAATGTGTCGAACCTATAGCTAACTACCAATAAAAGATATCGATATGTAACAAAAGTTGACAAACTCGTTTTTTAAACGTAGGTTTCAAACGTACGTTTGAATCGCTGCTATACTCTCTAATATTACTAATAATCATAAGACTGCAGAGGTAGAGTTATGCCTGAATACAAAGCGCCTCTTAGAGACATCCGCTTCGTCCGAAATGACCTTCTGAAGTATGCTGACCACTATGCCACTCTGCCTGGTGCGGAAGAAGCAACACCCGATATGGTGGATGCCATTTTGGAGGAGGGCGCAAAGTTTTGTGAGCAAGTTCTGTCACCTTTAAACAGAGTTGGAGATGAGCAGGGCTGCACCTTGACGGATGATGGCGTTAAAACGCCGGAAGGCTTCAAAGAAGCCTATACGCAATTTGTCGAAGGCGGCTGGCCTTCCCTTGCGAACGATGCCGAATACGGTGGTCAAGGCTTGCCAAGCTCTTTAGGGCTTGTGCTGAGTGAGATGATGGGAGAAGCCAATTGGTCCTGGGGGATGTATCCCGGATTAAGCCACGGAGCTATGAATACCCTTGAGGCTCATGGTACAGAAGAGCAGAAACAAACCTATCTCACCAAACTTATTTCCGGTGAATGGACGGGCACTATGTGCCTGACCGAGTCTCACTGTGGTACTGATCTGGGCATGCTCCGAACCAAGGCTGAGCCAAATGCCGACGGCTCTTATAAAGTGACAGGCACCAAAATTTTCATTTCGGCCGGTGAACACGATATGAGCGAAAACATCGTTCATATCGTACTGGCTCGTCTGCCCGATGCGCCAAAGGGAACCAAAGGCATTTCGTTATTCATTGTACCGAAACGACTTCCGGAAGGTGGCGGTATCAGCAAGGAAAGCAATGGTGTCAGCTGTGGTTCCCTGGAACATAAGATGGGTATTCATGGTAACGCCACCTGTGTGATGAATTTTGATGGCGCTAAAGGCTTTTTGATTGGCCCTCCCAACAAAGGGCTGAACTGCATGTTTACGTTTATGAATGCTGCTCGTCTGGGAACGGGGATTCAGGGGCTTGCTCATTCGGAAGTGGCATTTCAGGGCGCATTGAGATATGCCCGGGAGCGTTTGCAAAGCCGGTCATTGAGTGGTCCGGCCAATCCTGATGGTCCGGCAGATCCGATTATTGTTCATCCGGATGTCCGCAGAATGTTATTGACCATCAAGGCTTTTACTGAAGGCAACCGGGCGCTGGCTTATTATACCGCCAGGCTGGTGGATCTTTCTCAATATAGTAAAGATGAGGATGAAAAAGAAAAGGCCAAGCTGCAACTGGATTTCCTGACCCCTATTGTTAAAGCCTTTATGACGGAAACAGGATTTGAAGCCGCCAACCTTGGGCTTCAGTGTTATGGAGGGCATGGTTATATTGCTGAATGGGGAATGGAGCAAAATGTTCGGGATAGCCGCATCTCCATGTTGTATGAGGGAACCACCGGAATACAGGCCCTGGATTTATTAGGGCGAAAAGTGTTGATGACCCAGGGCGAATCTCTCAAATCCTTCACCAAGGTTGTTCACAAGTTTTGCCAGGCTCATAGTGACAATGAAGCACTCCGTGAGTTTATTGACCCCCTGGCAGCCCTTAATAAAGAGTGGGGAAAGCTAACCATGAAGGTTGGCATGCAAGCCATGCAAAACCGTGAGGTTGTGGGCGCTGCGGCGGTGGATTATCTGATGTACTCTGGCTATGCCTGCCTGGCTTATTTTTGGGCAGATATGGCTCGGGTGGCCAAGGAAAAGCTTGATGAGGGTACGACAGATGCCGGTTTCTATACGGCCAAAGTACAGACAGCCCGTTTCTATTTCCAACGCTTGTTGCCAAGAATACTGGGTCATAAATCCTGTGTAGAGTCAGGGCCTGATAACTTGCTGGATATGGCAGAAGAGGACTTTGGGGAGGTTTAGATTCATCAGTAAGGCCATTTCTAACCCGGATATTTATAAAATATCCGGGTTAGAAAGTATTCTCATCAAGAATCACAAAGGATAAAAAAGTAGCAGGCAGGGCGATAATTAAAATAATGGGCAGCACTGGGTTAGTGAGCATGAGAAGGGTTGCAATGCTCCAAATGCCGTAAATAAGCTTTTTTTTATGGTGTTGTATTTCTTTGTGATCTGTATGGATACCGTATTTGACAGCACGGGGCCGCATTGCCAGTAACTCTGGAATCAGCAGGTGTAATAGTAATTTTGACCAATAACGCAGCATAGTGTATTTGAAATCGTTCTGATTAATTGTTTATTAACTATGAGGAGCTATACCAACGTATTTTGTAAGCCCTATGGGGGCAGTTCCACTTTTTCCCTTATTTAAACAATAGTACAAAAAACTCACAGCTATATTAGGAATCTAACGATTTCCAATGCAGTAAAAGGTAAAGATATGGCTGTCAAAAAAAATAGCAAATTTGTTTTGGTTCTGGTGTGTGTTGCTGTTTTTTGGGGGGAGAGGGTTATAGCCTGCGGCATAGAACAGGTATCAGTGGGTCAATATGAGTTTGGGGAAAAAGCAGGCTACAGGGTGTATAACGACGGTTTTTCACTGTCGCAACATCAAGAAACTTTTTCTGAAGAACCGACCCCATATCCTCTGGATGATGAACCTGTTGATTCAGAGGGCTGGCTACAGAAGTTTTGGGGAACCCCTGCCAGTAATCGCCTTTACCTGGGGATGTGGACCTACCACTTTCAAAAAGAAAAGAAAAAAGAGGGAAAAGGGAAAGGGCAAGACTGGAATAATCAACTACTGGCCTTTTCATATAACGGTTATTATGGCGGCACTTTTATTAATACGCACAGTGACAGGGTGGTTACCCTTGGCGTGCAGAGAAGCTGGGTACAAACATCCTATGGCGAGGCTCAAGTTGAACTGGGCTACCGGTTGGGCATGATGTACGGCTATACCAAATACCTGACATTGTTTAATACACGGTTTTTTCCCTTATTTCAGGTTATAACAGATATTGATTACAAAGGGCTGGGTATTGAACTTTCATGGGCTGGTGTAGTGGCAACAGTGGGGTTTTCAATCAGATTTTAAGCACTTTGATATTAAATGCTGCTTTGAGGCTCTCTGGCTCTTGGGTAAACTGATCTAGTCAAATCGGTCATGCAGTTAGTTTGGGAATGGGTAGTTACTTTTTGCCCGTTGAAGGAGCAGGGCACAAACTGCACACGCATGGTATTTCTTAAAAAAACAGCAATCAAAATACCTTTTGGAGTACCAAATTATGAGTGAATATAAAGCACCTTTGCGTGATATGCATTTCGTGATGTACGAGGTGCTAAACGTTGCAGAAAAGTGGGCTGAATGGCCTGGAACCCGGGATCAGGTTGACAGGGATACGGCAGACGCCATTCTTGAGGAAGGGGCAAAACTGGCATCAAAGGAAGTGGCACCAATAAACCGCTCCGGAGATGAATCAGGCTGCCAGTGGAATGCCGGGGTTGTGTCCACGCCGTCGGGATATCTGGATGCCTATAAAAACTTTTCAGAAGGAGGCTGGGTGGGACTTGGAGGTAACCCAGAGTATGGTGGCATGGGAATGCCCAAGGTTCTGGCTGCCCAGTTTGATGAGATGCTCTGTAGTGCCAGTCTGGCTTTTGCTCTTTATCCAAGCCTTACCTTCGGTGTCACTCTGGCTCTGGATGCCCATGCTTCAGAAGCACTGAAATCCTGTTATTTGCCACGCCTCTATAGTGGTGAGTGGGCAGGAACCATGTGTCTGACTGAGCCTCATGCGGGTACGGATCTGGGCATTATAAGAACAAAGGCTGTTGCCAATAATGATGGCAGTTACTCCATTACCGGAACCAAGATTTTTATCACCGGTGGGGAGCATGACCTTACCGACAATATCATCCATTTGGTGTTAGCTAAATTGCCTGATGCGCCAGCAGGCACCAAAGGCATTTCAATGTTTCTGGTTCCTAAAATAAATGTTGGAGAAGATGGGGCGCTCACCGGAACAAATGGTGTTAGCTGCGGTTCCCTGGAACATAAGATGGGAATTAAAGCGTCGGCTACCTGTGTCATGAATTTTGATCAGGCCAGGGGCTATCTGGTGGGTGAGGCAAACAAAGGCCTTGCGGCCATGTTTACCATGATGAACTATGAGCGTCTGTTTGTGGGTATCCAGGGTCTTGGTTGCAGTGAAATGTCTTATCAAAACGCTGTGGCTTATGCAAAGGAGCGTGTACAGGGACGGGCAGCCTCAGGTGCCATCCAGACAGAAAAGCCGGCAGATCCTATTCTTGTCCATGGCGATGTTCGGCGAATGTTGCTGAATATGAAAGCCCTGAATGAAGGGGGCAGGACTCTTTCAACGTACGTTGCCATGCAACTGGATACGGCAAAATTCAGTGACGATCCTGAAGAGAAGGCTCTGGCAAATAACAGAGTGGCCTTGCTGACGCCTGTAGCCAAAGCATTTTTTACCGATATGGGGTTGGAAAGCTGTGTTGCTGGTCAACAGGTCTTTGGAGGTCATGGTTATATCCGGGAATGGGGACAGGAGCAGCTGGTTCGTGATGTTCGCATTGCCCAGATTTATGAGGGAACCAATGGTATACAGGCACTTGATCTGCTAGGCCGGAAAATAGTGTTAAATCATGGTGTGCACTTTAAGCAGTTTGTTGCGGAAGTCCGGCAGGCCATTGATGCCAGTGAGCAGGAGGAATTCTCTATACCGCTGTCTAAGGCCCTGGACAAGCTTGAAGCACTGACTGAATCATTGTTAATTCAGTCCAGGGAAGACCCCAATGCCATCAACAGTGCCTGCGTTGACTACCTGCATGCCTTCTCCTACGTTGCTTATGGCTGGATGTGGCTATTAATGGCAGACGCCTCCGTCAAGCAGCTAAAGGCGGGCTCTGGAGATGAAGCGTTCTATCAGGGAAAGGTCAGTACGGCCAGATACTATTTTCGCCGGTTGTTGCCCAGGTGTTTTGCTTTGGCAGAGACTGCGGATTCAGGCTCAGAAGTACTCTATGACCTGGATGAAAACCAGCTTTAAACATTGCCGTTTTGTTCGGGCGCAGGGTCAGAGAGCTTTTCAAATATGGCCGCTGATCCTGCACCACAGGATACGATGATTTTAAACGCCTGATCGATGGAAATTTCCGGGTGAATTTCCACCTGATCGGCTCCCAGATGGTAAATAACGCCGGATGCAGGACTTGGAGAGGTGGGCACAAAGGCTGTGTAAGTGCCATCAGGGTGTTTGCTGGTAATCAGGGCCACTGTCCATGTGGGGACAGACCTGCCATAAAGCCATACTTTAGCAACTTCGCCTTTAAATGGGCTGGATTCTTTGCCTATAAGAATTTCAATGAGTTCTTTTAAAGAGGTGTATCCTGGAATCCTTACAAAAAAGTCTGTTTCCAGTTTTTTATACAGCCATTCTCCCAGGCGAGTTCTGACCAGGTGTCCTACACCCGCGCAAACGGAGATAAGCAGCAGTGCAACGACAATATCAGAAAGAACCATGGGAAGCCCAAAGGAGTCGAAGAGGTGAGCGAGGGGTTCCAGCAGATGCCCTGTTATTTTTAATAGCCAGCTAAAAAAGAAAGCAATAATAATAAGGGGAAGAATAACTGTAACGCCCCCCAGAATAGATTCTCCAAGGAAGGATGACAGGACTTTCAGTTTTACTTTCTCAATGATATTCATTATTAGCCCTTTATTGATCCTTAACGGCTTTTGATGGCTTCCATTGTTTCTTCCAGGGTTTTCTCAAGGTCAGGGATCATGGCGGTGGCTTCAGGCAGCTTGCCTTCTTTGCCAACAGCCTCCATTTTCGAGGCTATTTCTCCGAGGCGTTTTGCCCCGATGTTGTTGCTACTGGACTTCAGGGTGTGTGCTGCCCTTACCAGAACTTCCATGTCAGCCTGACGGGATGAGCTTTGAATGTCTGCCAGTAGCTTGGGTGCATCTTCCATATAGCTTTCCAGCAAACCGGTGAACTCTTCTTCCATCAGCTCCTTCAGCATGTCGAAGGTTTGGGTATCAATAATATCCATATTTGAGAAATTCTCCCTGGTTGATTTGTTTGCCGGTTTTTGTATTTCAGGCTTTTCCGTGCTTTCCGGCTGTTTGAAATTTAGCCAGTGAAGCAGACGTTCTTTAAGTAAGTCGACTTTAATAGGCTTGGTTAAATAGTCATCCATTCCAGAAGCCAGGCATTTCTCTCTATCACCAGCCATTGCATTGGCTGTCATCGCCAGAATAGGCGTATGGGACAACTGCTGCTCCTGCTCCCTTTTTCTTATATTGCCTGTAGCCTCATATCCACTCATCCTGGGCATTTGGCAGTCCATTAAAATCAGGTCGTAATGGTTAGCTGCCGTCATTTCTACAGCTACTTCTCCATCATCGGCCACCTCTATATTTTTTAAACCTATTTTTTTCAACATGCTTAAGGCAACTTTCTGGTTCACGATGTTGTCTTCAACAAGGAGAATTCGGGTTGTATCGGAAAACTGACTTGTAGATGACTCCTTTTTCTTGGGAGAGACTGACTGGGATGCTATTTGCTGTTTTAACACTCCAATGGTGGTCTCCAGTAATCTTGATTGCCGGTAGGGCTTACTTAGACTGGCTGATATACCATGGTTTTCCTGTACTTTTCTGGCAATGGAACCAATAGAGCTCAACATAATCCGCTTGGCGGCGTTAAGACGGGTATCTTCTTCAATGGCTTTACTAAGCATCAGCCCATCCATCTCTGGCATATCCATATCGAGATAAATCAGTTCATAAGGCGCTCCCTGGTCAGTAGCAGCTTTCATTTTCTCCAAAGCCTCTTTGCCACTGGCTGCTTCATTGAAATCCATATGCCACGCTGCCAGGTAATGCTTCAGGATTTCTCTATTGGTGGTGTTATCATCGACGATCAGGGTTTTAATGCCCTTAAGGACGTGGGAGTCAACATTAACGACTTCCTGTTCCTGGGATGCCGAGATTTCCATATCAATGGTAAAGGAAAACGTTGAACCCAGGTTTTCAGCACTGATGATCTTGATATCACTACCCATCAGATTAACAAGCTGTCTGGAGATGGTAAGACCCAGTCCGGTGCCGCCAAACTTGCGGGTTGTGGTGCCATCTGCCTGAGTAAAGGCACTGAATAACTTTGCCTGGATTTTATCGGGAATACCGATGCCTGTATCTTCTACAGAGAACTCAACTTTTGCAGAATGTGAGTTTTTCTCAAGTTGGCTAATACGGACGATAACCTCCCCTTCTTCAGTGAATTTAATGGCATTACCCAGAAGATTGGTGAGGATCTGTCTTAGTCGTACTGGATCCCCTTTAAGGGTCGAGGGGAGGTTAATATCAGTATAACAATTAAGCTCCAGCCCTTTCTCCCTGGCCTTACTGGCCAGCAGGGCAGAGACATCTTCTGTCAAAGCCTTCGGGTTCATGTCAATGCATTCGATTTCCATTTTCCCGGCTTCGATTTTCGAAAAGTCCAGGATGTCGTTGATAATTTGCAGCAAGGCATCAGCAGAGGAGTATGCTGTATTCAGGAACTCAGCCTGGGCGTTGTCCAGTTCAGTGTCTTTAAGGAGTTCTAACATACCCAGGACGCCATTCATGGGTGTGCGTATTTCATGGCTCATGTTGGCCAGGAACATGCTTTTTGCCTTGGCTGCCTCAAGGGCGGCATCCTTGGCCTCGTTTGTTTCTTTAATACTGGCTTTTAACTCACTGTTAATGCTGTCCAGTTCCCTGGTGCGGTCAGCCACTGCCGCTTCCAGGTTATCCCGGTGTTGCTGCAGACGCTGATCCCGCTCATTAATGCGCATTAACATCTCATTGAAACAATCATACAGCTTGCCTATTTCATCATGGCTGAATTTATTAACCTGCCGGTCATATTGACCATGCTCGGTAATGTCTGTGATGGTTTCCGCGAGCTGAATGATGGGGCGGCCAAGCAGTTTTTGCAGCCGGGAGGTCAGGACATAGGCTGCTAATACCGATAAAATAACGGCCAGCAGCGCCATTAACAGGTTTTTCCATAGTTGCTGGTAAAGCTGTGATAGGCCTGACTGTATGTAAATAGCACCAAGCAGCTGTCCTTCTATTATTATGGGACGGTAAAGGTGCAGGCGGTTGCTACTAAAGGCGGTTACCGGCTCTTCAAGATTTTCTAAAGTAAAGGCCCAGGGCTTGGTTTGCTTTCGATGGTAGGCAGCGACCTGGTCGCCGTCAGAATTGATCAGGTAGGCTGACTTGATATGTGGAGCCAGGTTAAAGCCATTTAATAAACGCTCGGCAGATTCAGTGTCCTCAAACATCAGTGCGGCTTCGGCATTGGCTCCGATCACTTCTGCCAACGTTTCCATATTGTTGACCAGGGTGGAGCGGGCATTTACCAGATCACTGACTGTTTGAATGGATAAAGTGACCAGTAGAACAGTGTATGCCGTAATCAGCATGGCATAACGCAGTTTTCGTTTTATTGGCAGGTTTTTGAAGCTGAAAGTCATCATGGCCTTTTATCTTTTTATTATTGGTGGCTGTCATCATGGCCTTACTAAAATCACGGGAGCCAATAGTACAAAGGTTGATGGTTCGGGAGGGATGCTACCAATACGGAGGTTATAAAAGGTTTCAAAATTCCGCTCCTTGGAATATCTGATAAACCTTCCTGAGTACCACCTTGTCAGGGAGAAGTATGGGATCTTATCTTTTTAAGTTAGCTTAACCTGAATAGGTCATCAACTGCCTGCCATGTCACCACAGTTTTTTTGCAGGATATGATTTAGGTTAAAACAAATTCTGAAAATATTGCCGGAAAAATACTAATCTGGTTAGAATTCATACCTTTAGCCCCCAGTGCTAATTTTGACCCAAGGAGTCACTGTATGAGCAATATACCTGCTGAGCTAAGATACCTTCAGTCTCATGAATGGGTAAGAGTTGAAGGTGATGGTTGTGTTACGGTGGGGATTACCGAGCATGCGCAAGACGCTTTAGGTGATGTTGTTTTTGTTGAGTTGCCAGAAGTAGAGGCCACTTTAACCGCAGGTGATGAAGCGGGTGTTATTGAGTCAGTAAAGGCAGCCTCTGATATTTATGCACCATTAAGTGGTGAAGTTATTGCGATCAATGATGCCCTTGAGGGTTCACCGGAAATTGTAAACAGTGATCCTTATAATGATGGCTGGTTATTCAAAATGAAACTGTCTGACGACGGTGAACTCGGGGATCTTTTGGATGCTGATAGCTACGCGGATTTTGTTGAGTCTGAAGACTGACCGGTTTTGATGGCTGATCAGCCGCCCTTTCCTGTTTTTTTACTAGCAGCCTGTCGGACTTAGCCGATCGTAGCGAGAAAAAGACCGGTTTGAGCCATTTTTTGAGCTGATTCGAGGCGAATAGTGTTTCTATTTAACGAGAATCAGCATAAAAAATGGCCAAATCCGGCTTTTTCGCAGTAGGTCAGAGCTAAGTCCGGCAGGCTGCTAGGTACTCTCTGAATTTTGAAGGGAATGAGGGGAGTGCTTAAGTTTAAGTGTTAGTGACCCTATGGATGTATGATGAGAGATGACCAGCTGCTGAGATATAGCAGGCAAATACTATTACCCCAGATTGATATCGAGGGACAAAACAGCTTAATAAATGCCCATGTGCTTATCATTGGACTGGGGGGGTTGGGTTGCCCGGCAGCAACTTATCTTGCAGCTGCCGGAGTAGGGAGACTGACGTTAGTTGATCCGGATGTTATTGACCTGCCTAATTTACAACGACAGTTTCTCTACACTCATACTGACCAGGGGGCTTTTAAAGCAAGGGTAGCTGCAGATGCTTTAATGAAAATAAATCCTGATGTTAATGTGGAGTACATTAATTCCAGGCTGGAAGGAGATGCATTACTTAATAGGGTTAAACAGGCAGATGTTGTGCTGGATGCCACTGATAATTTTAGCAGTCGTTTTGCCATTAATGAGATATGCCACCAAGCATCAACGCCCCTTGTGAGTGGGGCAGCCATAGGTTTGAATGGTCAGTTAACTGTTTTTGACCACCGGTTACAACAGGGACCCTGTTATCGCTGTCTGTATAACGAAGAGATGGCTGAAGAACTGACCTGTTCCGAGTCTGGTATTTTGGGGCCAGTGGTGGGGACTATTGGTACGATGCAGGCACTTGAAGCGATGAAGTTGATGACAGGGTTTGGAGAGTCACTTCATGGCTACCTGCTTGTATTTGATGCTGAAATCATGCAATGGCAAAAACTATCGCTTGAAGCTGATCCGGACTGCCCTGTTTGCAGTTGAAAGAGTAGGTTAAAAGCTATCGGTATTAATGAGGTAGCATCTTTGTAATATAAAAGGAGCCACCTCTATCTATGGACGGAGATGTTGCCTGGCTCGCTGCTATGCTTTTCGACTTCTTGAAGTAAGCGGGCCTTATGGTCAGGGGATAGTTCATTCCAGTGAGCATTGGTCAGGGCGCCTTCAAGAGCGTAAAGCAGTACTTTTGAAACTTTGAACCCACGATCCCGCACTTTACAGTAAGTGGCTACAGATCCGGAGTTGCGAAGTTGATCTGGTGTTCTAATACCCACAGCATTAAGCCACTGGACAGAAGTTTTCCCAAGGTTTTTCAGTTCTATCAGCTCATTAGACATGCCAGTTCCCTAATTAAAACTCCGACGTCCGTACCAGAGGCTTAATATTCCTGAATAACAGAATTAGCTTTACTTTAATAATAGACGTTACTTTACAACTGCCCAGATTTTCAGACATTTTTATATTAATAAATTTTTAAGATGTGAACTTTTCAAAGCTGAACGTAGTAAGCTCAGCTGTAGTGAGTAGCCCGTAAGGAAATACTTTTTGACGTAAAGCTAACCGTTTTGAACGCAGTCTGGTATAAAAGTTTTAAAACGCAGGTTCCACTGATGTCGCTAATAAAGATAAGAATCTTTCCTTTAACTGCAATTTCCAATTTTTGTCAGAAGTGTCAAGAGTTAGGGTATGAGGTAACTCCTTGCTGGTAATTTCGTCTTGCCAGCTGTGTTGCTGATAAATAATATCAGGTGTGGCTTCTGAGGCATCGGAGTCATTTTGTTGGCGTTTTTTGATACGTCGGATCAGCTCTGTATCAGGTGCCTGGCACCTTATTATTATAAAAGGCACAGATATCTGTCTGGATAACGTATAAAAAAGGGTTCTTTCCTCTTCCTTAAGTGCAGCAGAATCTACGACAACCGGGTAACCACTTTCCAGTAGCTGTCTCGTAAGCCATTCAAGCTTCTTATAAGTTTTCTGGTTTGTGTTCAGATTATAGATATCCTCTTTGATTAATTGACTGGACTCATCGGCCTTTAAGCCAAACAGTCGTTTTCTTTCCACATCAGACCTAAGCCTAATGGCCTGCTGGGTATAAACTATATACTCACTGACCGTACTTTTTCCTGAGCCTGAAAGCCCATTCATGGTGGCTAAAAAAGGCTTTTTAAAGGAGCAGTAACTTTCCGCCAGGTTGGCATATTGACGGTATTCTTTGACTATAGATTGCTTGTCCTTTTCATTAAGTGAATCGTTATATAGTCCAAATAAGGCCACTTTAGCTCGAACCAGGGCTCTATAGGCCTTATAAAAGCGAAGCAGGGCGAGGCCACAGCAGTCGCCGGAATACTCCATATAAGTGTCAATAACGATGGCAGCAAAATGATTGAGTTGCCTTGCTTCAAGGTCCATAACAAGAAAAGCAAGGTCAGCCATTGTATCGGTCCAACGAAAACTCTCATTGAATTCAATGCAGTCAAATAGGGTCACTTGATTATTTAACAGGGTGATATTTCCAAGATGAACATCGCCATGACAGGCCTTGATGAATCCCTTTTTCTTTCTTTCTTTTATAACCGGTTGATGTTTTTTGAACTCGTTATTCGCCCATTGCTCCAGTCTCTCTAGCTGCTTAAGGTCTTGTTCCTGAGTAAGCAGCGGTTTAATTTGTTCAAAATTTTGCTGGACTGGTGCCCATACTTGCTCAGGTGTTCCATACTGACTGTTTTCTTTACAGGGTTCAATGGAGGCATGAAATCTTGCGAGTTGCTGTGCGATGTCCTGCAAATGATCAACCTCTAACAGGCCATTCTTATGCATAGTGTCGAATAGGCAAGCTTGGGAAAACTGGTTCATTTTAATGGCATATTCAAAGGGGGCTGAATTGTCATTCAGTTTAGGCGCTTCTGGAGAACCACTAATGGGGATGACACCTTCATATAAATCGGAGGCTAGCCTTTTGTTCAGTGCCACTTCCAGCTCACAGAATTTCTTTCGTTTTTCCAGGGTACTGAAATCAAGAAAGCCGAGATTCACCGGTTTTTTGATTTTGTATACAAAGGGGCCTGTGAGCAGAACCCATGAGATATGAGTTTCAATAAGTGTGAATTCGGACGTCTTGTGATCATATAAAGCAGCTGCTTTCATGGCATTAAGGAGTTCTATGCTCACTTTTTAATCACTCTGTAGTTTTTATTATTATTTGACCAGAGCCTCTCAAAAAGTGAGCGAGAGTTCAAATGGAGCATTAACGTTTAATTGTCAACGCTCCCTAATCTCCCATAACCATTCCTTCCCTTCTCATATCAGCAGCGCCTTTCAATCCCTTGTTGGTTATGATAATGCCATGAAGACCGCTGTTAAGGTCGCGTATGCTGGTTTGGTAACCGAGCTTGTTTAAGTTGGTGACTATATTTTGTGCAGAGGTTCCTGCTTCAAGCTCGTAGGTGCCAAAACGATTTACCAGATGAGGTAAATTAATGGCTTTATCCAAAGGTAATTTCCAGTCAAGGTGAGCAACTAATGTTTTGGCAACATAGCCAATAATACGACTGCCTCCTGGTGAACCAATAGCCATGTAGGGCTGATTATCTTTTAAAACAATAGTGGGAGCCATTGATGAACGGGGTCTCTTACCCGGTTCAATACGATTAGCCACCATTTTGCCATCTTTTTCAGGTAAAAATGAAAAGTCGGTAAGTTCGTTATTAAGCAGAAAGCCCCTGACCATTATGCGTGAACCAAAACCGTTTTCAATGGTGGTTGTCATTGAGACCACATTGCCTGCTCGATCAACAATACTTAAATGACTGGTTGAGGGAAACTCAATGGACTCATCCGGGTAGCGTGCCACCAAGTTGGTATCAGGTGGGGTGCCGGGTAACGCATTGGCAAGGGCTTGATCTCCACTGAGCAGTTTAGCCCGTTTGGCAAGGTAGTTTTTATTGAGGAGTCCGGCAGGTACTTCGACAAAATCCGTATCGGCGATATAAAGGCCACGGTCAGCAAAAGCCAGTCTGGATGCATCGCCAATCAGCCGCCAGCTCTCTGCGGCAACAGGAGACCGGGCGGGCATATTATAAGATTCCAGCATGCCCAGAATTTGATTGACGGTAATACCGCCTGAGCTGGGAGGCCCCATACCACAAACATTGTACTGACGATAATCGAGACAGACTGGAGGGCGTTCCTTGACCTGGTAGCTTGCCAGATCAGCCAGGGATAATGTACCAGGATTTTCGGTGGTGTTTACGGTTTTGACAATATCATGGCCTATATCTCCCTGATAAAAAGGCTTTATCCCCTGGCTTGCAAGAATCGATAGCGTATTGGCAAAGGATTTGTTGGTTAGGGTCTCCCCTTGTTTTAAGGGTTGACCATTGGGATAAAAGTACTTGGCTGTTGTCGGGTAATGACTGAGTCTCTCCTTATCCCTGGCGATTAAAGTAGCAAGCCGTTTGGATACCTTGAATCCATCGGTTGCCAGTTTTATTGCCGGCTTAAAGAGTTCACCCCATTCAAGCCGTCCATGGCGCTGGTGCATGGTATACATCAGCATGAGGGTTCCCGGTGTTCCTACCGAACGCCCGCCCACAACGGCGTCATAAAAGCCAAGAGGTTCGCCTTTCTTATTTAGGAACAGATCCTTTGATGCTTTCTGGGGTGCGGTTTCCCGACCATCCCATGTGGTGAGTTTATTGGCTTTTTTATCGAAGTAAACAACAAAGGCACCTCCACCAATACCCGATGACTGAGGCTCAACAAGGTTAAGAACCAGTTGGGTGGCAATCATGGCATCGACGGCTGACCCGCCTTTCTTCAGGATGTGGTATCCGGCTTTTACTGCATAGGGGTTAGCAGCAGCAACCATAAACTGTTTGGCCGTTACCAGGGATTGTTCTGTAACGCCTGTCCCTTCTTCTGGTGCAATGGCATCGGTAATGTTTTGTGAGCTGTATGTCGAGGTGCTAAATAAAAAAACACCTGTGGATAACAGTGTTGTAAGTGTTTTAATCACAGCAAACTTCCTATTGCTTATTTTTGTTCTGGGAAAATGATACGTTAACTGGTTAAGTAATGCATGGGCTGGTTATCAAAGCGTATAGTGCAAATATGGCGAAACAGAGTAAAAAAACGGCAGGAGCAAAGGAACCTGCCAGGAAAAAGAAAAAAAAATCACCGGCTAAAAGATGGGGTACGCTTTTTATCAAAGTCGCGTTTACGGTCGGGGTGTTACTAACAGCATGGATGATGTATCTGGATGCTGTGGTTACCCGGCAGTTTGAAGGGAAAAAATGGGATATTCCGGCCAAGGTTTATGCCCGCCCATTGGAACTTTACAAGGGTAAGGATTTGTCGCCGAATCAGCTTCAGGTTCAACTGAAGCTACAGGGCTATCAGGCCGTACGTAAGGTTTCACGCCCCGGCACATTTTCCAGGAATGGTAATGATTTTGTTATTTATAGCCGTGGCTTCCACTTTGCTGATGGTACAGAGAACTCCCGTTATGCGAGGGTCAGCTTTCAACATCACCGGATTCAGTCTTTAGTTGATAAGGCACGTAATAACCTTCCTGTACTTCGCCTTGATCCACAGCTAATAGGCGGTATCTATCCTTCAAGTTATGAAGACCGTTTGCTGATTCATATCAGTCAGGCGCCAGAGTATCTGGTGCCTGGATTGCTGGCGATAGAAGACAGAAATTTTTATGAACATCATGGTGTTTCCTTATCATCTATTGCCAGGGCCATGGTGGTAAACCTGAAGTCCGGCAGTGTGGTTCAGGGTGGAAGTACACTGACTCAGCAGCTGGTAAAAAACTTCTATTTAAGTAATGAAAGAACACTGTTGCGTAAAGGCAAGGAAGCCATTATGGCGCTGTTGCTGGAGTTTCATTATGACAAGGAGGAAATTCTCCAGACCTATCTGAATGAGGTGTATCTGGGGCAGGAAGGGCGTCGTGCCATTCATGGGTTTGGCCTGGCCAGCCAGTTTTATTTTGCCCAGCCGTTACAGGAGTTGAGCCTTGCCAAGACAGCGCTATTGGTCGCGATGGTGAAAGGGCCATCTTATTATGATCCCCGTCGCTACCCGGAACGAGCCCTTGAGCGTCGGAATCTGGTACTTGATGTTCTGGAGGACAGAGGGTTGGTTTCCAAGACTGAAGTGGCTCGCTCAAAAGAACTTCCCCTTGGCATTGTCAGTCGTCAGCAGCTTAACGCCAATGTTTTTCCTGCGTACCTGGATTTGGTTAAACAGCAGCTGAGAAAAGATTACGATGAGAAGGACCTGACCAGTGAAGGGTTGAGGGTGTTTACCAACCTGGATCCCTTTGTTCAGCGTCAGGCCCAGGAGAGTATTCAGAAAACACTGCTGTCCCTTGACCGGCAAGAGGGTAAAAAACTGCAAGGGGCTATGGTGGTAACATCAGCCCAGACAGGGGATGTACTGGCTGTGGTGGGCGACCGTAATTCAGGCTTTGCCGGTTTTAACCGGGCTCTGGAAGCCAAGCGTCCGGTAGGTTCCCTTTTGAAACCCGCGGTGTTTCTCACTGCCCTTGAGCAGCCCGATCGCTATACCCTGACCTCACCCGTTAACGATGTGGCTATTAAGGTGAAAGATGGCAGGGGCGGTTACTGGGAGCCCCATAATAATGACCGGACCTCTCATGGGATGGTGCCTCTTTTTATTGCGCTGGCAAAATCCTACAACCTGGCAACGGTTAACCTGGGTATGGAACTGGGTGTTGATAATGTTCTTGATACCCTGAAGAAACTCGGTATTGAAGAAAACCTGCCTCCTTATCCATCCATTCTGCTGGGATCTGCTTCTCTGACTCCCATGGATCTGGCAGCAATGTATCAGACCATTGCCAGTGGTGGTTTTCGTATGCCCCTGAGAGCCATTGATGCAGTAGTGGATTCCAGGGGAAAGCCGCTGCAACGGTATACGCTTTCTGTAGAGAGAACCATTGATGCCGATGCGATGGAGCTATTACGACATGCTCTGGGTATTACCATGAAAGAAGGAACAGGCAGGCGTGTTTATCAGACAATAGACCCATCAGTTGCCCTGGGAGGAAAAAGCGGCACGTCTAATGATCAGAGGGATAGCTGGTTTGCTGGTTACTCAGGCAACCTGATGGCGGTCAGCTGGATAGGTTATGACGACAACAGCCCAACCCATTTGTATGGCAGTACCGGGGCCATGAAAGCCTGGACTCGCCTTATGTCTTCTGTTCCCCTGAATCCCGTAAGACCCTTGAATAGCGATAGCCTGGAATATGAATGGGTGCTGGCAGCCCAAAACCAGAGAACACACAGTTATTGTGAGGGGGCAAGAAAGATTCCATATATCAGGGACTCGGAGCCTTCCCGGTACGGAGGCTGTGATCCCCAGCCTGGAACATCAATGATGGATCGGGTCAAGGCCTGGTTTCAATAGGAATTAGAGCATGCAATTATTCAGGTTAATCATACCTTTGACACTAACCCTGTTAGTGGGCTGTGCGGGGCCTGCTATTATGGCTCCGGAAAACAGTTCTCCTTATACAGGGCGTGAGGATGCTTTCGGGACATTTCTGGATTATGCCTGGACGGCCCAGTCTCAGGGAGACTATGATACAGCCGATGGCTGGTTGGTGCGGGCAATGCGTATCAACCCCAGTGAACCTGCCGTTTATTATCGTATGGCTGTGTTAAGGAAAGAGCAGGGACTGCCTGATCAGGCTCGCCAGCTTGCTTCAAGGGCATTGAGCCTTGACCCTGACAACAGTATGAAACGAGATTTAAATCTTTTCCTCAGGCAACTCTGACCCCTCTATTTTTAATGGCTATGAAAAACGATGTATTGGCTCTATTGACTGCAATGGAGCAGGAACTCAAAACGCTGGGTTTATGGGAGACCATGCCACCTTCCATTGAAGCGCTCTCCAGTGCTACTCCCTTTTGTATGGACACACTTCGTATGACCCAATGGTTGCAGTGGCTTTTTATTCCCAGGGTACGGGCTATCCTTGATCAAGGGGCTGCACTGCCTGTGGGGGCGAATATGAAACCCTATGCAGAAGAGGCATTTTCTGTGGATGGTGTGAAATCAGTCACCCTGTTGGAAATAATTGGCCAATTTGACCAGCTGATGGGTTAATTTTTCTAATCATTGGGCTGTAGATGTTTACGATCTGCTGCCCTTTTTTTTAGTGGCAATGTTGTTTTAGCAATGCACTGATTTCATCAATCTTTGCTTTTTTCTGATGGTTATCAAGTTCGTGATAGGTGCCATCGGGCTGCTTGATACGAACCCGGTCATTTTTATACAGCGTCACCAGGTTTTGCCGTATCTTCTGGCAATAGGCGGAAGGCTCTGGTTCATCCGCTGCATTGATAACATAAGATGTCTTGTCGTACTCGGGGCTGACTTGGGGTTCATAAAACAGAATCTCACCCGCATCCATTTTTATATCACCTGGGCGGGTGATTACCGGTGGTTCCACTGAGTAATGTATGACACCGTTATTATCCAGCCACTTATAAACCTTGTCTGCCGCCAAAATGCCAGGCAGCAAAAGAAATAACCAGACGATTTTTTTCATGATCAACTATCCCTGTTGATCATTTATTTATACCAGACCGCCATCAGAGAATAAAACCAGGGCGTTGCTAAATGCTGAAAAATCTAAATGAGAATGAGCGGTTTGTAGTTTATCTCTATGTTTTAATTAATCTTTATACAAACAAATATCGTAGTATATTTTTGCCCTTCTATTGACTGGGCTGTTTGTACAGTCAAGAATGCATTTTCCAATAAACATAAAAAAATAATGCCTGGGGTAACAGATGGAGCTTTTATCGGGCGCGGACATGGTAGTCCGTTCACTGGCCGATGAGGGAGTTGAATATATTTATGGGTATCCGGGGGGAGCACTTCTACATGTCTATGATGCTATTTTTCGTCAGGATGCGGTAACTCATATACTGGTACGTCACGAACAGGCTGCTACCCATATGGCTGATGGCTATGCAAGAGCTACAGGCAAGCCGGGAGTTGCTTTGGTGACCTCTGGCCCGGGGGCAACCAACACCATTACAGGGATTGCAACGGCCTATATGGATTCCATTCCCATGGTGGTACTTTCTGGACAGGTGCCGTCCGCCTTTATTGGCAGCGATATGTTTCAGGAAGTGGATATGGTTGGGATTTCCCGGCCTATTGTGAAACACAGTTTTCTAGTGAAACGAGCTGAGGATATTCCATCCGTTATCAAAAAGGCATTCTATCTTGCCCAAACCGGGCGACCGGGGCCGGTTGTTGTGGATATTCCCAAGGATGTCACTGACCCGGCACATAAGTTTCCTTATACCTATCCCGAAAATATCCGCATTCGTTCCTACAACCCGCCCGTTAAAGGGCATAATGGCCAAATTCGTAAAGCCATTGAGTTGTTATTGAATGCCAGGCGGCCTGTTATTTATGCCGGGGGCGGCGTTGTGCTCGGCAGGGCTTCAGAGCAGCTGACGCAATTGGCCAGGGAACTTAATGTCCCGGTGACGAATACGCTCATGGGACTGGGGGCTTTTCCCGGTTCTGACCCACAGTTTGTGGGTATGTTAGGTATGCATGGCAGTTATTGTGCCAATGAAACCATGCACCATGCAGATTTGATTTTAGCAATGGGTGTTCGTTTTGATGACAGGGTCACCAACAACACCAAAAAGTTCTGTCCTGATGCCAAGGTGATTCATATTGATGTTGACCCTGCCAGTATCTCCAAGAATGTGGCGGTGGATATTCCCATTGTGGGGCCTGTGGATGTCATTCTGGATAGCCTGCTTAAGCAGTGGCGAGCCACTGGCAATCAACTCAATCCTGATGACCTGAATGCCTGGTGGCGGCAGGTTAATGGATGGCGGGATAGCCGTGGTGGACTGTTTCCTTATGACAAGGATGACAGTGGGCAGGTATTAAAGCCGCAGCAGGTTATTGAAACCCTCTATAAAGTCACCGGAGGGGATGCCTTTATCACATCGGATGTTGGGCAACACCAAATGTTTGCTGCACAGCATTATCGTTTTGATAAGCCCAACCGCTGGATCAACTCTGGCGGGCTTGGCACCATGGGCTACGGCTTACCGGCAGCCATGGGCATTAAGCTGTCACTGCCTGATGCTGAAGTGGCCTGTGTGACCGGTGAAGGCAGCATTCAGATGAATATCCAGGAGCTGTCCACCTGCCTTCAGTATGATCTCCATGTCAAAGTGATCAACATTAATAACCAGGCATTGGGCATGGTGCGTCAGTGGCAGGATATGCAATATAACAGCCGCTATTCCCACTCCTATATGGAATCACTGCCTGATTTTGTCAAACTGGCAGAGTCTTACGGCCATGTGGGTATGAAGGTGACGGATCCTGCTGAGTTACGGCCAGCCATGGAGGAAGCCTTTTCCCTGAAAAACCGTCTGGTATTTATGGATATTCAGGTGGACCCTAACGAGCATGTCTATCCCATGCAAATTAAGGATGGCTCCATGCGGGACATGTGGCTGAGCAAAACGGAGAAAACCTGATGAGACGGATTATCTCTGTACTGGTGGAAAATGAGCCGGGGGCTTTGTCCCGTATTGTCGGGCTGTTCTCACAGCGCAACTATAACATTGAGACGCTGAATGTGGCTCCCACCGAGGATGTCACCCTTTCCAGACTCACCATTACCACCTTTGGCCGTTCTGAGGTCATTGAACAAATTACTAAACAGCTCAATAAGCTGGTGGATGTGGTAAAGCTGGTTGACCTTACCGAGGGGGCTCATGTTGAGCGGGAGATGATGTTGATGAAGGTTCGTGCCAATGGCCCCGCCAGGGCCGAGGTGAAACGGACGGCAGATATCTTCAGGGGACAAATTGTTGATGTCACCAGTTCGGTATATACCATACAGCTGACTGGAACCAGCGATAAGCTCGATGCCTTTATTGAAGCCATTGGCCAGACGCAGGTTCTGGAAGTGGTTCGTAGTGGTGTGACGGGACTGGCCCGGGGTGAAAAGACACTGGCATTATAAATCATACGCTGTCCCGCCTTAAGGTAATGCTTAGGGCAGGGTCAGTGTTGCATCAGGAAATAACTATAAAATGAATCTGTATTACGACAGGGACTGCGATCTTGCCATTATCCGCAGTAAAAAAGTTGCCATTATTGGCTATGGTTCCCAGGGGCATGCCCACGCCAACAACCTGAGTGATTCGGGTGTTGAGGTAACCATTGGCTTGCGTAAGGGATCGGCTTCATGGGATAAGGCTGAAGAGGCAGGATTACCTGTCAAGGAAGTGGCTGAGGCAGTGCGTCAGGCCGATCTGGTGATGGTTCTGACACCCGATGAGTTTCAGGCAGCACTTTATAAACAGGATATAGCTCCGAACCTGAAGCAAGGGGCAACGCTGGCATTTGCCCATGGTTTTGCCATTCATTACAACCAGATTGTGCCCAGGGCTGATCTGGACGTTATTATGATTGCCCCCAAGGCACCTGGCCATACTGTTCGCTCAGAGTTTGTGAAGGGAGGGGGAATTCCTGATTTGATCGCTGTTTATCAGGATGCTTCTGGCAAAGCCAGGCCGTTGGCGCTGTCCTATGCTTCAGCCATTGGTGGAGGGCGTACCGGTATTATTGAAACCACCTTTAAGGATGAAACGGAAACCGACCTGTTTGGGGAGCAAGCTGTGCTCTGTGGTGGTGCTGTTGAGTTGGTGAAGGCAGGCTTTGAGACGCTCACTGAAGCAGGGTATTCGCCGGAGATGGCTTACTTTGAGTGCCTGCATGAGTTAAAGCTGATTGTTGACCTTATGTACGAAGGCGGCATTGCCAATATGAACTACTCCATCTCCAATAATGCAGAGTACGGCGAGTATGTCACAGGTCCCAAGGTGATTAATGATGAGTCCCGCAAGGCCATGAAGCAGGCATTGAAGGACATCCAGAATGGAGAGTATGCCAAGCAATTTATTCTTGAGGGCGCAACCAATTATCCTTCCATGACCGCCTACCGCAGAAATAATGCTGCCCATCCCATTGAGCAGGTGGGTGCAAGGCTTAGGGAAATGATGCCTTGGATTACAGAAAATAAGCTAGTGGATAAGGTTAAGAATTAATTTTAGATTGAATCATCAGGCTTTCTTAAGTCAAGATAAGCCTGATGATAAAATGATTTTATTATTTCCCAAGAATGTTTTTTTTACTAATTGCTATGGGTATTAAATTTCATTTAAAGTTATTTTAGAAATAGAGAAATGATTGTCATCATCTTTTCCATGAATTGTGACGCGGTGTTTTTTTTTATTGCCAGTGCGTTGCATATGGAATTCTTTTATTAATTCGGAATAATCACAAACAACTTCTTGGATAAGACGGGTTGGCCACCTATTAGTCAGGTAAGGCATTCGCTTCATAAGAGCCATGGCTTTTTTTTCACTGTTTAATACTGTGATGACCACTCTTAGCAATTGATCTTCTTCTTTTTCTCTGTCTTTTGATTGACTGCATGTGGAAGATAGGCTTGTGGTTGCTTTATTATATTTTTTATGGAATTCACAAAGTTGTTCTTCACTTAATGATGAACAAAGGTCATATCCTAAGATGTTGCCTTCAAGGTTGGTTACATGGTTTTTTGATCCCTGGGGATGGAGTTTTATATATCGATCAATACCTGTGGGAAAAAAAATAGCACCATTTGGAAGCATAAACAAAATATCAGCTTCTAAAATAAAGGCAAACTTACTGTCCAGGCAATAATAGAAATTTGATAACTCATCAAAAGTTTGTAGTCTATAACCTGAAGCGCCAGCACTTACACCATTTAAAAGTAGATTTCTCTCAATATAAGCAGCTATATCATGTATTTTTTTGTCATGAAATAGGGGTGCTTCCATAGTGGCAATTAATCCTTCAGGACAATGATAACCAGTTAAATACTGGCGACCTTTATGGGAGCTATTTGGGAACCTTAAAATAACGAATGCTATGCTATTGTCGTTTTCATCAAAATATATGACTCTTTCAAATGGGGGGTGCCCATGGGTTGTTTTATAAATTAAGCATACCCCTGGGAATGGGTGTGTTGTATCAGCTTTTGCTATGAGTTCTTCATGGTCGACAAAAAAATCAAAACTATGTGATTTTATGGAATAGCCTGAGAGGCTGATGAAAAAGAAGAAGAAAAAGATCGCTTTAAATATCATTTGAAAATGTACGTCATTAAGTGTAAAGGGGAAAAGGATTGATTTTCAAATATTATCAACTCAAAGGCCTTCTATTGCTAAGGTTTATAGGTGATTTTATATGGTATCAATATAACTATGACTGTCCGTAAAGTGGTTATGTAAATGATTATAGGCACCTTCAAGTTATTGTTTTTTCGTTCTATGGCGTAGTAAACCACATGATTGACATAGATGGATAAAGTACCCTGGTTCTATCTTCCATTGCCCTGTCTGTTCTGCAGTGGGAAAAACCCGAGCCAATATACTTTCTTTTTCCGGTAAGTCTGGAGCAATAATAGGCTGACATCCTTCAAAAAAATATATCATTAAGTCTCTAAAGTCCTCTTCGGAACCTAAAATATCAGAGACTTTTGAATATAAAGGGCAATTTTCTGACTCAAGCATTTCTACATTAAATTTTTTATTAAAACCATCACGAAGTACTTTTATTTCATCTTCCATAAGATCTCTTGAATATTGATCGGCTGTAGTAAAATCATCTACATCATCAAATAAAACCCCAAGATGGTGATACGCATACACTTGTAAAGCTAAAACATCATGAATTTGGTTGTTAACTGTTCTGTTGTGTTTTTTTTCAAGCATTGCTGTATATATCTTTTGCATATCAGAATAACACTCCATCTGATATGATCTAATGATTCTAGTCAGCCGCGTAGATAAGCTATCATCAAATACTGAAGGTTTGTTGTCGCTATCACCTAGTCTTAATATATGTAGTGCATAGAAATTAAATTCTTCCAGTACAGCGCTGATGCATTTTCTAGTGTCTTTATTCATTAAATACAAAATATTTTCAGCAGATTCTCTAATTTTTTTGTCGTGTTTTTTGTTTTCTAAGGAGTGAATAATCTCGGCACAAACTCTACAAAAAACTCTTCTGCACTTATCTTGTTGAGATTCCATTTCCTCTAATTCTTTATTGGTAACTAATTTTGTTTTCAATCTCTCTTCTAAAGATTTTGAGTATTTTTTCTTTATATGTTTTTTTGAAAGGCTAACTATTTTATCGATTTTGGTTAAAACATCTGTATCAGAAACAGCTGGCAAGCTATTAGCGTAACAAATAAGTTTTTTTGCAGGGAGGTTCCAGTGCAATGTTCTTAAATAAATAAATCTGGCTGAGTTTTCTTGAAAATTAATCGAGACTTCAGGTCTATTAAAAATATGAGCAAATTGAAAAATATTCACTTTACATTTATTAAAAATATCTGATAGCAATGAAGTATCATCCTTCGTTCCTTCAACTATACGGAAAGCGATATCTTCTTCCATATAACATGCAAAAACTCTAGGCTCCACACGATTCATGAGGCTAGGAAATCCACCATGAAATTCTTCTGGTTTTTGATTGTGAAAGTTTTGTTCAGGATTTCTGTAAAAATTATCTTCTGATCTTTCATTAAGTAACTCCTCTAAATGTAAATCAGAAATATCATATAATTGAGAAGACTCTATTTCTTTTTTTGCAGCTTTTAATTTAAGAGTTAAATCAGTTATTTCATTATTTTGGACATCTGATTGAGAGGTGATTTTATTCCATAATATTTGTGACTCTCTAAGTAAGGTGAGCCATGGTTCATGAAAACAATTGTTTTGCTCAATAATTTCATCGAATTGATTCTTTTCTTGTAAAAAAAAATCAACCACATCATCTTGCTTATCTTCTCTTAATGCTTGAGGCGTTGGAAAAACAACAGCAGATGAATCATTATTTTTTTTAAATTGCGGTTTTTCTTTTGATAGGTGTGACCAATTTATTGCACAATCAAGTTCCTCCATTTTTGTTATAAAGGAATTAATTTCTTTTATATCTAAGTGATTCCCAGTAAATATGCTTGTTAAATGGGTCTGACAATCCAATCTGTATTCACTTACTTCTGGCATATCTTCTTCATGTTTTTGGAGTTTGTCTTGTATTTCCATTAATTTGCCAATCAATTGTTTTTTGTTTTCTGATAAAAGCATTGGATGGAGATTTTCAGAAGGAACAATAGGTGATGACATACCCTTGCAGTCTGTACGGACAGTATTTTCTTTTTGTTTTTCATTTTCCAGATATTCATTTAAATAAGAGTTCATGCCATCACCATTATTTGCAGTTTTATCATCATGAATATCTGACTTTGGCCATGGCATGCTTGCCGTATACATTGGTTGTTTTTCTGGAGTTTTATGTGTTTCAAATGTCACTTTTTTAGTTTTTACTTGTCTTTTATTTTTAAAAAGATCAAGAATAAATTTGACAAACCCTGTGAACTGATAACGTGTTGCCAATAAATGCATTACATAAGAAAGTTTTTTTTCACTTAGCATCGCGTTAAGAAAATTCTGTATATTAAAAGCCATATCAGGTAAAAAAGGGTTGCTGCCTGTAATTGCTACTAGATTTTTTGCTGCATTATTTAATATTTGATTCTCAGAAAAAGATGTATCTGTTAATAAAAATAACTTCATGTCTTCCAGGTAAGAGAACGTAGAAGATCCTGTGCATAACTTCCACTGGTCATCAGATACTTCACTTATCACGCTTTCAAAGTTTTTCCTGCATAAAGAATTTAATAATTCATCATCCTCTTTTGAAAAAATTAAGGTAGCAGTGGCTCCATTAGTTATAATCATACCTGCTATGAAGAACATAATGTTTTTATTTTCTTTTGAAGAAAAAATGTTAAAAAAGGTTCTCATTGTTTAACTGTCTGCTTTTAGCTGGTAGCTGAGTTTTTTTCATAAATTGCCCCGAGCATTTCGCCGGGCTTTGTGGCTCTATGAAATTTTGTGGAGGAATGGCGTACCGTACCGGGGAGTAGGGTCGACTGAGCAAAACTATCTTACGATTGCATGGATGCAGGAGATAGAGTAATGCAGGAAAAGTTACCGAGAGCAGCAAAGGGCAAGCAAGGTTGGGAGTACGTTTATGAAATATCCGGGTTAGCATAAAGACATTTTCCTGACATGCTATAACTTGTGGTAGTCCCCGTCTAAAAATGAGGTAACTGCTCATAATTTACTGGCAACAGCTTGATTTTAGGGGACTCAACGGTTTTACTAGCTGTAGATAAGTTTGAGTAAATCTTGCTAGCAAAATATGAGCAGTTACAAAACGAGAATAATTGAAAACCAAAAGCCACAGCCATAAAAATGGATGGAGTCCTCTTGCCTTTTAGATACTAATCTCCATAAAGCCAGAAAGTATCAGGGTATACAAAAAACAGGGAACCTCAAATGCTACGTAACCTACAGCATAGTATGGAGCTGGCTTCTTTGCCTCATGAAATTTGTGAACAGTTGATAGTCATCTCTCAATTCTTAAGTGTCGCAATAAACTTTTTAGACTGGTCTATTGAGGCCTGCATATCCCTTACCAGCCGTTCAATATCCGCTTTGATATTGCCAAACTCACCTTTCAGGGCAGCGATGGCACGGGCATTCAGGTTGTGCTTCAGGTAGAGCACCTGATCGTGAAATGCATCCAGAATAGGCTGCATTTGTTGTTCAGATTTCTCCAGACTGGCCAGCATCTGCTTATAATTCTGCCGGGTTGTCTTCAGCTGTTGCTCGCTGGATCTGCGCAGCTTACTGTTTGAATATTGGCCAAGCTCCTCTTCCCATTCATTAAAAAGAGCATCCGATACACTTTTGACCCCATCTATTCGACCTCTTACTTTTTCGGCAGCAGTAACGCTATTTTCATACTCGTCATTGAGCTGATTGTAGACATCTTCCAAATCACCACCATCGAAGTGAACAACGCTACGAAATTTTTCCAGGGCCGATTTAAACTGCTCCTGGGCATTTTCCTGGGCGTTTTGAGTATCCTCGATGCGATCCACCATAATGTCCCGTTTGTGGATACCAACCTTTTCCATTGCACTGTAATAGGTACTCTGGCATCCGGCCATAAAGACAAGAACACCAAGAACAAGAAAGCGATGGTTTTGCAGAAGTTTCATAATTACTCGTTACCCTTTTTTTCTATGGCATCAATAACCGCCTGATTTCGCTTTTCAGCCAGGTGGTTATGTACAACAAATAATGCATGCACTATACCCGGAATCCAGCCAAGAATAGTGAGAAGAATATTTAGGGGCTGTTGACGTTTGCTCGTGTGCTCAGCCAAAACCAGCGGTTTCGTGGCTAGACGCAGTAGCGCAGGAAGACTCATGTCTTTCAAGCTACTGCAACGACGGCACGGAACCGCTGGTTTTGGCCCTTCGGGTGGCTCGTAAAGCGGCTTTCCGACTGCGTTGGACTGGCTTGACGTAGAATAACTATGCCTGCACCAGTCCGCCTTGCGGAAAACCGCTTTACGAGCCACTGAGCTCACGAGCAAACGTCAACAGCCCCTAGTACAGCCTGGAATGGCTTACCGCAAAGAAAAACTGCCAGAGGGGGCAATATAATGGCAAGGAAGTAGCGCATGAATGTCTCTTTTATAGGGGTTTTGGCATTGCAATCAGAACAACTTTACGACATCTGACTTGGGTGAGGCTAGCAACCATTCATTTTAGCCAAACCTGTTAATTCTATATTGATCTTTTGCTGCCGTAGGTCTTACTCTTGCGGCCCACTTATTCTGGTATATGTAATGGAAAGAAATATCGAAGAAATTCTTGCTCTTGTATCAGGGGTTGTCGCTGATGTTCAGGGTCAAGGAAAGCCGGCAGACTATATTCCAGCACTGTCTGAAGTGGACAGGAGCAAATTTGGGATGGCGATCAGTACTGTAGACGGCCGTGATTTTGTAATAGGAGATGCGGAGAAGCGGTTTTCCATACAGAGTATCTCCAAGGTATTTTGCCTAAGCATGGCGATTCATTATTCTGGTGAAGCGCTGTTTGAACGGGTTGGAGTTGAGCCATCGGGTACACCATTTAACTCCTTATCACAATTGGATTATGAGAATGGGCTTCCCCGTAACCCGTTTATTAATTCCGGTGCACTGGTGACCAGTGATATCTTGCTGGAACACCTGGGTTCACCTAATCAGGACTTTTTGGATTTTGTCAGGGGGTTATCCAACAATATCGATGTTCATTATGATGAGCGAGTCTATCGTTCGGAATTTGATCATGGTAATCGTAATGCCGCCTTATGCCATTATCTAAAGAGTTTCGGCAATATTAAAAATGATATTTCCAGAATACTGGATTTCTATTTTTACCAATGCTCCCTGTCCATGAGCTGTATTGACTTGGCCAGAGCCTTTCGGTTTTTGGCTCAGGATGGTGCCCACCCTTTCCGTGAAGAGGAAGTGGTGTCCAGGTTGCAGGCCCGTCGTATTAACTCATTGATGATGACTTGTGGCACATACGATGAAGCGGGAGAGTTTGCTTTTCGGGTGGGTCTGCCCTGTAAGAGCGGTGTGGGTGGCGGCATTGTTGCCATCATGCCGGGTGAAATGTCGATTTGTGTCTGGGGGCCTGAACTTGGAGCCAAGGGTAATTCTATCGCAGGCATGAGGGCGTTGGAGTTCTTTGTCCAGAAAACGGGGCATTCGGTTTTCTAGCAGCCTGTCGGAATTAGCTCTGACCTACTGCGAAAAAGCCGGATTTGGCCATTTTTTATGCTGATTCTCGTTAAATAGAACCACTATTCGCCTCGAATCAGCAAAAAAAATGGCTCAAACCGGTCTTTTTCTCGCTACGATCGGCTAAGTCCGACAGGCTGCTAGCCTTGTTAAAAACTGCTGCTGACGCATTTTTTAGTAAAAGTACCATGCTTTAAAATCAGCAGTAGTTATATTGTCAGGCTCTCTGCCATGAATTACAGTGATTCTTCCTGAAAACAAGAATTTATGGCGGAGAGGGCTTGCCAGTAAGACTACAATCCCCATACCCTAGCCGGTCTGTTTTTTCACTGGAATTTCAGGAGTTCCTGATGCCTGATAGTAAAGTATTTCACCTTGGGATCTGTCGTAACGACCTGCAAGGTGCAGAACTGGCCATCGTTCCCGGTGACCCTGAGCGTGTTCGCCGTATTGCCGAGTTGCTGGAGGAGCCGGTTGAGCTGGCCAGCCTGCGAGAGTTTACTTCCTGGCGTGGCAAGCTGGATGGCAAGCCTGTGGTTATATGTTCTACCGGGATTGGTGGTCCTTCTACTTCTGTAGCGGTTGAGGAGTTGGCACAGCTGGGGGTGCGCACATTTCTTCGTGTAGGAACCACGGGAGCGATTCAGCCTAACATTAGTGTTGGCGATGTGATTGTTACTACAGGCTCTGTGCGTCTTGATGGAGCCAGTGCTCATTTTGCGCCAATGGAGTTTCCTGCTGTTGCAAACTTTGAGTGTACTCAGGCGATGGTCAAAGCGGCTGAGGGTAAAGGGATCAAGTGGTTTACCGGAGTCACTGCTTCTTCTGATACATTCTATCCAGGTCAAGAGCGCTATGACACCTTTTCTGGCCGGGTTTCCAAACGTTTCCGTGGTTCTATGGATGAGTGGCAGTCCATGGGAGTGCTGAATTATGAAATGGAATCTGCGACCCTGCTGACCATGTGCGCAAGCCAGGGCCTTCGTGCTGCTTGTGTAGCCGGTGTTATTGTTAATCGAACTCTGGATGAAACGCCTGACCCTGAGCGTCTGGCCAGTGTTGAGCCCAATGCCATTGGTATTGTGATAGAAGCTGCCCGCAGCCTGCTAAACCAGGGGTAACGTCAACAGCCCCTAGAAGCCGTGTTTTCCTGCACGGCTTTTTGTAATATTCCACCGAATTAAAATAATTGTCTTATGATTGTTTCAGCTGATAAGAACTGCTGAGATAATTATGGTGTCTATTGCTTCTTTGCTAAAAAATATGGCTTTTCACACCGTTCTATGGAGTAGCCCGGCTTTTGTGTTTGCCGAAGCTGATGCCATTGACGCCTACTGTAAGGAAACCGGAAAAATCACCGTTAACCTGCTAAAAAAAGAAGATCGCCAAGCCTATCTTTCAGCGGAGAAAGAGAGAGGTATCTATCAGTTTTTCCAGGTTGCCGAGCGGGTTTCTCTCAACCGGGCCTATGGCAAAGATAAAAATAAGCGGGTTCTTCAATTGATATGTCTTGAGGAGTTCGCTGCGCCGGCTGAGATAGAAGATGCGGTAAATGATGCCTATCAGCACTGGAAATCGGGAGCAGACTTTACCTTTGATCTTTGTCGATATAGTACCAGTGGTGTCGGTACCGGTTTTTGTGCAAAGCGCTGGGCGGGAGAACAAGACAAGGAGCGGGAAAAAGAGTTGGTTCGAATAACTGGTTCTCTGAATACAAGCCAGCAAGCACTTGTGATGGAAGCCTATTATCAGGCGGCAGACTTCTTTCAAACCAAAGCCTTAAAAGAAGAGTTTCATGGTGGCACAGGTTATATTGCCTGGCGGCTGGAGTCAGCCAGTGAACAAAAGGATCGTTATTTTGGGCGAATAGCCAGTGTATTGAAAGGGGTTTTTCCCAAGAGTTTTCCTGACCTGAAAAAAGCCAACCAGCTATTGAATGAAGTCTATCAGCAAGTCAGGGGAAGGCTGATAATGATGCCTATTACTGGCTTTAATATGCGGGTAGAGCTGGCTGATGTGCGCGAAGTCCAAAAACGCTGGCTCGACTATCGGGATAAAACAGCGGTCATGCTGGCAGAGCTGAATCATAAAGTGTCGTTGCAGCAATGGCAGGCGCTGTTAACTCAAGAGAGAACCGAGGAATTAAGGTTAATGGTCGAATATGATGAGAGCGTCACTCCCTAGGAGCCTGTCGGACTTAAGTTTGCCCTACTGCGGTCGAAGCAAATTGGTCTAAAAATTCGCTTTTGTTCGGTAAATAGAACCACTATTCACCTCACAAAAGTGAATTTTTATCCTCAATTTTCTACGATCCTCGCTACGGACGCTTAAGCCCGACAGGCCCCTAGGAAATCATACTATTCCCTATTCCCCAAAATCTGTGCTCTTTCTGCATAGCCCTATCATTTTTAGCATTTCACAAAAAAGGCGCTGAAGAGAATGATGATGGCACATTGAGTACTATCATCAGGAGTCGGGAGTCATGTTAGGTATTCTAGGGGGGATGGGACCGCTGGCAACAGTGGACTTTATGCAAAAGCTGATAGCATGCACGACAGTGTCCAGCGATCAGGAACATATCCCCATGCTGGTGCATAACGTACCTCAAATTCCTGACCGTAGCGCCTGTATCCTGAAAGGGGCAGAAGACCCTTTTCCTGCTTTATACAAGGGACTCAGAAATCTTGAAGCCAGTGGTGCCCAATGTGTTGTTATGCCATGTAATACCGCCCATTACTGGTTTGACCGGTTGTCCGACATTTCCCGTGTACCCATGATCAGCATTATTGATTGTGTTGAGCACTATGTTGAGCAGCAAGGGTTCCGTCAGGTGGGGTTGATGGCGACAAGTGCTACTGTTGCTGCGGGGATGTACCGCCAGCGCCTGGCCTGTACTGGAAAAACATGTATTGAACCAGATTCCTCTCATCAGCAACAGTTAATGACCGCGATTTACAATATTAAGGCAGGGCAGTTGGAGTCGGGGCATTTGGGTATGAATGAGGTGTTTAATGCGTTGATTAACAAAGGTGCCGATGCCGTTATTCTTGGTTGTACTGAAATACCCGTTGGCCTTGAGATTATTCTGAAAAAAAATCCCAGGCGTTGTATTGATGCAACAGCATTACTGGCACAGGCCTGTGTAGACTGGTATCACCATCAACAGGCTCTCGCTGCCTGATTTTTTCGTCTGCTGCTTCCTGCTTGCCTTACCCCGAATCATAAAGCCAGCACAGCGATTACTAAAGCGTGCCCAGCTCAAATCTGGCAAACTGCACCTTTCTAACAGGCACGCTTTAGGCACCAATGAACCTGGAAACTAAATGGCTGGAAGATTTTCTGGCACTTGCTGAATTGCGTAATTTTTCCCGGGCCGCTGAGGTACGTAATGTCACTCAACCGGCTTTTGGTCGTCGAATTCGCTCTCTTGAGAAAGCGGTAGGCATTGAGTTGATAGACCGGGGAACCACACCTGTGGGTTTAACCGCCGGAGGTCGTTTATTTAGAACTACCGCCAGAAATCTGCTCCGTCAAATGGATGATGGTTTAAACCAGTTAAAGGGGTATGGTTCTGGTTTTCAACCACTGGAGTTTGCAGCTGCCCACTCGCTGTCTGTTACCCTATTGCCAGAATTGATCTCGTCAATGAGTGTCAATGGCGCGCCCTTTCATAGTCGTGTTGAAAGCATTGATGTTGATTTAGCGGTAGAAGCATTGCAGGAAGGGCGTAGTGACTTCTTGCTGGCCTTTAATATGGAGGCATTGATGCAACCCCCCTTTCTGGGATTATCTCTGGGCAAAACCAACCTTCGTCCCGTTTGTGCGCCTGATGATAGGGGGAAACCATTATTTAGTATTGATGAGGGAATAATTGCACCATTGCTCAAGTATAGTTCTGCATCGTTTATGGGAAGACAGGTCAATAGCATTCTGCGTCGGTTGGGAAAATCGGCCAGTTTTGAGCCGGTGATGGAGTCATCCCTAACCAGTCTTTTGCAAGTGATGGCACTCAATGGTTCAGGCATAGCCTGGTTACCGGAATACTCCATTCAGAAAGAACTGAAAAATACAACATTAGTGGATGTGGGAGGGCTGGACTGGTGGTGTGAAATTGAAGTGGTGCTTTATCGCAATGATATTCGTCTGCATCAGTCTGCGGAACGATTTTGGTCTTCGTTATTGAAGCGTTGTAACCAAGGCTGGTCAATTACATGAAGCTATGGTATCGGACTCTATTATTTTTTAGCTATCCATAACTCCCTGTTATTGAGCCAACTTTCTGGCCTCAGGGTTTCTAAAATTAATAATTCTATGAAATGTTAAAAAATTTGCATCATGGTCATTGTGAGCACCACCATATTGATCATCAAAAGCGGTACGGCTGACAAATACAATATCATCATTGTCTATCTGCCAGTCTACATACTGCCAGGCATGTTTATATTTATCGGGATGGTAGTAAAGGGGGTAATCGACTCGCCATCTGTACAGGTCAGCGGATGATGTTAATACCAGATTGTTTCGGCCAATATCTACACTTTGCTGTTGATTGACAATGGACCAGTATCGGGATGTTTTTGGGTCAAAGTGAATAGTAAATTTCACACCACCTCCAGGAAAGTGAATAATATCTTTATCCTGGTGGTGGGACAGGGTTAGCCCACTAGGGTTAATGTGAGTAATCGCTGCTTTATCATTACCATTGCCGTTAGTTCGGAGTATATTCAGTAACTCCCCAGAGGGATTAACAACAATGTTGCCTTCAATCCATTGGCTTTGCGACCAGCTATGACTGAATGGTTCGCTGAATGTCCAGCTGTCCGCATTTAGCAGGTTTGAGTCAACGGGGGCTGATATAACCACTGTACACCACTCAGGTCTCTTTCCTTCAGCAAGCTCCAATGATCGCCAGATTCGACCCCGATGAATTACCACTGGGCAAGGGGCGCAATGGTATGCTCCTTTTTTCAGCAGCCCACTGGATGCATCATTTGGTTGTGTCCATGTTTGACCGCCATCTTCCGAGCATCTCAGCAGAACGTTTCCATATTCATGCTGAATGCCCAGGCTGTATAGTTTTTCCTGATGTGTGAACAATTTGTTCCAGAATAGGGGCTTTATCTCGGAAATTTTATTCCAGGTTTTTCCTCTGTTAAAAGAGTTGTAGACAATAGTGACAGGCGCTGACTGGTGCTCTGCCGCCGGACCAAAGAAGTCATGAGATACCACATATGTGCCGTTTGGCAGAATGGTAATACTGGGGGAACCAATATAGCGTTCAGAGGATGCCGGTGAGTGGGCGATGACGATACTGGGTGCTGTTTTTGGATAGCAACGCTTACTGTTTGCTGTCTGTTGTCCCACCAGATGATATGGATTTTTATTATTTTCAGTATTCTTGTGTATCGGCATAGGGCACAATAGTTCCATTACAATTATAGATATACAGCACTTTATAAAAGTTAACAGCTTCTCCTTTACGGGCATTTGCTTGGGGATTAATGACGTTGCCAAGTTAATTTATAATAGTCGAAATTATCAGATATGTTCTAATTCTGAGTATTTATTAATAATAAGTTGGGTTTGTAGTGTTATTTTTTATCGGATAGTCAACCATTTTTATGGTGAATATACTTGATGCCGGGCAATAAAATGGATGATTTTTTCATGATACGATCGGCTTCCTTATACGGTGCTGTTTGTTTTTGTAACTGACTAAAGGGTATCGCGTCCAAATCAAATAATACCGGCGTGGTGATTAGAAATAACAAGCAAGCCGGCATATGGATAAAAATAATTTTAAAATACCATGCACGAAAATTGTTCAGTTTAAATCTTGCCCAATAAATTTAGTGATAAATTGTTCTGAACAAATAATGGGGGATTAATTGTGGATATAACGCTGTCGGACAGCTGCCTGAATATGAAACAGAACCCGATTTTATCACTGCTCAATGGTGAGGATAAAAACGAGGGGCTGTTTGATGATAGCCAGGATGGCCGATCAAAAATGTTTGAGTCTACCTTTAGTCTTATTGCTAATGATCTGTTAGACCTGAATCCGTGATTTCTTGATTTGCCCGGCAGTTTTGAAAATGTGCTGATTAATTTTTTCCTTTGAAAATAACTCGGGTTATTGATTGAAGTGTTTTTATGTCGTTTTTAAGCATAAATGCTGATCAAAATATCATCAAACTTGAAGACAGGTTGAAAGAAGCCCTACCGTTATCAATACAGTACTTTCTCATTTATGGCATTTTTTTCTATCTCGCTATTCAATCAACAAAGTGCATGCTGGCTTATTAATTGATGGAAAGACCTGAAACCAGGACAGTAACGACCAAAGCGTAGCCGGTATTGATGTCCTTTTTTCAGAAGACGGGCAGCCAGGTAGATGAGTTCCTGTATCACGGTTTTTAACCGGCGTCGTTTGGCTTTATGACGTACCGGCGCATCTGGCCCGAGCAAGCAACTCTGCCCCATGTAGCGCAGAATGTTATAGACCAGTGCACCCAAACACATCACCAGGTCGTTGGTGTCAAACTTGCCTGAAGGCAGGCGCTCTAAATCCATATCAGTCTTCAACTCACTGTGAAACTGCTCGCTGGTCGCATGATCCTCATAAAGATTAATGATCTGATCATCGCTGTAGTCAGCTTCGCTGAGTGTTGTCCACCATCCTTCCAGCTCATAATCGGGTGTCAGAAATCTCTGCCCTACAGTATCAGTGGTACGCTTGATAATGCGAATAATCAGACGCTGGTTACCATAGTTGGTTTCATAGACGGTTGAGAGTGTCGCATAACTCTTTCCTGGACGCGACTCCTCCCATTTGACTTGCTTTTCTTCAAAAATGGGGAGCCAGTGTTCCTTGGTGTGATACTTTCTTGGGTTGAGCTTGATAATGTGATTCACACCTTTGAACCCGGCGATTTCCCGGCGCGATTCCTCAGCATCGTGGCCACTATCAAGGCGAACCAGAATAGGCGCTCGGGTCAAACGTCGGCTGCGGTGCAGCACTGCTTGTAAAAAGCCAATAAAATCATTCTGGGAGTGCTGAGAGCCTGGGCGTAATTCACATCCCAGGCACCAGCCTTCGCAGCCAAAGTAAGCGGCAATAGGGGCATAACCAAAGAATTTTTTATACGTGTACTCGACCCCCTCCTTTTTGGTATTGCTGTTATCCATAGGGAATACGTCGATATCCAGTGGTATGTGCTGCTTCTTATCGAGTTTTTTCGGAAGGGGTGTGACGGGCACCTGAAGATTAACCAGGACATCGGTAAGGCTGTCCTCGATGAAAGGAATCAGTTGGGCGGCATCTTCATTGAAACGCTGTCTTAAGCGGCTGGCTGAAGGCATTTGTTTAATGCCCATTGCCAACCGGAACCAGTCGTTATCCCGGTTATTATCAACATTATCAAAATCACTTTTACCCTGAGCCAGTTGGCCGCAGTAAGCTCTGATCAGGTCGATATGAGTGATACGGTGCCTTTTTTTTATTTTGCGCAGGGATTTGCTTAACGCTGTCTTTTTGTTGAGTGCATGACCAACGAAATAAAGCCCTGCGACCGGTGTATAAAATTCCGTCTGTGATTGTTCAATTTTCAGTTTCACAAAAATGCACCCAGGTGGTGAAAATTAGAGTGGGTGCATTTTAACTTGGAACTTACGTTTTGTGGTTGATCCAGAGGAGTTGGGCTACAGTGAACTCACGGATTCAGGTTAGAGCATAAAAATCATCTTTTGGCTTCAATGAACCAGCAGATAACCAGTGCATTAGATAATCACTACACCAGCTCAGGTTTGCAAAAGGAGTTCCCCGGAGAAGCCAACCTGATTATTAAAAAGCATATTGAGCAGCTGGTTGATCAGTTGGATAACTCAATAATTGTTTTATCTGAAGGTTATAAGCCCTGGCTTCGGCAGCTTATAACAGCTATAGATTTAAACTTGGGTATTAAGCATCGGATAGGTGATGAAGACACCAGTATTGTTGGCTTATTAGCAGGATTTGTTATTGGTGGTGGTGTTGCAGGGTTAGGTGGTGCTTTTCTCGGTGGTATTGTGGGTGACCTTGCGGGGGGACTTTTGGGTGAACCTGTAGAAAAACTACGCAAAAGAGTGGCACGCAGGGTCAATAAAAAAATTAACCAGATTGAAAAGCATACAGCCGAGCTGTTTGACGCTTTGTTGCCGGAAGTAAAGCAGTCATTGATGAATAGTTCGCATTATCCCTGGGTGGAAGCGCCAAAGCCTGGTGCTGGGCAAAATCTGGAAATCAATTAATCATTGATGGGAAAGATGGGGAATAGAACGCTATATTCTATTCCCCAATAAGCATTAGCTGACTTCCTCTGTCTTGGCCTTCTGTGCTTTTTGTAAATCAGCCTCTAAGCTCTGCACAGGCGTTTTAACAATGACAGGGTCCAGGGCAGGTCTGATGGCGTTGAGTACCTGCTCCGGGTATATGGCCTTCAGGCACTGGTTGTCGGTGCAGCTGGTTTTTCGATGGTTGCCAGCGCTAACGCAAGGTGAACAGGCCAGGCCTGCATAAATAGGGGTCGAATGGCCCAGTGCGCCGTAAAGGCTTGGGGTTTCCGGCCCAAAGATGACATAGGTTGGAAGGTCTGTCACCGAAGCGAAGTGAGGTGGCCCTGAGTCATTGGATACCATGAGTGCTGAAATGGAGTACAAAGGCACCAGTTCGTTAAACAGAAATACGCCTGCGGAGTTCAGGCAGCGATGATTATTGACGGCAGCTTTAAGGCTTTCCGCACCCTCCCTTTCTGCCGGAGCACCGGTAATAACAACCAGAACATCGGGATAATCGGCCAGTACCGTGCGAATCACTTCCGCAAAGCGGTCTGCCATCCAGCGCCTTTGGGGAAGCAAGTCACTGGCATTGGGGTTTACAAGCATCAAGCGCTGTTTCCCCGGTTGAAACTCGGGATACAGCGAGCGGATTTTTTCAATAACCTTCTGTTGATCTTTTTCAGAAACCTCTGCACGAGCCAGATCAATTTCATCCTGGGTGATTAACTGACGCTGGTAAGGCTCTCCTGCGGGTTGCAGTGCCGCTCTTACCAGGGCCATAAAGTTTCTGGAAATGTGCATGTGGGGGTTATACATCACCGGGTGGGTCAGGTGGTTGCCCCGGTAGAGTCCTTCTTCATGAACCCCGTCATAGCCAACACGGTTCACTGCACCGGACAGTCGGCTCATCAGTGATGTTACCCGAGAGAACAGCTCAAGGTCGATGACGGTATCAATGCCTTTTTTCCGGCACCATTTAAGAAAGTTTAAGGTGTCGGTGGTCAGTGTGACAAAACTGTCAGACCGGATCGTGTAGATATTGTCAGAAGGAATGGTTTTGAGCAGATCCAGGCTAACCGCATTGGATTTGAAAATGACAAAATGCAGTTCACAGCCCTGTTCTTTCAGCCAGCGCATTGCCGGATCCGCTAAAATAGCACTCCCCATTTCTGACAGCTCAACAAAAAGCACTTTTTTAGGCTTTTGGGCTTTGGGACGAAACAGTTTTTCCTTAATCCTGAATGCCCAGCTCACGGCAAAGCAGAGTGGAATGCCAACGTATCTGTCGATTGCCCGCATGGTATCGACTTTCATTCAGTGCTCCCCAGCCATAACAGCATCTTTCTTACTGGAAAAAACAAACAGAGAGGCAATGGTAAAATTAAACAGCATGCCTAAACCTACACCGGCAATTAATGCCAGTTGCTTATAGTCGGAAAAGAAGGGTATCCAGGTGGTTAAGAGATAATAGGTACCCCAATTCGGAACAAAGCTAATTATACACATACCCAGATATTTGCCCCACTGGGGCAGCTTTTTGGTTTTCTCTACACTGGAAAAGGTAAAGTTTCTGTTCCAGAACCAGTTCCAGCTGGCAGAAACCCAGTAAGAACTGCCCCGGGCTACCAGGTGTGGAATGCCCAGAGCAAGGGATAATAGGGTGTAAACCCCCATATCAACCAGAAAACCACTGGCACCCACCAAGCCAAATTTCAGTAGCCTTTTTATCAGCCACCCGTATTTATCCTGAAGTGAGGCAGTGATGGTATTACTCAATTTAGACACGAAATCTCCCGTCAATCTCCAGAGACTATATTGGAACGCCCGGGAGCATTTTGCTGCGTGCGTTTAGCAGAGAGGTCCCTGGCAAAGCTTATGGACTCGGACACTGTGAGTACCAGGGCGGCCAGGGCAAGGCTGTACTGGAGTATTCTTACCGAGAGGATATCCTGAAAGCCATTGTCATAGGTTGGCAGTACACAAATAGCAACACAGCCCAGCAGTATAAAGAATGCCCTGGTCTTAATGCCAGCTTCTAACCTGTGTGCTGCCAAGGCGCCTAATGCGGAACAGAGTAGCCCTATCCATGCGCCCAGAACAACATCGGCTGGCCAGTGAGCACCAACGGCTACCCGGGATATCCCGGTCAAAATGGCAATAGTGGCAGCAATGGTTGCGCCACGTTTTCCAAGGTAAATCAGGCCAAGCCCCGCCAACAGGAATACAGTGCCGCTGTGTCCGGAAGGGGTGCTATGGCTTTTAAGCTCTGGCCCTACTACAGATACCGCATCACCCAGCACAGCAAAGGGCCGTGCTGCATCCACAATGCTTTTGGAAATATTCAGGGCCAGGGCGGCCAGAATAATGGTAATAATCATCGCCAGCTGACGCTTGGGGTTTTTTATGACCAGAACCATGGCCAGCGGGAAGAGGAAAAAACCGTCTCCCAGATTGGTAAACACAGCCCAGAATGATTCACCCAGCCATTGCACCAGGTGGCTGTTCAGCCACATAAACAGTGCCTGGTTCAGGGGGGTTAATAGCAGCAGCGCTGCTACCGGGGGGAGAAACAGGGTTGCCCATAGTATGAGCTTAAGGCTGCACCTCCTCTCTGATTGGAATATTTCCGACATATTTACCTGATGACCATTCTTTATAAGATTTAGGCATATTTTATAAACTTTATTACCCAGGTCTCTATAAGTATCAGGTACATAGAGAGCGGTATACTTGGGTGTTTTTAATGACATAAATGGTCTGGTTTTGAATAAAAAATCATTAACCTGAAAAAATAGTAGGGGAATCAGGCTCCGTGCAGTGATGAGGTTGATGTATTTTTTCTGTAATAGGTGTTATTACAATAGTAATCATTGTTGGCTCAAGGGTATGAGGGTAGGAGATGGTTACCCTATTAATAAAAAAACTAAAGTTACCTTCGTTGACCGGTTTAGTGGGTCTTTTAGTCAGTGCTCTATTCTTGACGGGCTGTCGCAGCGCCACAGAGTTTGATGTTCAAAGCCTGGCCAAAACAGATATTGATATGGTTGCTGATGCCAATATCCTGGCCATAGAAAACCTGCTTCAGGAATTAACCGTAAAGCTCTATAGCCGTAACCCCAGAGAACTCAGAAAAATACCGGGTCAATCCCTTGAAGACCGTCAACAGCAGCTTTTCCTGACAGCCTCCACCTTTGCCTTTGAGGAGTTAGGTTATCAGCGCAGTGTTGATGCCATGCTGTTAGCCTTTGATCCGGAGTTTGAGGGAGATAGGGTTTTTGCCTTGATGGTGGGTTTAACAACCATGCTGGATGATGCCTATGATAATCAGCGTGAGTTTTTTATTACCAGTAAGCTAGATCAACAAAAACTATACAATAGCGCAAGAAATATCGAAGTACTGATCTGGCGGCTCAACCAGCGACGGGACGAAAAAGGTGGCTTGTATTTGCTCACCAACGCTACCTCGGGTGCCATCAATCTGAGCTTTGAGCGACTATTTGGCAAACTCATTGCTCGTCAGGATATGATGGCTACGCTGGTGGCCCAAAAAACCAACCGAACCATAAATCGAGTGGTTCAGGGCTTGGCCACTATGGCATTTGTGCCGATTTAGATAAAGTCGCACTATTTGAAAGCCTCACTGATCCTTATCCTGAATCCGTGAGTTCACTGTAGCCCAACTCCTCTGGATCAACCACAAAACGTAAGTTCCAAGTTAAAATGCACCCACTCTAATTTTCACCACCTGGGTGCATTTTTGTGAAACTGAAAATTGAACAATCACAGACGGAATTTTATACACCGGTCGCAGGGCTTTATTTCGTTGGTCATGCACTCAACAAAAAGACAGCGTTAAGCAAATCCCTGCGCAAAATAAAAAAAAGGCACCGTATCACTCATATCGACCTGATCAGAGCTTACTGCGGCCAACTGGCTCAGGGTAAAAGTGATTTTGATAATGTTGATAATAACCGGGATAACGACTGGTTCCGGTTGGCAATGGGCATTAAACAAATGCCTTCAGCCAGCCGCTTAAGACAGCGTTTCAATGAAGATGCCGCCCAACTGATTCCTTTCATCGAGGACAGCCTTACCGATGTCCTGGTTAATCTTCAGGTGCCCGTCACACCCCTTCCGAAAAAACTCGATAAGAAGCAGCACATACCACTGGATATCGACGTATTCCCTATGGATAACAGCAATACCAAAAAGGAGGGGGTCGAGTACACGTATAAAAAATTCTTTGGTTATGCCCCTATTGCCGCTTACTTTGGCTGCGAAGGCTGGTGCCTGGGATGTGAATTACGCCCAGGCTCTCAGCACTCCCAGAATGATTTTATTGGCTTTTTACAAGCAGTGCTGCACCGCAGCCGACGTTTGACCCGAGCGCCTATTCTGGTTCGCCTTGATAGTGGCCACGATGCTGAGGAATCGCGCCGGGAAATCGCCGGGTTCAAAGGTGTGAATCACATTATCAAGCTCAACCCAAGAAAGTATCACACCAAGGAACACTGGCTCCCCATTTTTGAAGAAAAGCAAGTCAAATGGGAGGAGTCGCGTCCAGGAAAGAGTTATGCGACACTCTCAACCGTCTATGAAACCAACTATGGTAACCAGCGTCTGATTATTCGCATTATCAAGCGTACCACTGATACTGTAGGGCAGAGATTTCTGACACCCGATTATGAGCTGGAAGGATGGTGGACAACACTCAGCGAAGCTGACTACAGCGATGATCAGATCATTAATCTTTATGAGGATCATGCGACCAGCGAGCAGTTTCACAGTGAGTTGAAGACTGATATGGATTTAGAGCGCCTGCCTTCAGGCAAGTTTGACACCAACGACCTGGTGATGTGTTTGGGTGCACTGGTCTATAACATTCTGCGCTACATGGGGCAGAGTTGCTTGCTCGGGCCAGATGCGCCGGTACGTCATAAAGCCAAACGACGCCGGTTAAAAACCGTGATACAGGAACTCATCTACCTGGCTGCCCGTCTTCTGAAAAAAGGACATCAATACCGGCTACGCTTTGGTCGTTACTGTCCTGGTTTCAGGTCTTTCCATCAATTAATAAGCCAGCATGCACTTTGTTGATTGAATAGCGAGATAGAAAAAAATGCCATAAATGAGAAAGTACTGTATTGATAACGGTAGGGCTTCTTTCAACCTGTCTTCAAGTTTGATGATATTTTGATCAGCATTTATGCTTAAAAACGACATAAAAACACTTCAATCAATAACCCGAGTTATTTTCAAAGGAAAAAATTAATCAGCACATTTTCAAAACTGCCGGGCAAATCAAGAAATCACGGATTCAGGCTTATGGCTTCCCCTGTTTTTAAATTAAGTAAGAAGCGAAAAGAGCGGCTTGAACTATATTTATTGGAGGTAAGAAATCTACCTCCAGCAACCGCTTACGTTTCGGTACATTGGATATAGAAAGATATGTGTAATGTTTTTTTAAAAGGAATACTTTATTTTACTTATTTTTTATACAGCTCTTTCTTGGATGCCTCTCTATTATTGACGATAAATAAAGATGAACCATTTGGAGTATTAGTTTGTTATAAAGAACACTCAAGCCTTGGAGAAATAGAGTTTTCTATCGTAAAGGACATAGAAAATATGTCATTGACCAAGCCTGAATGCTTGGTGCTAGGTCACCCGGAACATGAAAAAACTACCCCCGATTATGCTCTTGTAACTATACCTGAAAAACAGGTTGTTATTTTGCAGCAACTTGAAACGGCCAACCCCATTCCGACAAGTTCTATAGGCAGGTATTTGACAATTAGAGATAGTCGTAGAAACACCTGGAACTTTGATACCGCAACCTGCTATCAAGGATTAATAAAAGGTATTGTGATTCATAACGTATCCTTTTGTAATATAAAAAAGATAGAAGTAACATTTAATCAAATGTCAGCGCCTTTTGATGAAAAAGACTTCTCAAGTCAACAGCAAATGGTAAGTCATAAACTTTATACTAGTGATAAGGAATTTACTGTATCAGCATGTAAAGAAGATGATCACTTACAACTAAATCTATCAGAAGAAAAAACATCTGATAACAGAATAATGATGTTGCTTTTGAATTTTAAATTCCACTGCGCTAAACCTTGCTGGTATTTTCCTGAACCGCAATGTTATATTACCTCAATTGGTCCGATTATAGTAACACCGTCCCCTGTATTTCGCTTTTCTCAGTCAATATATCAAATGCAGCCACATGACTTCTATGATGATGCTATCGAAAGCGAATTAGAGTCCGAGGCTCTTGTTTGTGGAAAAGAAAAAACACTAAAGGTCAAACTTTTGGGAAATGGTAAGGTTCCTGAATGTTATCAGAAATTTGAAAGCGAGCAAGGATTAAAAGTTATTAGTATTTTTGAAAGAACACCAGAGAAAATAAAAGTGGCATTTATGGGTAAAGTTGATAAAGAGGCTTTGCTGGATGATATTAGTATAAAGAGTACAGCAGAGGGGTTTCAGGTAAAAGTAAGCCAGCTTATGAATTTGAATAGAAATCGTAAACCATTTTTATATCAGGATAAATATTTGAAAATCCAATCACAACAACCAACTTCATTTTCAACTAATGAATTGATAAATGTACCTGTTTTATCTGATTATCAATGGCTAGAAGTGTTTTTAAAAAAGCTATGAGCCATATGACTTTGTAATAAACTAAGCAATAGTATTCGGGTTTTTAATCATATGTAGTTGGTGAAATAAATATGCTTTACCGGTTGCGTACTATTATATCCTTATGATGAAGAGTTTGGGGGGGTAGATAATAAAAAAGAAAAAATAATAAAGTTAACTGATCTTCGGCATAGCCGGAGGATTATTTGATTATACTCTCTAAAGGCTATTGTTGTGCTTGAAGGCGGCCTAAATCTGCTACGATGATTGCGCTTATTGTTTGAATCCAGCTGACTGTTTATAACAGACTAAAGTCAATGGTTTCTCCACCAATTTCTACAGAATCTCTTTCTTCGGTAACGCTGTCTAAAGGGGTTGTTTCCATAAGATGATCAGATCGCTCAATCTCTTGTATTTCTTCTTCTGATAGTGGTTGCAGTGTATCACTGGCATTGAAAAATACAGCGTGCAAGTCCATGAGGCTGCCCGAAGAGCAGACAAAAGTGTGATCCACTTCAAGACTTTTCCTTAGCTCATCAATACCTGATTCAATGCAGAGGAGTCTTTTGAAACAGGGTACTTTCAACAAGGCAGATAGGTTTATTTTTTTTGTAAAAAGAGCAAGTGCAGCTTGGGTTGGCTTGAATCGAACTCGCTCGTTTTCATATGATGTCATTTCCAGAATAACCCGCTTTGAGGATTGTATTAAGCGTACTTGGGTGGCAGGCAGCCATTGTATAGATATGAGATCAAACCAGTTTCCACCTAGTAGATAATTTGCCATATCAACATAATCCCTATAAAACCAGCGAGGGGTTGTATCTTGGGATGAGAGGCGTTTTTTTAAGGTAGTATCCGGTTTGTCAAATCTCTCAAAAAGCTGTTTTATTATTTTGTATGCGACTACAGACTCACTTGTATCTTCTTGCTCAATACTTAATATTTTTCTTTTATGTTTTAATAATATTGCGCGTATTTGTTTTATATGGTTATCACTAGCTAATGATAATGGCTGACTTTTTTTTAATTGCTTGATTAATTCTTCTTTAGTGCTATCAAGTCGGCTTAATAGAGTTTTGTTTAAGTTCTCGTTCTCGTTCTCGTTTAATAGGGCGTTAATTTCTTTGTATATCAAATTAAGTGTATTATTGGGTTGAGGATGGGCAGTGAATTCTACGCCCCATCCCTTTGTATTGCTTAAACTATTGAGATAGTTAATTACATCATGCCATAAAATGGGATGCCTGTCAGCGCTCATATAATAGAACTTGCAAAGAGGGTGCTCTAATAAAAAGTTAATGTAGCTATCAGTCATTTCAGGTACAGCGGCAGTTCTCTGTAGGTTTTTATCCTCTCGCATCATCGTCTGATAGGCATGAAGTGCCTTGTAAATATACTCTTGCAGTTTTTCTTCAAAACTACCAGTTTCATCGTTATCTTCTATGGATGGATTCTCAAGAAGTTGTTCTATTTCTTTTAGCGTATTGTAGAGATTTGGGTGATTTTCAGAAAGATATTTTTTTGTATCCTCATGCTGTCGTATCTGGTCGGTTTGGTCATATACCGCTTCATTTTTACCATGTCTATGGCGTATTCTTTTTCCAAAAGTATCAAGGGTATCGCTATCCGTACTCCTTTTTCTTTTCCTGGTAGAGGGAGCAGGCGGCTGTGCAGGAGAATGGGGGAGAGGATCAACCATATGTCTGTCTGGAATCATGGTAATGGCCGGTTTGCGTTGCATATAACGAATCATTTCTTCTGAACTTGTTGACAGATCAGGTATCGGAAGATCGGTTCTTTTTGAAAAATCATTGCTTGAACATGGGATTGGAATTTGACATGACTCTGTGAGGTTAACATGCTCTGTCTTGAGGGATGTGAAAGTAATAAATTCTTTGTCATCAGGATAAATCTCCGAGTTGCTATGTGGTTGCAAAAATTGTTCACGCTGATAAGTTTTTTCATTTGGCAAGAGAAAATAGAAAGTATATCTGCAGAAATTATCTATATCATCTCTTGGTGAACCTTGAGGGCAGCCAGGGATTAGCTTGGCAAGTTGCAGAATTGATTTCTTATGGTTGTAAAAGCATTTAATAGCATAGCTATTTGGCACTATGTCAGGCAATGATATGCTTTCTTTAATAGTTGCATTTTGTTGTTCTATTTGTCCTGCTAAAATATCAAGCCATTCTTTTAAATCTTCTCGATCATCTACATCCTTAAAAAACCATTGGTTTTCTGATTTTGCAAAAATAACAGAGGGTGAGTCTAGAAATTCATAGTTGCTTTCATGGATCCATTGTTCTTGATGAATTGGATAGTAATCAAGGGTAGTGTTGATAAGAAATCCTTTAATGACTGCACTTGCTTTATAGTGAATAAAAATAATATTTCTTGATGAAGAAAAAGCGTACAAAACCGGAGTCATAAGCTGGAAGTCACTCAATAGTGTGAAATCTAATTGCTCAACACTATGTTCTTCCACGCGCCGAAGATACTCAAGTACATCCTCTTCTGACACAGGCGGATATAACTGTTTCAATTTTTGTATGAAGTGTTGTCGATGATCACTAAGGGACAATATACCCTCTGTTGGAGAGGTTAACATTAACCAACTGGCAATATGAGGTAAGCTCCAGTAATCGAAGTGAGGAAAGCTATCAGAAAATCGAAACCTTCCGAAGGTGTAGTCATTTATCACACCCGTTAAAAATAACAGAATGTAAAATACCCTGCTATTTTTTATCCATCTTTCACTAAAGCACAACATAGGCAATACAAGATACTTGTTGTACATATTTTGCATGAACAGAGACAGACTATTTTGCAATTACAGAATTAGTATAGTCCGTATTTTCAGTTGATATCTTTGATACATCTATATGACTAACAGTTAAATAATCTACTCTCCAGTTTCTTCGTCATATTGCTGGCGTGCGTTACGGATATCGCTGTGATGGTCACCAGCCCAGGATACTAATTTCCAAACAGAAGCGGATAAGCCTTTCCCTAGTTCGGTCAATTCATATTCCACTTTTACGGGAACCTGTGGGTACACAGTGCGCAGAACAAAACCATCACGCTGTAAGTCCCGTAGGGTTTGTGTCAGCATACGCTGTGAAATGCCTTCTATGCGGGATTTAAGGGAGTTAAAGCGATCCGGGCCATCCACCAGTGCAAACAGAATCAGAATCGACCATTTATCACCAATCTGAGCAACCACATCACGGATAGGACAATCTTCACTGTTCCTGAAACTTCGCCTTTCACTGCCTGCTTGTGAGCCCATCGCGCATTCCCCGTAGGTTATCAAAAGGTAACTTAGGCACTAAATAATGCCTTCTTGTGAAGTAACACTTAATAGAATAACCTAGTATATAATAGTAACCAATATTAAAAATAAGCACTTGAAGGTGCAGCTATAGGCAACGACATGACACGGTCTCTTTTAAACAAGGCTCTTTCCCGGTTTGCTTCTGAGCAACCAGAACCTGCTGTTGATCCGTTTGCACCACAGTTTGTAAAAGTAGGGAAATTCAATATTCGCTTCCTGCGCAGCGAGAGGCCCAATGCACCTGCACTGCTCTTACTGAATGGCCTGCCTCAGAGCATTCGTATGTGGGAATCCTCATTTGAAGACTTCAGTACCCGGTTTGATGTGCTGGCCTTTGATATTCCCGGGTTTGGTTTGTCGCAAGCGGAAGAAGCTGATATGTCAGCCAGTCAACTGAGTGAAGTGATTATCCAGACAATGGATCACTTCAATATCAAGCAGGCTCATCTGGTTGGGCCGGATGTTGGAGTCCCCATTACCCTGACCGCTGTGATTAACCATCCAGAGCGATTCCTGAGTCTGAATATCTTTGATGGTCCGGGAAACTTTCCACCCAGGTTGTCGCCCATTCTGACGGCTGTAATAAAATCGCGTTTTGTACGCTGGCTAGCACAAGGTTTAAATAAAAAACCCGTGATGAAAACCAATTTCCTGACCGCTGTTAGCGAGGGGTATCACCACTACAAGCCCTCCAGGCGTGCAATAAAAGAGTACTATGACATTTGCTACAACGAACAAGGGCATCAATGTGCGATCAGTTTCTTCGGGACTTATTCAAAAGAACTGCCATGGATTGAACAGCATCTGAAAGGCATACAGGTGCCGACTTTAATCACCTGGGGGAGGCTGGATCCTTTTGTGCTGGTTGATAATGGGGAGTTTTTAGCCAAACACATTCCCAACAATAAGCTGGTTATTTTTGATAATGCGTCGCACTTTTCTTCGGAAGATGCAGGGCAAGACTATGTGAACCTACTAATTGATTGGATTGAAGGTAACTCTGATAGGCATATGGCCTGAGTTCGACACAAGCAACTGATTTTACATAGCATAGCTGCCAAACTAATTAAGGGTGGATTAGGTGGAGATCTTGTCATCCAGATGATTAAAACGACGATCAAACAATCTCGGCAGCTTGTATTGAAACCATAATCCGATTATCTGTTCTATCAGCTGCTTTCATACCCGCATGTGCAGCATATTATCCCTTTCCGGAATTAGCTATAACCATGTGATCAAAATAATAAACCCAGCTTTAAGCCTGCTATCCACGCTGTGGCTGTCATGATACCTTTGCAAGCAAAGTCTCATTTTCCCGATTCAGATCAATGCATACCCGCTAAATTTCTTTCATGGTAAAGTGTCAATCTATCGATGTTTTAATACTGGTGTGTAATGGACGATAAAAAGGAGCGGCCAGAAGAAGACAGCAATGTCGTTGATGGCCTTTTTCCCGTAGATGAGCATGTAGAAGAAATCGATGAGGGTGGTCAGACCATCAGGCGTAAAGGTATTTATCTTCTGCCCAATCTGTTCACCACTGGCAACCTCTTTTGTGGCTTTTATGCCATTATTGCTGCCCAGGCTGGCCTGTTCTCCTCCGCTTGTATTGCCGTGTTTGTAGCAATGCTGCTGGATGGTCTTGATGGCCGGGTAGCCAGAATGACCAATACCCAAAGTAAGTTTGGCGAGCAGTATGACAGTCTGGCTGATATGGTGACCTTTGGGGTGGCTCCGGCCATGGTGGCCTATAGCTGGGCGCTGAATGATCTTGGTAAAGTGGGCTGGATGGTTGCCTTTATCTATGCAGCCTGTGGTGCTTTACGACTGGCTCGGTTCAATGCCCAGATTGAGGTGACTGACAGTCGCTATTTCACGGGGCTGGCAAGCCCGGCTGCCGCCGCGCTGGTGGTGGGAATGGTCTGGGCTCTCAGTGACTACGGTGTTGATGGTGAGTCGATCTTTATTGCTCTGATGGCGGCAGTGATAGTTGCTATGGCCGGTGTGCTGATGTTCAGCAATATACGCTATCACAGTTTTAAGAAAATTGACCTGAAGGGACGGGTGCACTTTATCTTTATGCTGGTGATTGTACTGGCCTTTGCTGTCATCTTTACGGATCCTCCCCGGGTCTTAATGTTGGTTTTCCTGGGCTATGCCTGCTCTGGACCAATAACCGCTATCTGGCGGCTGAATGAGGCCAGGAAAGCAAAAATAGAAAGTTGATTTAGGCGCTGCCCCAGGGCAGCGTTTTTTATGGTTACAACTATGTTGATAAAAATAAGAAAAGCGCATGACGTTTTCAGCAGTGAAATAACACCTGAGCCTGTTTATAGGGAGCGACGTAAATTCCTTAAAAAAAGCGGATATTATGCATTGGCAGGTTTGGGTTTTGCTATGTCAGGATGTTCGGATGACAGCAAAGTCACTGCTGCTACAGAGTCTGTTGTTGGCGACAGAGCTTCCAGCCAGTTTCCTTCACCAGGCTGGCTTGATCAAAAGGTAAAGGGCTTTAACAAAAGCCAATATCAAATAGAAGAACCCCTCACACCATTTAATGATGTGGCCGGATATAATAATTTTTATGAATTTGGCGCAGGGAAAACAGACCCTGCTAAAAAAGCCGGGCGCTTTAAGACAGATCCATGGTCTGTGGTTATAGAGGGTGAGGTGGATAAACCCGGCACTTATACTTTGGAAGATCTACTTAAGCCCCATACGATGGAAGAGCGTATCTACCGACTAAGGTGTGTGGAGGCCTGGTCCATGGTTATTCCCTGGGTGGGCTTTTCACTGGGTGATTTGTTGAAACGGTTTAATCCCACCTCCAGGGCAAAGTTTGTTGAGTTTACGACACTGTTCGATCCTGAGCAGATGCCGGGGCAAAAAAATCAGTTTGGCTCTATTCATTGGCCTTATGTTGAAGGGCTAAGAATGGATGAGGCTATGCATCCTCTAACCTTATTGGCTGTAGGTCTCTATGGTCAGGTATTGCCCAATCAAAATGGTGCACCGTTCAGGCTGGTGGTGCCATGGAAATATGGATTCAAGAGCATTAAGTCTATCGTCAAAA